>NZ_JBIAMS010000007.1:0-286235 GCF_042874195.1 Streptomyces sp. NPDC004134 | reverse complement strand
CCGGGGGGAGCCCCAACGACGCCCTACTCCCTTCGCCGCCACCCCGTACACCGGCCCACCCCACGCACCACCGCGCGCCCGGCACCGTACCCCCGCACCCGGCCCCCACAGACAGGACGTACCAGCTCAACGCCCTGCTACCCCCCGCGCTGTCAGAGCAGGCGCATACCCTTGGGCGGGCGTGAGGGGAGATGACGTGCCGGAGATGGGGGGGGAATCGAGCGCCCTCGGGGTGCTCGCTCGGGCGGGTATTCCCGGTGCCGGCCCCCCCGGACTGCGGTGTCTCGCGGACTCGCTGCGCGGACGCCGGGTGTACTAAGACGCGGGGACGCGGACGCGGGGTGCTGAGACGCGGGGGGACGCGCATACGGGGTGCCGAGACGCGGGACGCGGAGGCCGGGTGCGCCGAGACGCAGGGGCGCGCACGCCGGGTGTACCGAGACGCGGGGACACGCACGCCGGGTGCACCGAGACGCCGGGACACGGACACCGGGTGTGCCGAGACCCAGAGCCTCGGACGCCGGGTGCACCGAGACGCGAGGACGCCGGGAACGCGGACACGGGGCGCCGAGACGCGGAGCGTAGGCCGCGTGTGCCGAGAGGCGGGGACGCCGACACCGGGGGGGGTGCGCCAGCGGGAACGCGCACGCCGGGTGCACCGAGACGCCGGGACACGGACACCAGGTGTGCCAAGGCCCAGAGGCGCGCACACCGGGTGCGCCGAGACGCGGGGACACGCACACCGGGTGTGCCGGAACGCAGGGGCGCGCATGCCGGGTGTGCCGAGACGCGGGAACGCGGACACCGGGCGCGCCGGGGCCCAGAGGCGCGGGCGCCGGGTGTGTGGAGCCCGGCAGCGCGGGTTCAGAAGGCGACAGGGCCGGGGTAGGTCCGGTGGCGCCCCGGCGTTGAGATCCTTGCTCTCGCGCCCTGGGCCGCCGGGTCGTTCCGGCTGCCCGCCCCTGGAGGTCTTCCGTGTACGTCGTCAACGTCTGTGTCGCCCTACGGCGCCATGATCAGTGGCTGTTGATCGTCCGCCACCCCGACCTGGGCCACGCCGGCGGGACCCTCGCCGTCCCCGGCGGCAAAGTAGAGGCGGCCGCCGGCCCATCCGACAGTGACGACGTCCTCGAAGCCACCGCCCGGCGCGAGACAGCCGAAGAGGTCGGCGTCGATCTCACCGGCGTTCCGCTCCACTACGCCGAGAGCACCTTCTTCGTCTCCGACACCGGCAACCCCGTCGTGAACGTCCTCTTCGCCGCCCACCTCCCCGAGAACGCAGCCCCCCACCCCGCCGCACCGGCCGAGGTATCCGAGGTCCTGTGGCGTACGCAGCCGGAAGTCGAGGCCATCGCGGACTGCCCGCCCTGGACCGTGCAGAACATTCGACGGGCGGCGGCAGCCCTGGGTCCCGCCCAGCCGCTGTGAGATCACACCGGCTGTACCGCTCACCCCGGCCCGAATCTCCGGCCGATTCATGCCTCTGACCGGGGTCCCCGTCAGCGGTCCGCGTACTCCCCCAGGACGACCACCGACACCACCGCACCGCCGAAGGCCGCGACCGCGCGCCACGCCGTGTGCAGGTGGTTCCTCGTCGCACGCGCGGCCACCGTCGCGATGTGCGGGCTGTCGGGCTGCGGGGCGTCGGTGGCCCGCCGGCTGTCTGCTGCCCCGCGCGGCGGGGCGATGGAAGCGCTGCTCATGTTTCCAGCGTGCCGCGGATCACCTGCGAAAACCTCGGCCCGCGGGCGGAACCCCACCGCCCCGGATCTACGACCCAAGGGCCAGCCGCACCCCTACGGAAGTCTCAGGGTTCCCCCGACTTCCTCGTCCCACGTCTCCTGCGGCGGCCGCGGAACCCGCGCCGGCTCCAGCGTCGCCCGTACGGTCTTGCCGGCGAATTCGCGCGGGAACCACGACAGCTCCGCCCCCAGCCCCCGCGCCAGGAACAGCCCCCTCCCACGCTCGTCCTCAGGACCCGGCGGCGACGCATCCGGCACCCGCGGCGGCTGCGTCGTCTGCGGGTCCGATACGTCGATCACCAGCGACCCGTCCTCCCGTACGGCCAGCCGCACCCACACCCGGCGCCCGACCTGCCGCCCGTACTGGATCGCGTTCGTCACCAACTCCGACACCACGAGCGCCGCGTCCTGCGCGTCCCCGCCCCACCGCCACAGCGCCAACTGCCGCCGCACGTGCACCCGCACGAGCGGCACGGACCGGTAACCCATCACGTACCCCATCGACCACTCGCGCGACATCCCCTCCGAACCGCACGCTCCATGCTCGGCCATCCACCTCAACTCCAGAATTACAGTGACACTTTGGGATTTACGGCTGTATTGTCGTAGCGCTTGATTACGCTGCGTGGTGAAAGGCTTTCGGAGCGGAGTGGCCGAGAGCAAGGCCCGGCACGTGACAGACGTGACCTGAACTGGGAGGCAGACATGACCCCACGGAACGCCACCCATCGCGCGACCGGCACGACGGCCGAGATGTTCGGCGACGTGCTGAAACACCTGCGCGAGGCAGCGGGTATGACGCAGGCGGAGCTGGCGAGGCAGATCCCGTGCGACCGGTCGTACGTGGCGAGGGTGGAGACGGGGACGAGCGTCCCGCCGGACACGTTCGCGGAGAAGTGCGACGAAGTACTGGGCGGTAACGGGCTGTTAGCACGGCTGTGGCTGAAGGTCGACTGGTACCCGGATGTCGCGCATCCGGACTGGTTCGAACGACGAGCGCAGATGGACGCGGAGTGCGTGGCGTTGCGGGCGTACCACGAGGGAGTCGTGCCGGGTCTGCTGCAAATCGAGTTGTACGCCCAAGCGCTGTTCGCACGTGTCACGGAAGATGAGGAGAAGGTCGAGGAACGTGTACGAGCCAGGCTCAGCCGCCAGCAGAGGTTCTTCTCGCCACAGGGCCCGTTGTACATCGCAGTAATCGATGAGAGCTGCCTGCGCAACGTAGTCGGCGGCCCAGGGGTCATGCGCAAGCAGTGCGAACACCTACTCGCCGCAGGTCAGCGAACCAACATCCAGATCCAGGTGGCCCCGGCCGACCGACCGGAACTCATCCGCCCGCGCGGCTCGATGTCGCTGATCACGCTCCCCGACGACGAAAAATGGGCCTACGCCGAGGCACTTGACCATGGACACTTCAGCAGGAATCCAGCGGCCTTCGAGCAGCACCTGCGGACCTATGATGTGCTCAGGGCTGACGCCATGTCGGCTCGCGAATCCGCCACCCTGATCGGCGAGTTCATGGAGGGATACGGGCAGCATGGCCATGACCTGGCGTAAGAGCAGCTACAGCGGCGACAATGGCGGTGACTGCATCGAGGTGGCCACAGACTGGCGTAAGAGCAGCTACAGCCACGACAACGGCGGAGACTGCATCGAGGTGGCCACCACCCCCACCACCGTCCCCGTGCGCGACTCGAAAGACCCCGGCGGCCCCCACCTGGCCTTCACCCCCGCCGCCTGGGACGCCTTCGTCGCCGCCGTCAAGCGTGAGGAGTTCCCCGCCACCTGACGATGCCCCCTTCTGCCTCCGTCTCCGGACCGCTATGCCGCGAAACGGGGACGTAACGTGCGCTTATTACGATCGCCGTATGAGCACCGGGGTGAGCAGGGCAAACGACGTGAGTACGCGGGTACGGCCGGGCATCGAGGACGACCTCGAAGAGCTGACCCGCATCTACAACCACTACGTCGTCGAGACGCCGATCACCTTCGACATCGAGCCGCTCACCGTTGATCAGCGCCGCCCGTGGCTGGCATCCCACCCGGACCGGGGTCCGCACCGGCTGCTCGTGGCGGAGGACGGCGGCAAGATCCTCGGCTATGCGACCAGCAGCCCCTTCCGCCCGAAACCGGCGTACTCGACCTCCGTCGAGACCAGCGTCTATCTGGCGCCCGAGCACGTAGGGCGGGGCGTCGGGAGCCTGCTCTACACCTCGCTCTTCGAGGTGCTGGAGCAGGAGGACGTGCACCTGGCCCTCGCCGGGGTGGCGCTGCCCAACGAGGTGTCGGAACGGCTCCACCTGCGCTTCGGGTTCCGGTCCGTCGGCGTGTACGAGGAGGTCGGGAGGAAGTTCGGCAGGTTCTGGGACGTCGCCTGGTTCCAGAAGACGCTCGCTCCCTGACCTACCGGGCCCGGTACGGGCTCAGGCCGGGCCCAGGTCCGGGGCCGCACCCGTGGCCGCGTCGAGAGCCACCACGCCCTTCTCGTTGGTCACGTACACGAAGTCGTACGCCGTGACCGGGCCGTTCTCCCGGTTGCCCGGGGACAGCCCGGAGAGCGTCGAGGCGGTCCAGCGCTCGGAGCCGTCACCGATGTCGAGGGCCCGGACGCTGCCGACGTCGCTCAGGGTCTCACCGAAGTAGACGAGGCCCCCCGCCACCGCGAGCTGCGTGGGATTCACGGTCGACATGCCCTCGTTGGTCCACTTCTTGTCGCCCGACGACGCGTCGAACGCGTGGACACGTCCGTCGTCACCGGCGACGTAGACCGTGTCGTCCGCGAGGTAGAGGGTCTGGTTCGTTGCGGCGGTCCCCTCGACCGACCACTTCTCGACGCCTCCGTCGGCGTGGATCGCATAGAGCTTTCCGTCACCGGCGCCCGCGTACACCAGGCCGCCGGACACGACGGGCGCCTGTGGGAAGCCCTTGTCCGCGGGGAAGGTCCACTTCAGGTCGCCGCTGGCCGCGTCCAGCGCGTAGAGGGTGTTGTCCTTCCCGTCGCAGCCGACGTACACGGTGCCGTCGGCGACCGTCGGGGAGGAGTGAAGCTCGTCCCCGCACGGAAAGCTCCACGCCTTCCGGCCTCCGTCCGCGTGCACGGCGTACACGTTCGTGTCCAGGCTCGCGCAGTAGACGATTCCGGCGATTCCGCCGGCCACGGTCGGCCTGCTGCGTATCCGGTCACCGGTGGGGAAGGTCCACTTCTTCTTTCCGTCCGCGTCCAGCGCCCACAGTTCTTCGCCGCCGCCCACGTACACCGTCCCGTCGGCGGCGGCGGGCTGGTCCGGGAGGAAGGAGAACCTGGGGCCCTCCCAGCGCTTCTTCCCGGTTCGCGCGTCCAGGGCGGTGATCCTGAAGTCGGCCGAGACGTACAGGACACCGCCGGCCACCGCGCACACGGTCGGTGGCTCGCTGGTGATGTCGTAGCGCCAGGGACGGACCCTGCGCTTCGGGACGGCGTCCGCTTCCGGCCCGGTGGTGCCGGAGCCGCCCCCGTCGGCCCGCTTGTCACCGTCGTCCGTGGCCAGGGCGAGTGCGAGTCCGGTGCCGGCCGCCAGCGCCACCGCTCCGCCCAGGCCGTACAGCAGGGCACGGCGGCGGCCCGGCGCGGCGGGACCGCCCCCCGCGCCCGAGGGGTTCCCGGGTGCGGAAGGAGCGGCCGTCCGCGTCGGCAACTGGTGGGCCGCGGGCGGCTGCCCGGGGGCCGGCGGTGCGTACGGCGGCGGATCGGCCGGGGCCGGTGCCGGCGGTGTGCCGGGAGCCGTGGGCGTGGCGGTGGGAGTGGCGGCGGACGCCGACGGCGGCCGGGCCGGGCCCGGCTCCTCAGCCCGCATCGAAGCCAGGTCCAGAGTCCGCAGTTCGTCATGGACCGAGGCCGCGGACTGCGGGCGGTCGGCCGGTTCCTTCGCGAGCAGCCGCAGCACCAGATCATCGAGGGCGGCGGGAAGGCCGGAGCGCCGCGCGCTGGGCGCCTCGGGTGCCCTCGTCAGATGGGCGGTCATCAGCGACACCGGGTCGCCCGCGTCGAACGGCACCTGACCGGTGAGCAGTTCGTGCAGGATGCAGCCGATGGCGTACAGATCGCTGCGGGCGTCGCCGGAGTGCTGCGCGAACCGCTCCGGCGGCATGTAGGCGAGGGTGCCCATGACCTGGCTGGACTTGTCGGTGGCGGCCATGAAGCGGGCGATGCCGAAGTCGAGGATCTTCACCTCGCCGCCGGTGGTGAGCATGAGGTTGGCGGGCTTGAGGTCCCGGTGCACCACGCCCGCGTCGTGCGCGGCGGCCAGCGCGGCGGTGGTCTGGGCGGCCCACTCGACGCTCACCGCGGGCGGCGGCGGGCCGTCCTCGCGCAGCACGACGGCGACGTTGCGCCCGGCCACGTACTCCATGACGAGGTAGAGCGTGCCGTCACCCGGGTCGCGGCCCAGGTCGTGGACGGTGACGACGCCGCGGTGGTTCAGGCCGCCCGCGGTGCGCGCCTCGCGGAAGAACAGGTCGGCGGCGGACCCGTGTTGGTGGTCCGGCAGCAGTTTGACCGCGACACGGCGCCCGATGACCCGGTCCCGGCCCTCCCAGACCTCCCCCATGCCGCCCCGGCCCACGAACGCCACCAGTTCGTACCTGTCGGCGATGACCCGCACCTCTGCCCCCTCAGTACCGCGCCCCGGTGGCGCCGCCGCCTTCCGCTGCGAACAACGTTCTACCGGATGCGCCCGGGGCCTTCACTGGCCGGGTCGGCCCGGCCGGGTCGGCCCCGGACGGGTCGGCCCCGGCCGGTGGTGGCCGTCGATGCCGGGACCGAAGGGGGTTGCCGAGCCGTGCGTCAGTCGTCCGTCGCCAGGCAGTAGCCGTCGGGCGACGGGGTCAGCGAGCGCAGGGAGTAGGCAAGCCGCGGCTCGAAGACGCCACCGGGGGCGACACCGGTGTTGTAGGTGCCGGTCAGGCAGTACCCGGTGCTCGTGTCGTTGACCACCGAGGCGATGGCCACCGGCGGATCGAAGTCCTGGCGGCTGCCCTCCGGCACGCGGATGGTGAAGCCGATGACCGGCTGGACGCAGACGTACCCCTGGGTGCACGAAGGCGCCGCCGAGGCGTCGGCCGCGGACGGCGCGGCCGTCGCCGTGGCCGTGCCGGCCAGGGCGGCGGTGAGGGCGAGGGTGGCCAGGGTGGCGGATAAGCGGGTTCTTCGCATGGGGCGGGCTCCTTGTGGTCCGTAGCGGGACTGAACGATTGTCGGCGTACAGACAACTGCGACCCGCCACCCGACGCCAGCGCAGTACCGGCCATTCGCCCCCCGCGGAGAAATTCGTTGGACCGGCCCACCTCCCCGCCCGTATGCTCGCGCGTCTGCCCCCGCCTCACCGGCTGTTTTCGCGCGCCGGGAGTGCTGCCTGCCGGTCGGAAACCGGCGGCCTACGCCACGCCCGTGACCGGGCCGCCAGCCGCCGGAGGCTTGTACCACCATGTCCGATCCCACCCCTACCACCGGCACGCCCTCCACCCCCGCTCCCTCCGCTCCCCCCGCCCCCCTCCTCCGTGAGCGCGCCCACCTCGCCGCGTCCCGCAGCGCCCTGCGTGCCATGCGTGCCGATGCCGAGGCGCTGGACATCGCCGACGTGACCGCGAACTGGGTCAACGCCGAGGTGCTCCAGTCCGAGATCGACCTGCGGATCAAGGCCCTCGCCGACCTGGCCGACACCCCGCTCTTCTTCGGGCGGCTCGACTACTCCCACGCCCCCGGCGCGGAGATGGCCGAAGGGGACCCCGGGGAGAACTTCTACATCGGGCGGCGGCACGTGCACGACGCCGACGGGGACCCGATGGTGATCGACTGGCGGGCGCCGGTCTCGCAGCCGTTCTACCGGGCGTCGAAGAAGGACCCCATGGACGTCTCCCTCCGCCGCCGGTTCGGGTACGACCGCGGGGAGATCACGGCGTACGAGGACGAGCATCTGACCGACCCCGCCGAGGCGGCGAAGTCGAGCGCCCTCCTCCAGCGGGAGATCGAGCGCCCGCGCGTCGGGCCGATGCGGGACATCGTGGCGACGATCCAGCCCGAGCAGGACGAGATCGTCCGGGCGGAGATCGGCGGAACCGTCTGCGTACAGGGGGCACCGGGGACGGGGAAGACGGCGGTGGGGCTGCACCGGGTTGCGTACCTGCTGTATGCACACCGGGAGCGGCTGGCGCGTACGGGGACGCTGGTGATCGGGCCGAACGACTCCTTCCTGCGGTACATCGAGCAGGTGCTGCCGACACTGGGTGAGCTGGACGTCAAGCAGGCGACGGTGGCGGAGCTGGTGGCGCACGTGGACGTACGGGGGGCCGATCCCGCGCCGGTGGCGCGGCTCAAGGGCGACGCGCGGATGGCGGAGGTGCTGCGGCGGGCGGTGCGGGCCGGGGTGACGATGCCGGTGGAGCCGGTCGTGGTGGTGCGCGGGTCGCGGCGGTGGCGGGTGCCCGCGTACGAAGTGGAGGAGCTGGTACGGGAGCTGCTCGCGCGGGACATCCGCTACAACTCGGCGCGGGAGGCGCTGCCGCAGCGGATCGCGCACGCGGTGCTCGTCCGGATGGAGCGGGCCGGGGAGGCGCCGGACGACCGGGTGCAGGACGCGGTGGCGCGGAACGCGGCGGTCAAGGCGGCGGTGAAGGGGATCTGGCCGGCGGTGGACCCGGTGAAGCTGGTGCTGCGGCTGCTGTCGGACGCCGGCTTCCTCGCCGCGCACGCAGAAGGGGTTCTCGACGCGGACGAGCAGCGGCTGCTGCTGTGGGAGAAGGCGCCGCGGGGCGTGCGGTCGGCGCGGTGGTCGGCGGCGGACGCGGTGCTGATCGACGAGGCGCGGGACGTGGTGGAGCGGACACCGTCGCTGGGGCACGTGGTGCTGGACGAGGCGCAGGACCTGTCGCCGATGCAGTACCGGGCGGTGGGGCGGCGGTGTTCGACCGGTTCTGCGACCGTCCTGGGAGACATCGCGCAGGGGACGACGCCGTGGGCGACGGAGAGCTGGGCGGTCGCTCTCGCGCACCTCGGGAAGCCGGACGCGGCGGTGGAGGAGCTGACGCAGGGCTTCCGGGTGCCGCGGGAGGTCATCGCGTACGCGTCGCGGCTGCTGCCGTCGATCGCGCCGGGGCTGGCGGAGGCGACGTCGATCCGCGAATCGGCGGGGGACCTGGCGGTACGGGCCATGCCGCGGGCGGCGCTGGACGGCTCGGTGGCGGAGGCGTGCGGGTCGGTGCTGCGGAGCCGGGAGGGCTCGGTGGGGCTGATCGCGGCGGACGGGCGGGCGGCGGCGCTGGGGGCGGCGCTGGCGGCGGCGGGGCTGCCGTTCCTGTCGCCGGGTGAGGAGACGACGTCGGAGGCGCGGCTGACGCTGGTGCCGGCGTCGCTGGCGAAGGGCCTGGAGTACGACTACGTCGTACTGGACGACCCGGCGGCGATCGTCGCGGCGGAGCCGGACGTGCGGACGGGACTGCGGCGGCTGTACGTCTGCCTGACGCGGGCGGTGTCGGGGCTGACGGTGCTGCACGCGGAGCCGCTGCCGGCGGAGCTGGCGGCGTGACGGCGCCGTAGCGCACGGACAGCGGGCGGCTCCGCCGGGACCAGCCCGGACCAGCCGGGACCAGCCGGGACCAGCCGCGCTCGGTTACCCGGCCGGCAGCGGCCAGGACGCGCCCTCCGGGGTGCCGTACCAGAATCGCTGGCCGCCCGGCGTGACCGTGAGGCCGAAGTCCTCCCGGGCCGGCAGTCCGCCCGGGAACAGGGACGCGACTTCTTCGACGGTGTCCCACAGCCGCCGCGGCCCCGACTGCCGGACCTGGCCGTCCGCCTGCGCCAGGACCGTCGAACCGTCCTCCGTCCACAGGCACATGCCGGACACCGCGCCGTCGTCCGCCCGCCACGCGACGGCGTTGTAGCCGGGCAGGGCGAGGGACAGCGGGAACGTCCAGCGGCCGGCCAGCACGTCGCCCACCCGTAGCGACGTGGGCTCCGGGGGCCGGTCCCGTACGCCCGTCAGGTCCGGGCCGCTGCCCGGGGGGACGCGGACGGGCATGAAGAGTGCGGGGGTCGGGAGGAAGCGGCCCTCCGCGTGGCCGGGGGCGGTGACCGTCGCGCGGATCAGCCCGAAGCCGATCGGGGCGACGATCACGGCGCCGTCCGCCGCCTGTTCGACCAGTGCCCGCGGTACGGAGCGGAGTGCGGCGGTGGCGATGAAGCGGGTGTAGGGAGCGCGGGGCGGGTAGCCGAGGGCTCCGTCTGCGGTGGTGACGAAGGGGGCCGCGCCGGCCTCGCGGAGCCGGCGGGCGGCCAGCGCCACCAGGTCGGGGTCCACGTCCACACTGGTCACGTTCTCGGCGCCGAGTCTGTGGGCCAGGAGCGCCGCGTTGTAACCCGTGCCGGTGCCCAGTTCGAAGACCGTGGCGCCCGGTTCCGCGTCCAGGGCGTCGAGCATCGTCAGCATGAGGCCCGGTTCGCTGGAGGACGACGTGGGGACGCCGCGGGCGTCGAGCTGGGTCATCAGGGCGGTGTCCGAGTAGACGGTGGGCAGGTACTCGTCGTCCGATTCCGTGACGCGGTACCACTCGCCGCGCGCGTTCTGTCCGTAGAACTCCGGGACGAAGACGTGCCGCGGCACGGCTGCGAAGGCCGCGCGCCAGGGGCTCGGGCCCCCGCCCCCGAGGGTGGCGGCGAACTCCGCGCGCAGCGCTTCCGTCGGCTCCGGGGCCATGTCGTTCGTTCCTCGTCTTCAGTCGGCGGGTGCGGCGGCGGCCGGCAGAGCCCCATCCGCTTCCCGACCCTGCCCGCGCGCCGCCCTGCCCGCGCGCGAAGCACACCGCACGACGGCCGACGACCCCCCGGCCGGCCGAACACGACGTGCGCATCCCCCCTTCCGTCCATACCGTGAAGAGATACGCGACCGGGACCTACGTGGCGCGGGCAACGGACGGAGAGCGGACCCGTGATCGACTACGAGGCCGTCTTCCACGCCATGCCGACGGCGGTGGCGCTGTTCACCACGGACCTGGTCTACCTGGACGCCAACGATGCGTACTGGTCGACGTCAGGGCGGACCCGCAGGCAGGTGATCGGCCGCTATGTGTTCGACGTCTTTCCCGACAACCCCGACGACCCCGAGGCGAGCGGCACGCGCAACCTGTCCGCCTCCCTGCGCCGGGTCGCGGCCACCGGGCAGCGCGACGCCATGGCCCTCCAGCGCTACGACGTGGAGTCCCCCGACCGGCCCGGGGTGTGGGAGGAGCGGTACTGGAGCCCGGTGAACGTCCCCGTCTTCGCGCCGGACGGGACCGTGGCCCTGCTGCTGCACCGGGTCGAGGAGGTCACCGAACTCATCCGCGCCCGCGGTGGCGCGGATCGCACACAGGTGCTGGAGGCCGACCTCTACACCAGGGCCCGGGAGCTGCAGGAGGTCAACGAGGCCCTGCGCCTGGCCCACGCCCGCGAACGCGAGGTCGCGCTCCAGCTTCAGGAAGCGATGCTGCCCGCGCCCAGCCCGCTCGGCCACCACCGGGCGGCGGTGCGCTACCGGCCCGCGGTCGCGTCCCTGAACGTCTGCGGCGACTGGTACGACATCGTCGACAAGCCCGGTGGCGAACGCACCGTCGTCGCCGTCGGCGACGTGGTCGGCCACGGGCTGCGGGCGGCAGGTGTCATGGGCCAGCTCCGCAGCGCGCTCTCCGCCGCCTCGCTCGTCGCGGACGGACCCGCCCAGGCCCTGGAAGTCCTCGGCCGGTACGCCCGGTCCGTCGACGACGAGTCGGCCACCGGCACGGCCGCCTGCGTGTTCATCGACTGGGCCGGCCGCTCCCTCACCTACAGCAGCGCCGGCCACCTCCCCCCGGTGCTCTGGCATCCGGACGGCACCGTCGTCTACCTCGACCAGGCCACCGATCCGCCCCTGGGCGTGAGCCTGGAGCGCGCAGAACGCCCCGAGGCCCGCACGGCGTTCACCAAGGGCTGCGTCCTCGTCCTGTACACCGACGGTCTGGTCGAGCGCCGGGACGAGGACATCGACGTCAGCCTGTCCCGGCTCGCCCATTCGATCACCCGCCACGGCGCCGCGGATCCCGAGCAACTCGCCGACGCCCTGCTGACCGACCTCATCCCCCCGGCCGGCCTCACCGACGACACCGCCCTCGTGGTCGTACGCCTGTAGCCGGGCCGTTCGGGTGACTTCACCCTTCCCATCTCCCGACACTTAGAGTTACGATCTCTCCACAGTCCGTAACTTTCGGGGGTTCTTCATCATGCGCCTGCGCGCCTTTCTCTTCGCCGTCCTCACCGCCGTCGCGACCCTGGCCGTCGCCGCCGTCCCCAGCGGGGCCGCGCCGGGTGCCGCCGGGCCGGGCGAGGTCTGCTTCTGGACCCGGCCGGGGCAGATGGGCGAGGGGTGGTGTTACCGGCCCGGCGGATACGCCGACCTGCCCCGGAACCTGCACGACAACGCGTACTCGTTCCGGTCCGACTACAACGGCAGCGTGTGGGCCATCGACTGGACGCGGCACGGGTGCGTGTTCCGCGAGATCCGGGCGTACGAGCTGGACGACAACTGGGACTGGGGCAACAAGATCGACGGGGTGGACAGCTCCCGGCCCGCCGACTGCCAGCCCGGCTGAGTCCCACCGGCGGCACACACCAGGTCATGCCCTCCCGTCCTCGTCCCGGCCTTCGCGGCGCGGCACTCGGTGCGGTTCTCGGCGCCGTCCTCGCCGTCCTCGCCGTGGCCGGCTGCGCCTCCCCGCCCGCCACGCCGCCGCTCGGCGACGACGACTCCGTACGCGCCGCGCAGCAGTTGCTCACCGACCGGTGTCTCGTCCGGCAGGGGCTCACCCCGCCCCGGCCCGGGCGCCCGCCCGGTGGGGAGCGCGAGCAGCGGGAGGTGGCCGACGCGCTCTTCGGGGCGGGTGAGACCGAGTTGGCGGAGGAGCTGCCCACCGGGTACGTCGTGCGGGCGCACACCGACGGATGTCTCGCCGGGGCGCAGCGCGCGCTGTACGGGGATCAGGAGGGCTGGTTCCACGCCTCCACCGTCGTGAACAACCTCAAGTCCATCGCCGCCTACGAGGACCGCAGCCTGGCCGCGGTCCGTGCCGACCACCGCGCGGACGTCACCGCGCACGACCGCCTGCGCGCCCACGCCGTGGAGCGTGCCACCACCCTGCTCGACAAGGAGAAGTCACCCTCATGACGCAGAAGAAGACGAAGACGAAGCGCAGGCCCTTCGCGCTGCTGGCCGCCGCGCTCCTGGCCGTCGGGGGCGCGTTCGCCTCCGGGGCCGTGGCCACCGCGGCGGACTGCCCGAGCGGCGAGTTCTGCACCTGGGAGCACGCGAACTTCGACGGCCAGCGCGCCAACTGGTCAGGCGACGACGGCTGGTGGGAGTCGTGGATCGCCGACAGCGACTCGTCCTGGGCCAACCACGGCATCTCCGGGCCCGGCGTCAAGGACCACGTGATCGTCTACGAGGACGCCTGGCAGGGCGGCGCCGCCACCATCTGCCTCACACCGGGTCAGGAGGTCGGCTACAACGGCGTCGCCAACGACCGCGGCGACTCCCACACCTGGGCCATGAGCTGCTGAGTCCGGCCGGCCCAAGGGGCAGCGGCGCGCGTTCCCCCACGACGCACGCCGCTGCCGCCCCCGCCGTACCCGCGCACCTCCCCCTGGTGCGTGTCGCTCACCGGTCGTAGGTCAGGAACAACGCGCCGCTCTCCATCGCCTCGTGCCCCGTCAGCGTCCACACCCGCGGGTCGAACGCCGCCTCACGGCCGAACAGCGGGATCCCCGCGCCCGTCGTCACCGGCGCCAGCTTGACGATCAGCCGGTCGATCTCCCCGTACAGCGCACCCGCCAGCGCGCCGCCGCCGATCAGCCAGATGTCCTTGCCGTCCTCCTGCTTCAGCTCCGCCACCCTCGCGACCGGGTCCCCGGCGACCACCTCGACCGCCTCGGCCGGGCTCTCCCCCAGCGTCGTGGAGAAGACCAGGTGGCGCAGGTGCGGGTAGGCGTCGGGCACGCCGGCCGCCAGCCCGATCTCGTACGACTTGCGCCCCTCCAGCACCGTGTCGAAGCTGCTGCCCTCCGCCGTGACGCCCAGCGCCTCGCGGGCCATGAAGGGCAGCGTCTCGGGGTAGTTGGCGGCGAGGTACTGCACGTAGTCCGCGGGCAGCGGCCAGAAGCCGCCGGGTCCCGTCGGGTCGGCGCCGTCCGGGCCCGCGATGAAGCCGTCGAGGGTGGTGGCGATGTAGTAGACGAGCTTGCGCAACGCGGTGTCCTTTGTTCGGCAGAAGATGACGGCGCCCCCGGCCTCTCCGGCCGGGGGCGCGTGACGAGCATAAACAGCGAGGTCAGCGGACGACCGTCTGGATCTCCTTCACGGTCACTTCCTGCTCGGACACGGACAGCCCGTCGGGCAGGTCGCCGTTCCGCGGCGCCCCGTCCGGGCTCGCGGTCGGGTTCCAGGTGACGTCCCAGACGATCTGCGCCTCCATGGAGTACGCACCCTCGCCCGAGGACTTGCGGTACGTGATGTTGCAGCCGGAACCGTCACTGTTGACCTGGTAGCCGCCGTCCGCCTTCACCAGGTCGTACGTGCAGGAGGACGGCTCGGCGTACTCCGTGCCCGCGTCGATGCGCAGCGAGACCGGCTCGGCGACGGTGGTGGCCGCGATGTTGATGCCCGCCTGCTCGTTGGCGAGGCTCGCCGTCGTCCACACGCGGTCCAGCGGCTGGCTGAACTCGATCTTCGTGGGCAGGTTCACCACGTTGCGGTCCTCGTTCGGCTTCAGGTCGACCGGCGGCGCCGGGAGCTTCGTCCTGTCGTACGCGAGCCCCGCGAGGATCTCCGGGTCGACGGCGTCGGCCGGCGGGTCGGGGTCGCCGCGGTCCACCCAGATCCACAGCTCGCCGATCTCGCAGGAGCGCGGCGACATGACGGGTGTGCGCTCCCACCACATGCCGTCCTTGTCCTTGTGGGCGTCGGTCTCCTCTTTGCGGTTCTCCGCGGTGTCGTGGTCGATGCCCTCCAGCGGACCCTTGTCTTCCATCTCCTCGTTGTGCTTGGCCAGCGCGTCGTTGGTGTACCGGGGCTCGAACCAGCACACCGGCGGCGACCAGTTGCCCGTCGAGCTGGTCATCGGCTGGCCGCCTTCCGGGCTGTGGTAGGCGTATACGACGGCGGAGATCCCGTCGCCCCCGCTCGAACCGCTGCCGCCCGTGTCCGTCGTCCCCGTGCCGCGGTCGGCCGCCGCCCCGCCGGCCGAGGCGAGCAGCAGCCCGCAGGCCAGCGCGGCGACCGTGGCGGTGGTGCGTGCGCGGCTGCCGCCGCGCGTCCCGTGTGGTGTCAGGCTTCGTCGCGACATTCCTTGCTCCCCCTGGTTGCCTGGTAGTCCACGACCTGCCAGCCGTCCCCGCTCTTCTCCATCGTGGCGCGCGCGTCGATGTAGGAGTTCAGCGTGGTCGGGGTCTTGTCGACCTTCCCGGTCTCGGCATTCTTCAGATACGCCTTGCTCTGGTCCTCGCAGTACGCGACGACCGCGCGGCCGTCCTTCAGCGAGGTGACCTCGCGGAAGTAGAAGACGTCGAGCCCGGTGATGGTGACGCCGTCCTTGCGGTACCCGGCGAAGTCGGCCGCGAACGTCGCGGCGGCCTCCCCGGCCCAGTACTGCGTGAAGTTCGGCGTCGCCTCGGTCGCGGCGTACGCCTCCTGCTGGGCCATCAGCGCGTAGCCGTGGTCCCGCAGGATCGCGTCCTTCTGCTCGTCCCCCGTCGCGTCCTCGGCGATCTCGACCTGCACGTCGTCCGGGAGGTCGAACTCCGGAGCGCCGGGCTCCTTTTCGGCCGGATCCCCGGACGGCTCCAGGTCGCTCGGCTTCGCGCCCTCGATCTTGTCGCCGGACGAGGGACCCCCGTCGTCACCGCAGCCGGCCAGCAGCAGCACGGCCCCCAGCGCCGCTGCCACCGCCCCCGTACCTGCTCTACGCGCTTTCATGGTGCGGTCATTCCCTCCGTCACGTCTGGGAGGGGAGCCACCTGCCCCCGTTGTGCCTCAACGAGATTAGCGAAGGCGGGTGGCGTCTTCGATGGCAGGAAAGCAACCATGCGGTCACAGACGCGTGATAGATGCGGCCAACCCGTACGAGTCAGGCATCCGCGTGCTGGCGGGCGGCCAGCGCGTGGGCGACGTCCTTCGTCGCCGGGTAGAGGTCGAGGTAGTGACCATAGAGGTCTTCGTAGACCGCACCCGCGGCAGGGTCGGGGGTGACGGTCGACTCGACCGGGTTCCAGGCGGCGATGTCCGCCGGGGCGGCCATGCCGGCGCCGACGGCCGCCAGGAACGCGTCACCGTACGCCGCGCCGATCAGGTGGCGGGGGATCTGCTGCTCCTTGCCGGTGACGTCGGAGACGATCTGCGTCCACAGCTCGCGCGCGCCGCCGCCGACCGCGACCAGGCGCGCCGGTGCACCGCCGGCCTCGGTCATCGCGGCGAGGTTGTGGCGGACGCCGTACGCGGTGGCCTCCAGCGCGGCGCGGTAGAGGTGGCCGCGGGTGTGGCGCAGGGTGAGGCCGTGGACGAGGCCGCGGGCGTCGGGGTCGAAGAGCGGGGTGCGTTCGCCCGCGAAGTACGGGAGCATCAGCAGCCCTTCCGCGCCCGGCGGGACGGCGGCGGCCTCGGCGACGAGGGTGGCGTAGTCGGAGCCGGTGAGGTCGCGCAGCCAGCCGGTGACGGCGCCGGAGGTGGCCATGCCGGCGGCGAGGCAGTACGTACCGGCGAAGGCGCCCGCCGTGCCCCACAGCTTCGGGCTGGACACCGGCTGCTCGACGACGTTGACCAGGAACATGGTCGTGCCGTACATGAGCATCAGGTCGCCCGCGCCGGTGGCGCCGACCGCCGTGGACTCCGCCCAGGCGTCGACCGTGCCGGCGACGACGGGGATCCCGGCGGGCAGGCCCGTGGCGGCAGCGGCGGCCGGGGTGACCTCGCCGACGACGTCGGCGGGCCACACGAGTTCGGGCCAGTCGAGACCCGGCGCGATCTCCTCGCACCGCCCGGCGATCCAGCGCCGCTCGCGCAGGTCGTACAGCGGCGTGCACTGGCTCGCGGAGTGGTGGTCCAGGACGTACGCGCCGGTGAGCCGGTGCGCCAGCAGCGAACTGGCCATGTACCAGCGGCGGGTACGGGCGTACACGTCCGGCTCGTGCCGGCGCAGCCACTCCAGCTTCGGCCCCACGGCCTGGCTGGTCAGCGGCGAGCCGCACTGCGCGATGACCGCCTCCGCGCCGTACCTGGCGGCCTGCGCCTCGATCTCGGCGCCGGCCCGGGTGTCGACCCCGTAGAGGATCGCGGGCCGCAGCGGGGTGCCGGCGGCGTCGACGGGCAGCAGGCAGGGCCCGATCCCGCTGACGCCGACGGCATCGATCCCCTCCCCTGCCGCGGTGGTCAGCTCCGCCGCCAGCGCGGTGAAGTCCGCCCACCACACCTCCTCGGCATCGTGCTCGACCCACCCGGGCCGCGGGGTGGAGGTGGCGTGTTCGCGTACGGCCTGGGCGACGAGCGTGCCGTCGCCGCGGACCAGCACGCCCTTGGACGACGAGGTGCCGATGTCGATGCCGAGGAGGAGCCCCATGGGTGTCAGTCGACCTTCCCGTTCATGTCGTACTTGGCGTAGACGTCCTCGGCGTTGGCCTTGGTGATCTCCACCGTGCCGAGGGTCTGCTTCTTCTCCACCTTCTTGCCCGCGGCGATGTCGGCCGCGGTCTGCGCGGCCTCCTCCGCCCCGGTCGGGTACAGGTAGGTGTACGCCATCCGCTCCTGCTGGACCGCGCGGATGCCGCCGTCCGGGATGGCGAGGCCGTCGATGCCGATGAACGTGATCTCGTCCTTGCCCGCGGCCTTCGCCGCCTGCTGGGCGCCGATGGCCATGGGGTCGTTGTGGGCGTAGACGAGGTCGATGTCGGTGCCGCGGGCGAGCCACTGCTGCATGATCTTCGTGCCCTCGGGCTGGAGCCACTTGCCCTCGCGCTCCTCGACGACCTTGATGTCGGGGTTCGCCCCGATGGCCTCCATGAAGCCGTCGTGGCGCTGCTTCTGCGGCTCGGTGGAGAGCAGGCCGCGCAGCTCGGCGACGTTGCCGCCGTCCGGCAGTTCGCGGACGACGGCTTCGCCGGCCTTCTTGCCGATCTCGCGGTTGTCGCCGCCGATGAAGGAGGTGTAGCACTCGGTGTCGACGGTGCGGTCCAGGATGATCACGGGGATGCCGGCGGCGCACGCCTGCTCGACGGCGGGGGTGACGGGGGCGGGCTCGTTCGGCGAGACGATGAGGATGTCGACCTTCTGCTGGACGAACTGCTGGATCTGGCTGACCTGCTGCGCGTTGTCCTGCTGGGCGTCGGCGATCGGCAGCAGCTTGAGGTCCGGGTGGTCCTTGACGTAGTGCTCCAGTTGCTTGTTGAGCTGGGCGCGGTACGGCTCGGCGTTGTTGGCCTGCGAGTAGCCGATGACGAACTCGTCGCCCGCGCCCTTCTCGCCGCCGCCTCCGCCCTCCTCGGTCTTGGAGGCGCAGCCGGCGGCCAGGGCGGTGGCGGCGAGCACGGCGGTGGCGGCGGTGAGCGCGCGGCGGAGGGTGCGGGTGCTGGTGCGGGTGCTGGTCAACGTGGGGTCTCCTCTGAGGCGGGGGCCGGGGACTGGCCGGGGACCTGGGCCTTGGCGGGGGTGCGGCCCGGTCCCGTGCGGGATCGGCCGCCGCGTAGCCTGTCGATACCGTTCTTGATGCTCTGCAGCAGGTCGGGGCGTTGCAGCACGACCGCAAGGACGACGATCGAGCCCTTGATGACCAACTGCCAGTTGTCGTCCACGGCGTTCAGGCCGAGGACGTTGTCGAGCAGGGTGAGGATCAGCGCGCCGACGAAGGTGCCGATGATCGTGCCCTTGCCGCCGGCGAGCGAGGCGCCGCCGATGACGGCGGCGGCGATGGCGTCGAGTTCGTACGTGTAGCCGGCCTGCGGGTCGGCGGAGACGCTGTACGCCGCGTCGATGGGGCCCGCGAAGCCGGCGAGCATCCCGGAGAGGGTGAAGACGGCGATGATCACGAAGGTGACGTTGATGCCGGAGAGCCGGGCGGCGGTGGGGTTGCCGCCGACGGCGTAGACGTGCCGGCCGAAGGTGGTGCGGGACAGCAGCAGGTGGAAGACGACGCAGACCATGAGGAAGGCGAGGACGGGGAAGTAGATGCCGTCCGGGCCGAGGATGCCTTCGAGGACGTTGTTGTCGGGGGTGCCGAGCTTCTGGAACGACTCCGAGTTCTCGGTGAGTTCGCCGTCGGGGCCGGCGACGAGGGTGCCGACGGACTCGTTGTCGCTCATCTTGCGGTCGAGCCCTCTGGCGATCGACATCATCGCCAGAGTCATGACAAACGATTGGATCTTCAGCCAGGCAGTGCCGATGCCGTTGGCGAGGCCGAAGCCCGCACCGATGAGCATGCACGCGGGCACGATCAGCCAGACGGGCATGTCGTGGTGCGCCACCATGATGGCCGCGGACATCGAGGCGAAGCCCATCAGCGAGCCGACCGACAGGTCGATGCCCGCCGCCAGGATGACCAGCGTGACCCCGACCGCGAGGATGCCGCGGGTGGCGAACGCGCCCACCGCGTTGGTCAGGTTGGTCTGGTTGAGGAAGACGTCGCCCTTGGTGATCACGCCGAGGGCGACGATGAGGATCAGGCCGATGTACGCCTGCAGCGAGCCGAGCACCGGCAGGATCCGCCGGGCCCGCGACGCGGCGCCGTCCGGTCCGCCGTCGCCCGCGGTCGCCGCGTCCGGCTGGGTCTTGGTCATCTCCGCCTCAGCTCCGCGTCCCTCGAAGGTGGTGGGTGGTGACGGTCTCGCGGGCCATCGCCGCGGTGAGGACGGCCTCCTGGCCGGCCTGCGGCCCGCGCGCCGGATCGCGGTGGAACTCGCCGGTCAGCCGGCCCTCGCAGAGCACCAGCACCCGGTCGCACATGCCGATCAGCTCGGGCAGCTCGGAGGAGACCGCGAGGATCGCGGTGCCCTGCGCGGCCAGTTCGTCCATGAGCCGGTGGATCTCGGCCTTGGCGCCGACGTCGATGCCGCGCGTCGGCTCGTCCATGAGCAGCACGCTGGGCCTGGTCAGCAGGCACTTGGCGAGGACGACCTTCTGCTGGTTGCCGCCGGACAGGTGCTTTACGGCGGTCTCCATGCCGGGCGTCTTCACCTTCAGCGCCTCGATCTGCCCGGCGACCGCGGCCCGTTCGCGGCGCCCGTGCACCGTGCGCCACGGGGTGCGGTAGCGGGCGAGGGCCGCGAGCGAGCCGTTGAAGCGGACGGTGTTGGCGGTGACGAGGCTCTGCCCCTTGCGGTCCTCGGCGACGAGCGCGAGGCCGCGGCGGATCGCGTGGCCGGGGCTGCGCGGGCGGTACGGGCGGCCGTCCACGGTGATCCGGCCGTGCGCCCGGGTGCCGTAGTGGCCGAAGAGCGCCTGGAGCACCTCGCTGCGCCCGGCGCCCATCAGCCCGGCGAGCCCGACGATCTCCCCGGCCCGTACGGAGAGGTCCACGCCGTACAGCGACGGGCCGCCGTCCTGCGCCGCGTACGTCAGCCCTTCGGCGGCGAGCCGCACCTCGCCGCCGCGGTGCTGCTCCGCGCGGCGCGGGAACAGTTCGCCGAGGGGGCGGCCGACCATGAGCCGGACCAGCTCGGCCCGGGTGGTCTCGGCCATCCGGCGGCTGCCGACGTGCGCGCCGTCGCGCAGCACGGTGACGGTGTCGGCGATCTCCTCCAGCTCCTCCAGCCGGTGGGAGATGTAGACGACGCCGACGCCGCGGGCGGTCAGGTCGCGGATGACGGCGAAGAGGCGGCGTACCTCGGCGTCGGCGAGCGCCGATGTCGGCTCGTCCATGACGAGCAGCCGGACGTCGAGGTTGAGGGCCTTCGCCACCTCGATGAGCTGCTGCTCCGCGAGCCGGCAGTGCTTGACGGGCCGCCGCGGCGGCACGGTAAGGCCGAGGCCCGCGAGCAGTTCGCGGGCGCGGGCCTCCTGGGCCTTCTTGTCGACGGTGCCGCGGGCGGTGCGCAGCTCGCGGCCGAGGAAGACGTTCTCGGCGACGGACAGCTCGGGGACGAGGTTCAGCTCCTGGTGGATCATCCCGATGCCGTGCCGCTGCGCGTCCCGCGGCGAGTGGATGGCGGCGGGGGCGCCGTCGCGCTCGACGACGCCCTCGTAGTCGGGGTGGACCCCGGCGAGGACGTTCATGAGCGTCGACTTGCCCGCGCCGTTCTCGCCGAGGAGCGCGACCACCTCCCCGGCGTGCACGGTCAGCTCGACCCCCTTGAGGGCCCGCACACCGGGGAACGACTTCGCGATCCCGCGCATCGCCAGTAACGGCGCCGTGCCTGCGTGGTCGGCCATGGCTACGCGGCGTCCCCGAAGCCGTCGTAGGCGATGCCCAACTGGTCGCAGACCGCGCGGAGGTCGGCGACGTAGTCGCCGGGAACCGCGTGGATGTGGTTGCTGCCGAAGCGGGTCAGGAACTCCTCCGCCGTGGCGTTCAGGCGGGCGAAGGCGTGCGGCCACTCCCACGTGGAGGCGCGCATCATGCGCTCGTTGGTCTCCGCGTCGTACTGCTCCAGGTCGCCGCGCATGACGTGCATCCGGTACTCGCCGCGCAGCCGGGTGAGCCGCGCGAAGGTCATCGACCCCGGCGCGGCGAGGTGCTGGACGGACGCGCCGCCGGCCGGGAAGTAGAAGACCTCCGGCAGGAAGCTGACGTGCCGCAGGTTCTCCGCGGGGTCGTCGGAGCGGGCCGCGTACCAGGTGGCGTGCTGGCCGGAGTTGCACAGGTCCCAGACCTGCCTGTCGGTGTGGTAGTGGCGTACGTCGGCGAAGAGCACGGGGTCGCCGGAGAGCAGCTTGAGCACCTGCATCGTCAGCGCCGCGTCCATGTCCGCCTCGGTGGAGGTGACGTGGGTCGCCTTCGGGCCCTCCCAGTCGTACGGGTCGTTGAGGAACGCCTCGGCGACGTCCATCGTGCAGAAGTTCGCGGTCAGCTCCGGCTGGCCCTTGATGCCGGAGAAGTCGAGGTTCCACTCCTCGATCAGTTCGCGCATCGCGTAGTACGCGCGGATCTGCCGCTCCAGCAGCTCGGGGGTGAGCCGGTCGCCGTCGTACGCCACCCCGGCCGCGTGCCGCTCGATCCAGGTACGGGCGTTCTTCACCCGCGCCGCGTCGGCGTTCTCGCTGCGCCGCACGACCTCCCACTGGTCGATCTCCTCGACGTCGACGCCGAAGACCTTCATCCACTGGTCGGTGTTGGCGGTGGCGGTGTACATGCCCATGGGCCGGCCGCCGATCCGGCCGAAGGTGGAGCCGCGCAACCGCTGCACGGCGGCGCCCGCGCGGACGTGGGTAAGGATCCGGTCCCGTACCGCGGGCTCGGCCAGGTCGCCCCAGGCGCGGGCGTGGACGCGGCCGATCTGGTCCAGGCCGCCGGCGCCGGCGAGGAGGCCGACCATGCCGGGGAACTGCGGGTCGAGGTTGGCGACCATCAGGATCGGTCCGGGCGTGGACTCGGCGGCCAGCATGGTGAAGTGCGGGAACGTCCACACGGAGTGGTGGAAGATCGTCACGTCCACGTGCCGCTCGGCGAGCCAGCGGGCCTGGGAGGTGGCGAGGACGTTGGACTCCACGTGCTCGGGTGCGGTGATCACCTCGTGCCCGGCGTCGGTGAGCATGGCGGCCAGCTCGCGGGCGGCGCGGGAGACGTGGTCGCGTACGTCCCGCTGGACGTAGTCCCGGCCGTCGGAGATGGACAGCAGACCGATGCGTGCCATGTGGCTGGCCTCCAATTGCGTGCGGTTGTGATGCGTGGTGGCGGTGCGGCGGGGTGGGCCCTTGCGCGTACGGGCGCGCGGTGGCGCGTTACTTGAGGCCGGAGGTCTTGATGGACTCGACCATCTGGCGCTGGAAGAAGAGGAAGAGCATCAGCATCGGGATCACCGCGACCACGGCGGCGGCGAGGATGTAGTTCCAGTTCGAGCCGTACTGGGTGGTGAAGGACGCGATGCCGACCTGGGTGACGGTCAGGTTCTCGCTGCTGGTGGCGACCAGCGGCCAGGCGAAGGCGTTCCAGTTGGCGAGGAAGAAGAACACCGAGAGCGCGGCCAGGATGGGCCGGGACAGCGGCAGGATGATGCTCCAGTAGATCCGCCAGTAGCCCGCGCCGTCGGCGATCGCGGCCTCCTCCAGCTCCCGCGGGATGCCGAGGTAGAACTGGCGCAGCAGGAAGATGCCGAAGGCGTTGAAGAGCGGCGGGATGATGAGCGCCGCGTAGCTGTCGAGCATGCCCATCTCGCGGACCACGATGAACAGCGGGATGAGGATCACCGGCGGGGTGATCAGCAGCGTGGAGAAGATGACGACGAAGATGCCGTCGCGGCCGGGGAAGCGCAGGCGCGCCAGGGCGTAGGCGGCCATCGAGTGGAAGAACAGCGCGACGATGGTGATGATCGCGGCGGTGAAGAAGCTGTTCCACAGCCAGCGGTCGAAGGCCACTTCGGTGAGGACGTAGCGGAAGTTCTCCCAGGTGACGTCCTCGGGGAGCAGCTTGCCGTCGGTGACGGCCTCGCGCGGCTTGATCGCCGAGGTGATCAGCCACAGGATCGGGAAGACGCTCAGCACCGACAGCACGATGGCCAGCACCGTGAGCCCGGCGCGGGCGCGGCGGCGGCCGGGGCCGCGCAGCGGGGCGGGGCGGGCGGCGTCGGTGCCGCCGGCCAGGGTGTCACTGCTCATCGTCGAACCTCCCGCCCTTGGTCGCCTTGAAGATCAGCCAGGACAGGGCGACCATCACCACGACGAGGAAGGAGCCCAGGGCCGCGGCGTAGCCGTACTCGCCGAAGACGAACGCCTGCTGGTAGATGTAGAACATCGCCACGGCGGTGCCGTTGGCGGGACCGCCGTCGGTCAGCACGAAGATGAGGTCGAAGGTGCCGGTGATCGCGGCGACCGTGCTGACGATGAGGACGAAGAAGCTGGTGGGCTTCAGCAGCGGCCAGGTGATCTGCCGGAACGAGGTCCACGGCCCGGCGCCGTCGATCTTCGCGGCCTCGTACAGCTCCCGGGGGATCTCGTTGAGACCCGCCAGGAAAATGATCATGTAGTAACCCATGTAGTACCAGACGGTGACCGCGATCACCGCGTACAGCGCGAGGCCGGGGTCGCCGAGCCAGGAGCGCGCGCCCACGCCCACCTCACCGGCGGCCTTGTTCACCACGCCTGTCTGGTCGTCGAGCATGAACTTCCACAGCAGGCCGACGACGACGAGGCTCAGCATGTGGGGCAGGAAGAGCGCGGTGCGGTAGACCGCCATGCCGGGCAGCATCTGCTTCATCAGCACGCCCAGGCTGAGGCTGACGACGAAGAGCGTCGGCACGAGGACGACGACGTACTTCGCGGTGACCCACATCGAGGACCAGAAGTACGGGTCGTTGAACATGCGCTCGTAGTTGCCGAGGCCGATCCATTCGTACGAGCCGAAGCCGGAGACCTGGAAGAAGCTCAGCACGAACGACAGCAGCATCGGCAGGACGACGAAGAGACCGAGGCCGAGGGTGTCGGGCAGCAGGAACAGCGCGGCGGCCAGCCGCTCGCGCCCCTTGCGCCCCAGCTTGCGCCGGCCCGCGGGCGCGGCGGCCCGCTTCACGGCGCCGGGGGCGCGCTCTTGCTGTGTGGCGATGCTCGTCATATGAGGCTCGCCCCCTTGTAGCTCTTCAAGAAGGCGTCGATGGTCTGCGCCGCCCGGTCGGCCTCGCCGTCCACGCCCTTGCCGGCGAGCATGGTGGCCTGGATGGCGTCGGAGATCGCCTTGTAGACGATCGGCGGGTAGCGGGGCTCGGCCCGGCCGCCGGGGAAGATGTCCTCCTTGAACTTCTTCATCGCCCAGGAGTCGTAGCCGCCGCGCTCCGCGCCGCGCTCCAGGGCGGAGGTGCGCGGGGAGATGTCGGACTTCACGCCCGTGCACCACTCGACGGTCCGGTCGATGGACTCGTCCGACATCCGGCCGAGGGCCCAGCCGCAGAACTCGGCGGCGGCGTCGGGGTTGGCGCCCTGGGTGCTGGCGCAGAACGACCAGCCGCCGAGGGTGGTGGTGTACTCGCCGCCGTGCGGTACGGGCAGCTTGAAGACCCCGTACTCGTGGTCGGGGGCCCCCGCCTTGAACGCCTGGACCTCCCAGATGCCGATCTGCCACATGCCGGCGAGGTCGGAGGTGAAGGCGGTGATGCGGTCGTCGGCGGCGGGGAGCGTACGGGGCGCGATGCCGGCCTCGACGGCGTCCTGCCAGAGCGCGAGGGCCTGGCGGGCGCCCTTGGAGTCGAAGGCGACGTTGCCCGCCTTGTCGACGACCTCGCCGCCGCCCTGCCACATCCAGCAGTACCAGGTGAAGTTCTGGTAGTAGCCGGGGTCGGTGTGGAAGACGAGGCCGGCGGCGCCGGTCTTGCTGCGGATCTTGTCGCCGGTGTCGAGGAGCTGGTCCCAGGTGGCCGGGATGTCGGCCTCGGAGAGGCCGGCCTTCTCCCAGACGGGGACGTTGTAGAAGATCGCCAGCGGCTCGACCTCCATGGGCAGGGCGTAGACCTTGCCGTCGACGGTGCGGCTGGTGAGGCTCGTGCCGTAGTCCTCGACCACGCCGTCGTCGAGGTGCGGGGTGAGGTCGGCGAGGATGCCGCCGTTGTAGTAGCGGGTGAAGTCGCCGGGGCTGAGCAGGAAGATGTCGGGTCCCGCGCCGGAGGCGAAGGCGGTGACCATCTTCGAGCCCTGGTAACTGACGCCGGGGACGAAGTACGGCTCGATCGTGACGTCGTGGGTGTCGTTCCAGTCCTTGATGAGCCCGTCGAACCACTTCGACTGGGCGACGGCGGCGGGGTCGGACGCCTTCGGGTCGTAGAAGTGCCAGAACTTCAGCGTGCCGCCGCCGGCGCTCGCGGACCCGCCGCAACCGCTGAGCAGCGGGGTCGCGGCGGCCGTCGCGGCGGCGGCCGCGCCCGCGGTGCCGCCGAGGAAGCGGCGGCGCGAGGGGGCGCCGGGGGTGCGGCGGCGCGCGGGGGCGCCCCGGGCGGGTACGGCGCCGTTGCCGTGGTGGAGCATGTCGTGCCCCTGTCTGTCGGGTGCGTACTGGGGTCGGGAGCGCGGGGGCTCGTACGGGCTCAGTCGGGGGCGTCGACTTCCAGGTCGAGCAGTCCCGGGGTGGCCGGGAGGGCCGCGCTCGACGGCGCGTCCAGGTAGAAGAGGGAGGTCGAGGCGATGTCGTCGCGGTTCTTGCGGTAGCGGTGCCTGAGGCCGTTGCCCTGTCCCGCGCCGATGCCGAGGCACTGCACGGTCACGCGGAGGTCCTCCCGGAAGCGGACGGGGTCCAGGACGTGCCAGCGGTACATCCCGAACCGCTGCTGGCTGGCGTAGAGGCCGTCGGGCCGGAGGATCTGGTTCAGGCCGAGATAGGGCGTGGTGTACGCGGTGTAGCCGTGCGGCTTGACGTCGAAGTTCCAGGCGCCGCCGAAGTAGTCCTCGGTGCCGGTGCCGCAGATGGTGGGCCAGTCCTCGTCGCCGTCGAGGTAGAACTTCAGCTCGCCCTCGCCCCACCAGCCGGGGCTGTTGGTGCCCCAGGCGAGGTACGTGCCGACGTACTGGCCGGCGCCGGTGACGCCGTCGAGGAGGGTGTGGATGCCCGACTCGTCGACGGGGTTGCTGCGGCGCCACTGGGCGTGCAGGTAGGAAGCGTCGGCGGGGACGTCGCCCAGCTCGTAGTCGATCTGGTAGTAGAGCGTCATCTGCTCGGGGGCGAGGTTCTCCAGCGTGACGCGGGCGCGGCGGCGGAAGGGCATGGGCCAGTACGCGTTGAAGCCGCCGTTGGGGGCGACGGTGACGGGCACCGAGGACACCTGGCTGAAGACGCTCCAGCCGTTGCAGAAGAAGTCGCCGAGCGGGACCTCGACGGCGGGGGTCTCCTCGTCGTCCCAGTGGACGCGCAGCAGGGTCTGCCGCCAGGCGGCGTGCGGGGCGGTGGTGCACCAGAGGTGGCGTATGGTGCCCGGCCCGTCGATCTCGGCGAGCACGGCGGTCTCGCCGGGGGCGATGTCGATGCTCGGGGAGACCTTCCACCCCCTGCCGAGCCGGCCGGCGGCCCGGGCGCCGGTGCCCTCGGTGGCGGCACCGCCGGCGCCCTTGGCGCCGGTGGGGTTCTCGGCGCTGATCGAGCGGGAGACGGCGGGAGTCGTACGGGCGAGGTCATCCAGGCCGAACGTGGTGCTCATGGACGCTCCGTTGTGAAATCGTTTTCGTACAGGGGTGGCGAAGGGTCATCCCAAGTGCGCGCGCAGCAACTGAGCGGGCCCCGGTGACGTGAGGCGACCCCACCGGAAATCCCTTGAAATCCATTTCACGCGAACGTAGAGTTCACGCAAGACGGTGTCAAGAGGTCCGTACGAGACCGCGGAAAACACCGTCCGCGCCGACCCGTCCACGTACCCGACCGGATGCCGGGGCCGCGCCGCGGGCCGCATCGCGGGACCGCCGGATGCGCGCATCCGATGCCCCGACGCGGCCCGGCCGGGCCCCGGACTGGCGGAGAATGGGCGGCAGGGCACCGGACGCGCGGCCGACTCCCGCGCCTGCGTGAGAGGTTCAGGTAGCGGAGAAGTGACGACCATCAACGATGTGGCGCGCGCCGCGGGGGTCTCGCCGGCCACTGTCTCCCGGGTATTCAACGGAGGCCGGGTCACCGCGGAACGCGCGGAGCGCGTCCGCAAGACCGCGGCGGAGCTGGGCTTCTCGCCGAACCGCGTGGCGCGGTCGCTGCGGATGCAGCGGGCGAGCGTCATCGGGCTGATCATCCCGGACATCGAGAACCCCTTCTTCACGTCGCTCGCGCGCGGCGTGGAGGACGCGGCGCAGCAGACGAACCTGTCGGTGGTGCTGTGCAACACCGACGAGGACGTGGACAAGGAGCGGCGCTATCTGGAGATCGCGGCGGCCGAGCAGATGGCGGGCGTGATCGTGGCCGCGGCGTCGCGGAACCGGACGGACCTGTCGGTGCTGGAGGGCCGCGGGATGCCGGTGGTCGCGGTGGACCGGCGGCCGCGGGGCGCGTCCGTGGACGCGGTGATGGTCGACAACCAGCACGGCGGCGAGGAGGCCACGGCGCACCTGCTGCGCAGCGGCTACCGCCGGATCGCGTGCATCGCGGGCCCGGAAGGGGCGTCCACGTCCGACGACCGGCTGGCGGGCTACCGCGCGGTGATGCGCGACCACCTGCGGGAGACGGACGGGGGCACGCTGCCGCCGGAGTACGTGCGGCACGCGGACTTCCGGGTCGAGGGCGGCCGGGCGGCGATGCGGGACCTGCTGGCGCTGCCGTCGCCGCCGGACGCGGTGTTCGTGGCGAACAACCTGATGACGGTGGGCGCGTTGCAGGCCCTCAGGGAGGCGGGCACGGAGCCGCCGCGGACGGGGGTGCTGTCGTTCGGCGACGTCCCGTGGGCGTCACTGGTCCGCCCGCCGCTGTCGACGGTGCAGTTGCCGTCGTACGACCTGGGGTGGACGGCGGCGGGACTGCTGCAGGAGCGGATCGCGGGGACGGAACGGCCGCTGCAGACGGTGGTGCTGCGGACGGCTCTGCAGGTGAGGGAGTCGACGTCGGGTCCGGGGGCGGAGGGGGCGTAGGCCGCGGTGGCGGGGGCGGAGCCGCGGCGTCGGGGAGCCTGGGTGACGGGGAGCCGGGGTGACGGGGAGCCGGGACGTAGGCCGCAGGCGGGGCAGCAGAACGATCTCCCCCGCAACCCCCGCCCTAGGGTAGGCCGCCCCCCTGACAAGCGGCCCGCCCCCGGAGGCCGCCGGAGCACGCACGCCCCGTGGCGTACGTACGAGCCCCGCAGCCCGCAGTGCCCGGACCGCCCGGCAGCACCAGCCGGCCGGGCCTCGGCTCCCCCCGCCCAGCCACGCCACCCACGCCGGGTCCGCCCACGGCCACCGGCGCGCTCCCTCCTCGGACCTGCCCGCCCCCCCCCGGAGCGCCTACGCGTCCAGCAAGTTCCGCCACTCCGCCACCGAGTGCGGCGACACCGGGCCCGACCAGCCCTCCGGGCGGACCGCGCCGCCGACGTGGAAGGCGTCCAGGCCCGCCGCGCGGAGGTGCGGGACGTGGGTCGTGGTGAGGCCGCCGCCGGCCATGATGCGGGCCTCGTAGCCGGGCTGGCAGGCGGTCGCGCGGGCGGCCTCGGCGACCAGCACCGCCAGGCCGTCCGCGACGCCCTTCGCCGAGCCCGCCGTCAGGTACGTGTCCAGCCCCGGCAGCCCCGCGAGCTGCTTGCGCAGGGTGTCCCGGTCCGCCGCCCGGTCGATCGCCCGGTGGAACGTCCACCGGCACCCGTCCCCCACCGCCTCCAGCAGCCGCCCGACCGTCGCCAGATCCGGCCCGCCCGCCTCGTCCAGGAATCCGAGGACGAACTCCTCCGCCCCCTCCGCCCGCAGCGCCCGCGCCCGTACCGCCAGCGCCTCCACGTCCCCCGCCGCGAACCCGTCCTCCGCCCGGAGCATGACGCGTACGGGGATCTCCACCGCGGCCCGCACGGCGGCGACGGTCTCGCGCGACGGGGTGAGCCCGTCGGCGGCCATGTCCGTGACCAACTCCAGACGGTCGGCGCCGCCCGCCTCGGCGGCGGCGGCGTCGGCGGCGTTCAGGGCGATGACCTCAAGCAGCATTGGTCTAGACATGAAGCACAGCCTGCCACATCGCGCAGAATGGTGACCATGCCCGCCCCCGGAGATAACCAGCCCGAAACATCGGCGCCCGAGCCCACGGACCCGGCCCTCCTCGACCGCTGGACGGCCCTCCTCACCCGCTGCCGCTCCGGCGCGGCGCCCTCCGACCTCGTACCGTACGGGATGAACCTGCTGGAACGGTGGGGTGAGCCCCAGCGGCGCTACCACACCGCGGCGCATCTGGCGGCGGTCCTCGACCGCATCGACGAGCTGGCCGCCCACGCCGACGACCCCGACGCCGTACGCCTGGCGGCCTGGTTCCACGACGCCGTCTACCGGCCGGAGCGCAGCGAGAACGAGGAGCGCAGTGCGCGACTCGCGCAAGTTGCCTTGTCCGAAGCGGGAGTTGGGGCCGAGCGCGTGGCGGAGGTGGCGCGGCTCGTACGGCTCACGGTGACCCACGACCCGCACGCCGGTGACCGCAACGGCGAGGTGCTGTGCGACGCGGACCTCGCGGTGCTGGCGGGTACGCCGACGGCGTACGCGGCGTACGCGGCGGCGGTCCGGGAGGAGTACGGCTTCGTGCCGGCGGACGCGTTCCGGGAGGGCCGGGCGGCGGTGCTACGCCAACTGCTGGGGCTGCCCCGGCTGTTCCGTACGGAGACGGGGTACGCCCGCTGGGAGGCGGCGGCGCGGCACAACGTGGGGACGGAGCTGGAGCTGCTGGGCGGGTAGGGAGCGCGGCGAGCGTCACTCGACGTGAACGTGCACCCCCGTGATGTCCAGGGTGGTGACGGGGGTGCCGTCGTCGGTGCGGCATTCAAAGACTGTCAATTCTTGGAGATTGCCGAGCCCCGTGAAGACCTGAGGGTCGGTCGGGACGACACAGTGCGAGAGAACCAGGTGCGTCAATGACGGCGGGAAACTCTTCAGTCCCCTGATCCAGGCGTCGCCGTCGAGGCTGAGGAGCTGCAACGTCCGGAGACGGGTCATTTCCCCCAGCTCGTCGAAGCCTCGCAGGATGCACCGGCCGCCATTGCCGGACAACTGCACGAACTCCACGCCGGTGAGGGCCTTCAGCGGCCCGAGATCCCTCCCCGCCACCCCGAAGAGTCCGACACCCCTGAGGTCTGGATGGCGTCGCAGTAGGTCCAGGTCCAGGTCCTCGGTAAGAGGAAGTACCAGCCAATAGAGCCGGGTAAGCTCCGCGAGAACCGACACCTCGGATACCGATCTGGCGTCATTCAGCAGAAGCACCTCCAGGTCGGGATGGCCTCGAAGGACGGACAGGTCGGCTTCTTCAATCAACTCGGTCACCTGCAGGGTGCGGAGGGGACGGAGGTCCGCCACGAAGTCGAGTCCGCGCAGGGGGTGATCCACAACGATTCTCCTCAGCCCAGGCAGCCGCTTCGCCGCTCGGAGCTGACCGGAGTGCCCGATGTGCACGATGCGTTCCGCCAGCGGCAGCCGGCACAGTACGCGGTCGGTAAACGCGTCGGCGTCGAAGTAGTCCCACGCACGGATGAGCTCCTGCAAGACTTCCTCGCGCTCGTCCCCCACGAAGCCCGACAGCATGTCCAGGGCGGTCTCGCCCCCGATCAGTGCCACGGTGCGTACCGTCTGCGCCGCCGCCTTCTCGGTCAGCCCCTCAAGTGACCGCGGCAACCAGCGCAGCAGTGTGGGGCCAACCGCGGCCAGCGCGGGCGGGTCCGTCTTCCGTCGCGCCGGAAGCAGCGCGGCGACGCTCTCGTCGAGCCGGTCCGCGAGCCCGTCCGGCACCGACCGCAGCGTCTCCTGGCACGACGCCGCCAGCAGCCGCAGCGTGCGGGCGTGCCTCGGTTCCGCCTCGGCGCGGTCCAGGATGCCGTCGAGCAGTTCGGCCCGCTGGCGGGCGTTCGCGTGGCCCGCGGTCATGATGATCGTCTCTCGCCACAGGTCCAGATGCGCCCGCTCGACCAGGTTGCCGATGCGGTCCTCCTCCGCCGCCTCCTCCGCGGCGAGATACTCCTGGAAGGTCCGGTGGACGAAGTCGATGCGGTCCTCCGCCGGCGAGCGGAGGATGCCGGAACGCTGCCGGAGCTGACCCAGCGCCTGGGTGCCCTCCAGCCCGTCCAGGTGCCGCATCCCGTTCAGCTTCGCGGTGACGTATCCGGCGGCCCGGTCCGCGTCGATCTCGGTTCTGTTGTTGTCCGACAGCCGCCAGGCCAGATCCCTCAATATCACGAGCTTGTCGCCCAGGCTGAACTTGCTGTCGGCCGCACTCGGCACCCTCCGGTCCGCGTCCCGGTCGTGGACGAGGGTGTGCAGGGCGTTGCGGTACAGCTCCATCCTGTCGCGCGGCAGATGACGGCCTCTGTTGAGGTGCATCGCGCAGAGCATGGCCGCCAGCAGCGGGGTGCTCGCCAGGGACTGCAGGTGTGCGCGGTCCTTGAGGCTGGTGAGAAGGGACTGCTCGTACTGCGGGATGTCGTCCACCGCGCACGGCAGTTCGCCGCCAAGCTCGCGTACGGCCTGGTGCCACTGGCGTACGAAGGCCGCCAGGTCGGGCGGCGTCATGCGGTCCAGGTGGAGCGCGGTGAAGTCCTCGCGGCGGAGCCAGTCCGCGCCGGCCGCGGCGGGGCGGGAGGTGACAACGACGCGAACGTCCTCGTACTGGCCGAGCAGCCTGCGCAGCCAGTCGCGGACGGCCTGGCGTTCGCGGTGGAGCAGTTCGTCCACGCCGTCGATCAGGAGCAGGGCCTTGCCCGCGTCGAGCTGGCGCTCCACCCACCCCCTGGGCATGACCCCGGTGATCGGCCCGGCGACCCCGTCGAGCATCGCCTCCGGGTTCGGGGGCTTGCGGCCGGTGTAGTCGCGGAGCTTGACGAAGACCGGCGTGCGGCCGTTCCACTCGGCCAGCTCGTCGGTGAAGCCCCCGCGCGCCGCCGTGATCGCCAGCCAGCGCAGCAGCGTCGTCTTGCCGGAGCCCGCCTCGCCGCGCAGCAGCACGCGGTTCCCGCCGCTCAGCGCGGCCTCGACGCGCATGCCGGAGGATTCGTGCCCGCCCTCCTCCCAGTTGCTCATGTCGGGCCTGAGCTGCGGCAGAGCCCGGATGCTGCGCCGGGGCCCGGTGTCGCCGCCGGTCGTCCGGAGGCTGACGTACGCGACGGACAGGCGGACGCGCTGCGGGGCCGTCTGGTCGGACGTGCCGCGGAACAGCTCCACCTCGTCCAGCTCCCGGCTGACCAGCTCCAGGTACGTACGCCGGAAGCCGGTGTCGAGGTCCGAGCCGTCCGGGGCGAACAGCGAGCGGTCCGGCAGGCGCTCCAGGATCCGCGCGACCTCGGCGCCCAGCGTGGACGTACGCGCCAGAAGTTCGGCGGCGGCGCGCTCCTCGAAGACGGGGAGGCTGCGCACGATGCGAACGTAGTAGGCGACGCACTCGGCGAACAGCGTGTCGTACAGCCGCGTCTCCGTCTCGCCGAGGCCGGTGGGCGGGCGCACGGAGGCGGTGATGCGGCGGACCAGCTCGGCGGGCTGGGCGTCGGCGGCGAGGAGGGCGTCGTCGGAGAGGTCCGCGCGCGCGAAGGTGTCGGCCACGGCGTCGATGACGGCCTGGCGGCCGCCGGGGTCCAGGCGGTCGAAGGCGTGGGTCAGGTACGGGTCGAGGCGGTCGTACACGGCGTTGGTGATCTGCGCGAACTGCTGGGTCACCTCGCGCTGGAGCCGTACGCCCGGGATCCGTACGCGAACCAGCTCCTCCATCGGCAACCGGCGCTCCTGCTCGCGCTGCCGGCCGCCGAGCCACAGCTTCCCCGCGGCGTTCGCGACCATCGTCCCGAGCCGTAACGCCGCCGTCTCCGCGATCATGTGCACCCCCCTGTCCCTGCTCACCAGACAACCACACGGCAGTGACAGTCCGTGCCTAACCCGTCGCTTTCACCGCACCCTCGGCCGCCGGCTCGCCGCACGCCACGAGCCTCGTTCTGCGCGCCGCCGACCGCCCGGCGACCACCGTCATCGCCACCGCGCCCACCGCCAGTACGGCGCCGGTCCACGCGGTGGCGGCGTACCCGAGGCCGGCGCTGATGACGAGGCCGCCGAGCCACGGGCCCACGGTGTTGCCGATGTTGAAAGAGGACGTCGCCGTCGCGCCGGCGAGGCCCTGTGCCTCGCCGGCGACGTCGAAGATGCGGGCGTTGAGAGCGGGCGCGGTGGTGAAGGCCGTGGCGCCGAGGAGGATCGAGAGGGTCACGATCGCCACCGGGTACTCGGCGAGCAGCGCGCACGCCACCAGCACGGCGGCGGTGGCGGACAGCCCGACGTACATGGTGCCGAAGCGGTACCTGTCCGCCATCCGACCGCCGACGAGGGTGCCGAGGAACGCCCCGGCGCCGAAGAGCGCGAGCACTGTCGGCACCCAGCCGTCGCCGAGGCCGGCGACGTCGGTGAGAAGGGGGGCGAGGTAGGAGAAGAAGGAGAACGTTGCGCCTGCGAAGAGCGCGATCGTCGCCATGGCGAGCCACACCTGGCCGTCACGGTAGATGCGCAATTCCTCGCGGAGGCGCGGCGGCTCGGCGTCGCCGGGCGTGCCACCGGGTACGAGCGCCACCACCCCGACGAGGGCGACGGCGGTCATCAGCGTCACGGCCCAGAAGGCGGACCGCCAGCCGAAGTGCTGCCCGAGCAGCGCCCCGCCGGGCACGCCGGCGACGTTCGCGACGCTGAGCCCGCCGACCATGATCGCCATCGCCCGCGCCCGGGCGCCTGTCGGAACGGTTGCGATGGCCACGGCGGCACCGACGGCCCAGAACCCGGCACAGGCGAGGGCGCTGACGATGCGGGTGGCGAAGAGGACGCCGTAGGAGGTGGAGACGGCCCCCACGATGTGCCCGGCCCCGAAGACGACGAGCAGCCCGACGAGGGTGGTACGGCGCGGGAGGCGGAGAGTGGCGGCGGCGAGGGTCGGCGCTCCGACGACCATGCCGACGGCGAACGCGGAGATGAGGAGCCCGGCGCGGGGTATGGAGACGTCGAGGTCGTCGGCTATCTCGGGGAGCAGCCCGGAGAGCATGAACTCCGACGTTCCGAGGGCGAAGACGGCGACGCCGAGGACGTACACGGCGACGGGCAGGCGGGCTTCTGCCCGGCGGGCGGTCGGGGACATGACGAGGGAAACACCAAGGCGGGAGGGGAACATTCCTACGACCGCCACGGTACGGGGAAAAGCCGCAGGTCGAAAGAGCGTTCCCTGCCCGCGGCGGGGGTGGACTCACCCCGCTCCCGTCTTCCTCCCCCGCCTCCGCAGGCCCCCCTCCACCAGCCTTCGCAGCAGTTCCTTCGAGCCCACCTCGACCGCCCCCCGCGCCACCGCGTCCTCGTAGCGTCCGGACGGGAGGTCGTAGTGGTCCCCGTCGAACGCCCTCCGCGGCACCCCCATCGACTCGGCGAACGCGTGCAGTTCCTCGTACGACTCGTCGCTCACCAGGTGCGACCACATCCGCCCGTGCCCCGGCCACGTCGGCGGGTCCACGTAGATCGTCATCCGGCGCCGCCTCCCCCCAGGCTGCCCAGCCGGGCCACCTCCGCGCCGGTCCTGCCGCACACCCAGCGCGGGTCCGGGCCCAACTCGGGTTCGATGTCCAGCGCGTGCGGGCCGGCGGAGTCCACGTCCTCGCAGACGGGACACAGGGGCCATCTGCCGTACTTCTCCAGCAGCGCGTCCTGGACGTCCTGGGCCACCAGGCCGTCCAGGTACGCCACGCCCTCGGGCCACTGCTCCACCCACCAGCGGCGGTGGACCACCGCGTCCTCGACGAAGGTGACCACGTCGGGTTCGGCCACGTCGGCGGCGCTGAGGTCGGCGAGGATCAGCGCCCTGGCGCGGTGTAGCGCCTGCTCCAGCCCTTGGTGCTCCATACATACATTCTCCCGCAACCGGCACCCGCGCGGCCGGGCCGCGGCCGGGACCGCGGCCCGGCCGGGGTTTTCCACAGGGCCGACGCGGGGGGTTGACTCGCCCTCCGTCGCGAAAATATCTTTCGTGTGTGAGCTACAGCGTGAAGGAAACTTTCACTCCCGACACCCCGACCGGACCCGCGCCGCCCGCGCCCGCCGCCCTCGCGGCCAAGGTGCGCACGGTCGCGCCGTCCATGACGCGCTCCATGCAGCGCGTCGCCGAGGCCGTCGCCGGGGACCCGGCCGGCTGTGCCGCGCTCACCGTCACCGGCCTCGCGGAGCGCACCGGCACGTCGGAGGCCACCGTCGTGCGGACGGCGCGGCTGCTCGGCTATCCCGGGTATCGCGATCTCCGGCTGGCCCTCGCCGCCGCCGCCGCGCAGCAGGAGGCCGGGCGCGCGCCGTCGGTCACCGCGGACATAGCGGTGGACGATTCGATGGCCGACGTCATCGCCAAGCTCGCCCGGGACGAGCAGCAGGCCCTCGCGGACACCGCGGCCGGGCTCGACCCCGTGCAGTTGGAGGCGGCGATCGCCGCCATGGCCACCGCCCGGCGCATCGATGTGTACGGCATCGGCGCCTCCAACCTCGTGGGCCAGGACCTGGTCCAGAAGCTGCTGCGGATCGGCGTCGTGGCGCACGCCTCGCCCGACCCGCACCTGGCCGTCACCAACGCCGTCCAACTGCGCGCGGGCGACGTGGCCATCGCGATCACGCACTCGGGCCGCACGGTCGACGTCATAGAACCGCTGCGGGTCGCGTTCGACCACGGGGCGACGACGGTGGCGATCACCGGCCGCCCGGACGGCCCCGTCGCGTCGTACGCCGATCACATACTCACCACGTCCACGGGTCGCGAGAGCGAGCTGCGGCCGGCGGCCATGTCCAGCCGGACAGGCCAACTGCTGGTCGTGGACTGCCTGTTCATAGGCGTGGCCCAGCGGACGTACGAGCGGGCCGCCCCGGCGCTCGCCGCCTCGTACGAGGCGCTGGCCCACCGGCACAGCCCGCTCCGCCCGCGGTCCTGACGCCGCCCGGCGACACCCGACGACGACCGGTGCACCGGCGACCCGCCCTCCGTACAGGGGCGGACCCCGCCCACGGCACCGGCCGCCCCGGAGGCCGCGGACGAGTCGGATCTGTCGGATCCGTCGGGCGTACGGGCTCCGCCCCGCGCGCCGGACGCGTCCACCGCGCCATCCGCACCACGCACCGCCCCCGCGCCACGCACGCCCCACACCGCATACCGCTCCCGTGCCGCGCACCGCTCGTGCAGCACGTGCCGTACGCGCCGTACGTACGGCACGCACCCCTCACACCACGGTTACCGCTCATGCGCCTCATACCGCTCACGCACCACTCGCGGGCCTCACCCGCCCGCGGTCACGCTCCACCCCGCACCACCCCGGGCGCCAGGCTGCGCACCGGCCTGCCCGAGGACGTCCCCGCGGGCGTCCGAGGGCCGGCGCCCGACCGCACCGCCGTACGACGCCGGCGCCGGCGCCGCCCGGTGGCCTGGCGCGCCTCGCGCGCCGGACGCCCGCGGCGGCAGTCCGACCGCCGGCGACCGCACCACGCAAGCCGCCGTGACCGACCCACCTCCGCGTGCGCGCACCGCCCACCGCGCGCCACGCACCGTATGGAAAGAGCCGCTCCGACATGCCCTCTCCCTCAGCAGACATCCGCCGGGAGCTGGAAAACCTGACCACCGAGGCGTTCCGTCCCGAGCTGGCAGAGATCGACCGTCTCTCCAGCCTGGAGATCGCCGGACTCATGAACGAGGAGGACAGCGGGGTCCCGGGCGCTGTCGCCACGCAACTGCCCCGGATCGCCGCCGCCATCGACGACATCGCCGAGCGCATGGCCCGCGGCGGCAGGCTGTTCTATCTGGGCGCCGGCACCGCGGGCCGGCTCGGGGTGCTGGACGCCAGCGAGTGCCCACCGACGTTCAACACCGACCCGTCGCAGGTCGTCGGCATGATCGCCGGCGGGGACGTGGCGCTGCGGACCTCCACGGAGGGCGCGGAGGACAGCGAGGAACTGGCCGCGGCCGACCTGGCGGCGGCGGAGCTGGGGCCCGACGACGCGGTCGTCGGCATCTCCGCCTCCGGCCGCACGCCGTACGCCGTCGGCGGCGTCACGTACGCGCGCGGCAGAGGGGCGCTGACCATCGGGCTGTCCTGCAACGCCGGTTCGCCGCTCGGCGCGGCCGCGCAGCACGGCATCGAGGTCGTCGTGGGCCCCGAGCTGATCGCGGGGTCGACGCGGCTGAAGGCGGGCACGGCGCAGAAGCTCGTGCTCAACATGCTGTCGACGATCACGATGATCCGGCTCGGCAAGACGTACGGGAACCTGATGGTCGACGTGCGCGCCTCCAACGAGAAGCTGCGCGCCCGTTCGCGGCGCATCGTCGCGCTGGCGACGGGCGCGGGCGACGAGGAGGTGGAGGCCGCCCTCGCGGAGACCCACGGCGAGGTGAAGAACGCGATCCTCACCATCCTCGGCGGCGTGGACGGCAGCACGGCGGAGCGCCTGCTCGACGCCTCACACGGTCATCTGCGAGTCGCCCTGAAGTCCGCGACCGACGTGAGCTGAACCCGGCGGTGTCGCCCGGGGGTCGTCGACCGGAGACTGCTCCCGGCCGGCGCCGCCCGGGAGCGCCGGCCGCCCCTACTCCGACTCCGAGGCGACCGCGCAGCCGCAGCCCCGCCGTGGGCCGCCGCTGCCGCAGCCCGCGCCGTGTACCGACGCGCCCGAGGGCGGCACCCCCTGCGGGGTACCGCCCTCGGTTCGTCAGCCCGTCCGCCGTCCGGCCGCGGCCGCGGCGGACGTACGGACTTCGCGATCCAGGATCAGAAGTCCATGTCGCCGCCGGGCATACCGCCCCCGGCCGCGGCCTTCTCCTTCTCCGGCTTGTCGGCGACGACGGCCTCGGTGGTGAGGAACAGGCCCGCGATCGACGCCGCGTTCTGCAGCGCGGAGCGGGTCACCTTGGCCGGGTCGAGGATGCCCTCGGCGATCATGTCGACGTACTCGCCGCTGGCGGCGTTGAGCCCGTGACCGGCGGTCAGGTTGCGCACCTTCTCCACCACGACGCCGCCTTCGAGGCCGGCGTTGACCGCGATCTGCTTGAGCGGGGCCTCCAGGGCCAGCTTCACGGCGGACGCGCCGGTGGCCTCGTCGCCCTGGAGCTCCAGCTTCTCGAAGACGTGGCCGGCCTGCAGCAGGGCCACGCCGCCGCCGGCGACGATGCCCTCCTCGACGGCCGCCTTCGCGTTGCGCACGGCGTCCTCGATGCGGTGCTTGCGCTCCTTCAGCTCGACCTCGGTCGCGGCGCCGGCCTTGATGACGGCCACGCCGCCGGCCAGCTTGGCGAGCCGCTCCTGCAGCTTCTCGCGGTCGTAGTCGGAGTCGCTGGCGTCGATCTCGGCCCGGATCTGGTTGACCCGGCCCTGGACCTGCTCGCTGTCGCCGGAGCCGTCGACGATGGTGGTCTCGTCCTTGGTGATGACGACCTTGCGGGCGCGGCCCAGCAGGTCGAGCGTGGCGCTCTCCAGCTTGAGGCCGACCTCCTCGGAGATGACCTGGCCACCGGTGAGGATGGCGATGTCGCCGAGCATGGCCTTGCGGCGGTCGCCGAAGCCCGGGGCCTTGACGGCGACGGACTTGAAGGTGCCGCGGATCTTGTTCACCACGAGGGTGGACAGGGCCTCGCCCTCGACGTCCTCGGCGATGATCAGCAGCGGCTTGCCGGACTGCATGACCTTCTCCAGGAGCGGCAGCAGGTCCTTGACCGCGCTGATCTTGGAGTTGGCGATGAGGATGTACGGGTCCTCGAGCTCCGCCTCCATGCGCTCCATGTCGGTCGCGAAGTAGGCCGAGATGTAGCCCTTGTCGAAGCGCATGCCCTCGGTGAGCTCCAGCTCCAGCCCGAAGGTCTGCGACTCCTCGACGGTGATGACGCCTTCCTTGCCGACCTTGTCCATGGCCTCGGCGATCAGCTCGCCGATCTGGGTGTCGCCGGCGGAGATGGAGGCGGTGGAGGCGATCTGCTCCTTGGTCTCCACGTCCTTGGCCTGCTCCAGCAGGGCGGCGGAGACGGCCTCGGTGGCCTTCTCGATGCCGCGCTTCAGCGCCATCGGGTTGGCGCCGGCGGCCACGTTGCGCAGGCCCTCCTTGACCAGGGCCTGGGCCAGGACGGTCGCGGTCGTCGTGCCGTCACCGGCGACGTCGTCCGTCTTCTTCGCGACCTCCTTGACCAGCTCGGCGCCGATCTTCTCGTACGGGTCCTCGAGCTCGATCTCCTTGGCGATGGAGACACCGTCGTTCGTGATCGTGGGGGCGCCCCACTTCTTCTCGAGGACGACGTTCCGGCCCTTGGGGCCGAGGGTGACGCGGACGGCGTCGGCGAGCTGGTTCATGCCGCGCTCGAGGCCGCGCCGCGCCTCCTCGTCGAACGCGATGGTCTTGGCCATTGTGTTGAGTCCTCCCGGACAGGGGGGTCGTCTGTGTCCGGACCGCGCTGGCGCCCGCGACGGACGGTCCGCGACCCGCGTGGTTCCCTCCCACCCGGCGTACGGACCTCACCGAACCGGTCCCGTGCTGTCACTCTCACGGGGAGAGTGCTAACGCCAATGATTAGCACTCGCCCCCTGCGAGTGCAAGCGGGTAGGGGCTTCTCATGCGCAGAGCGGAACCGGACCGCGGCACCGCACAACAGGCGGCGGAAGGAGGCGTGGACGGAGAGGCACGGGCAGGGGGGAACGGAGGGGGTACGGGCACGGGGCCCGGCAGAGGCGTACGGACACGGGCGCGGACAGCAGAGGGCCCGCACCCCGGAGGGTGCGGGCCGTCGCGAGTCGTCCGTGGTCGATGCCCGGCGCTCAGCCGCTGACGCGGACCATGTCTGCCTGCGGCCCCTTCTGGCCCTGCGAGATCTCGAACTCGACCCGCTGGCCTTCCTCGAGGGTGCGGTATCCGTCCATCTGAATCGCGCTGTAGTGGACGAAGACATCCGCACCACCGTCGACCGCGATGAAGCCGTACCCCTTCTCCGCGTTGAACCACTTGACGGTGCCCTGAGCCATTCCAAACTCCCCTATTGCCGGCCCTTACACAGGACCGCACTCCGCGGACCCGGGTCAGACCTCACCCCCGGATACACGCCGGGGCGTGCGCCGGAACGCGTCGACCGCGGCTGAATGTATCCGCACAGATGCCCAGTGCAACAGGTCACTCGGACGAGAATTCTGCGGACACCTGATCGGTATTTTTCCGATCAACCTCCGCCATTCCCTGACAACTCGGGCAGGGCATAACTCACCATCACGACAATTAACTCTCCGCATTTGCGGGGAACTTGTCGCGTTCTCATATGCGTGGAGCATGGGCCACGAGGGGGGAACGTCCCAACCCTATCGCGTGTCCGGACATGCGAACGGCCCCACTCCGGATCGGTGGGGCCGCACACACGCGAGAGGGGTTCAGCAGCCTCCGGCGACCGCCGGAATGATCGAGATCCCGGCCCCCTCCGGAGTGGGAGTCTGCAGGCCATCGGCGAAGCGGACGTCGTCGTCGTTCACGTAGACGTTCACGAAGCGGCGCAGCTTGCCTTGATCGTCCAGCACCCGGCCGGCGATGCCCCGGTGGTTCTTCTCCAGGTCTTCGATCACCTCGGCCAGCGTCGCGCCCTCGGCGCTCACCTCTGCCCGCCCGTCGGTATACGTACGGAGGATGGTCGGAATTCGGACGTTCACGCTCATGATGCGAGGCCGGCCTCTCGGAAGGAGTCGAGTGTGGGACGAATGATCGCGCTCGGCCCCGTGGTGGGAGCGACCGCGTCGAGGGTCTTCAGACCGTCGCCGGTGTTGATCGCGACGGTGGTCTCGGCCGGGTCGATCCGGCCGTCCGCGACGAGCTTGGCCAGCACGCCGAAGGTCACGCCGCCCGCCGTCTCCGCGAACACGCCCTCGGTACGGGCCAGCAGCTTCACCGCGTCCACGACCTCGGCGTCCGTCACGTCCTCCACCGCGCCGCCGGTCCGGCGGGCGATGTCCAGCACGTACGGCCCGTCGGCCGGGTTGCCGATGGCGAGGGACTTGGCGATCGTGTCGGGCCGCACGGGACGTACCACGTCGTGACCGTCCTTGTAGGCCCGCGAGACCGGGGAGCAGCCGGCCGCCTGGGCGCCGAAGATCTTGTACGGGCGCTCCTCGACCAGCCCCGTCGCGATCAGCTCCTTCAGCCCCTTGTCGATCTTCGTGAGCTGGGAGCCGGAGGCGACGGGGATGACGATGTTGTCCGGGAGCCGCCAGCCGAGCTGCTCGCAGATCTCGTACGCGAGGGTCTTGGAGCCCTCCGCGTAGTACGGGCGCAGATTGACGTTCGTGAACCCCCAGCCCTCGCCGATCGGGTCGCCGATCAGCTCCGAGCAGAAGCGGTTCACGTCGTCGTACGTGCCCTCGATGCCGACCACGTCACCGCCGTAGACCGCGGCCGTGACGACCTTCGCGTGCTCCAGGTCGTACGGGATGAACACGCACGAACGCAGCCCCGCCCGCGCCGCGGCCGCGCCGACCGCACCCGCCAGATTGCCCGTGGACGAACACGACAGCGTGGTGAAGCCGAAGGCGCGCGCCGCCTCGACGGCGATCGCGACGACGCGGTCCTTGAAGGAGTGCGTCGGGTTGCCCGAGTCGTCCTTGACGTGCAGCGCGCCCGTCACGCCCAGCTCGGCGGCGAGCCGGTCGGCGCGGTGCAGCCGGGTGAAGCCCGGGTTCAGGTTCGGCTTGTCCGCGACGTCCGCGGGGACCGGCAGCAGCGGCGCGTACCGCCAGATGCTCCGCGGCCCCGCCTCGATACGGGCCCGCAGCCGGGCGGCGGACTCGGCGTCACCGCCGGGGAGTTCGTACGCCGCCTCCAGCGGCCCGAAACACGACTGGCACGCGAACACCGGACCCAGCGGCACCCGCTCCCCGCACTCCCGGCACGACAGCGCGACGGCAGGACCCAGATCAGGGGCGCCGTCGACGGCGGTGGGAGCTGTGTCTACAGCCATACTGGCGAGGCCCTCTCTCCTCATCTTCCCCGCGACGCATCTCGCCGCAGGACGGAATTGGCACCATCACCGTCCGGGGCCTCGCAGCGTCGCGAGTACCGGACGGAGGGTTGCCGGGGCTTCAACGGGCCGTTCCCTCTGCCCCTCTGGATGAGCTCTGTATGGCGCGGGTCCGGCGGGGCCGTCCGGCGCTTTTGTCCGGCGCGCCGACCCCGACATAGGGACGTCACGCACGTTGTTCAAGACTGTAACCGACGACCAGGACAGTTGTGAGGGCCGTCCGATACGCGAGACGGCTCTCACACCGGACAGGACACCCGGCAAGGGGAGGCCCGCAGGTGCTCGATGACGTGGAGCAGTGGCTGAGGACGCGGTCCTGGTCCGCGGCGGACCGGCCGCCCGCGCGGCTGCTGGCGGCCAAGCGGGCGCTCGGGGCGCGCGGCACGGTGAGCGTGGTGCTGCCCGCGCTCGACGAGGAGGCCACGGTCGGGGCGATCGTCGCGGCGATCCGCGCGGAACTGATGGCTCCCGGCGACGGCGGGCTGGTGGACGAGCTGGTCGTGATGGACTCCGGCTCCACGGACCGTACGGCGGAGGTCGCCTCCGCGGCCGGCGCGCGGGTCGTACACCGCGACGAGGTGCTGCCGCGGCTGCCCGCGGTGCCGGGCAAGGGCGAGGTGCTGTGGCGGTCGCTGCTGGTGACGCGCGGCGAGATCGTGTGCTTCGTGGACGCGGACCTGCGGGACTTCGACACGGCGTTCGTGAGCGGGATCGTGGGCCCGCTGCTGACGGATCCCGGCGTGGAGTTCGTGAAGGCGGTGTACGACAGGCCGCTGGGCACGGGGGCGAACGGACAGGGCGGGCGGGTGACCGAGCTGGTGGCCCGGCCGCTGCTGAACCTGCACTGGCCGCTGCTGGCCGGCTTCGTCCAGCCGCTGGGCGGCGAGTACGCGGCGCGGCGGTCGCTGCTGGAGCGGCTGCCGTTCCCGGTCGGGTACGGGGTGGAGCTGGGCCTGCTCGTCGACGCGCTGCACACGGTGGGGCTGGACGCGCTGGCGCAGGTCGACGTCGGCGTCCGGCGGCACCGGCACCAGGACGACCGCGCGCTGGGGCGCATGGCGGCGGCGATCTACCGCACGGCGCAGTTGCGGCTGGCGCGGGGGCATCTGGTGCGGCCGCGGCTGACGCAGTTCGACAGGGGGGCGGACGGGGCGTTCGAGCCGCGGACGTACGGGGTGGACACGGAGGAGCGGCCGCCGATGGGGGAGATCCCCGAGTACGTGGAACGCCGGGCGGCGTAGCCCTCGCCGGGCGGGCGATGGCGGGGTGGGATCTCCCCGTACCCGCCCCTTCCCGAGACTCGGGGCTCCGCCCCGAGACCCACCGGGGCTGCGCCCCGAACCCCGCCGGGGGCTCCGCCCCCGAACCCCCGGGGCGCTGCCCCAGACCCCAGCGGGGCTACGCCCCGGACCCCGGCACGGGCTCCGCCCCCGAACCCCGGGGCGCTGCCCCGGCCCCGGCGGGGCCCCACCCCCCAACCCCGGCAGGGGCTGCGCCCCCAAACCCCCAGGGCTGCGCCCCAGACCCCGGCAGGGGCTGCGCCCCGAACGCCGGCGGGGCCGCGCCCCCAACCCCGCAGGGGCTGCGCCCCAGACCCCGGCAAGGGCTGCGCCCCGAACCCCGGCGGGGCCGCGCCCCCAAACCCCCAGGGCTCCGCCCCGGAACCGGCGGGGACGCGCCCCGGACTGGACGGGGCTCCGACCCCACCCCCTGTTCGGGGCTCTGCCCCCCAGCTCCCGAGCAGGGCCGCTCCCCGGACCGTCACTGGCTCCGCCCGAGACCCGGCCGGGCTCCGCCCGAGCCGCCTGGGGACCACACCCCGAGACTCCGCGGGCCTCCCCCGGCCGGCTGCGCCCCCGAACCGCAACCCCGCGTGACGTCACTCTCCACCCCCCGACCGCCCCGCAACCCCGGGCCGCCGCCCGGGTCCCTCCTTCGTCCGGAGCCCTTCGGCCTCACCGGCCCGCGTGCCCCACCGGTATCGGCCACACCGCCCCGGTTGCGTTTCGGCGGGGGCTGACGTGGCTAGGCTCGGCGCATGGTCGTGTCGCCCGGTGCTCCCCTGCTCGTCGCGTCCAACCGCGGGCCCGTCTCGTACGCCGTCGGCGACGACGGGGACCTCGTCGCCAAGCGCGGCGGTGGCGGGCTCGTCTCCGGGCTCAGTGCCGTCGGGCCGGAGGCCGGGGCGCTGTGGGTGTGTGCGGCGCTGGGTGACGGGGACCGCGAGGCCGTGCGGCGGGGGGTGGCCGAGCCCGGGGTACGGATGCTCGGCATCGACCCGGACGTCTTCCACGACGCGTACAACGGCGTCGCGAACTCCGTCCTGTGGTTCGTGCACCACATGCTCTACGACATCCCCGTCGCCCCCGTCTTCGACGCCGCTTTCCGCCGCCAGTGGGCCGCGTACGAGACGTACAACCGCGCCTTCGCCGACGCCCTCGCCGAGGGTGCCGCCGAGGGCGCGGCGGTGCTCGTGCAGGACTACCACCTGTGCCTCGTCCCCGGCATGCTCCGCGAGCGCCGCCCCGACCTGCGCATCTCGCACTTCACCCACACCCCCTGGGCGCCCCCCGAGTACTTCCGGCTGCTCCCCGACGACATCGCCGAAGCCCTCCTCCGCGGGCTGCTGGGCGCCGACCGCGTCGGCTTCCACACCCGCCGCTGGGCCGAGGCGTTCGCCGGCTGCTGCCGCGACGTGCTGGGCGGCCAGGCGGATGTCGCGTGGGCCGGGGAGGAGGCCCGGGGGGAGCGGACGACCTGGGTCGACGTGCACGCCCTCGGCGCCGACGCCGACTTCCTGCGCGAGCGGTCGCGGCGGCCGGATGTCGCCGAGCGGATGGCGGCCCTGCGCGAGCAGATCGGGGGCGCGGACCGCGAGGTCGTCGCGCGGGTGGACCGCACGGAGTTGTCGAAGAACATCGTCCGCGGGCTGCTCGCGTACCGGCGGCTGCTGGAAGCGCGGCCGGAGTGGCGCGGGCGCGTGGTGAAGCTGGCGTTCGCGTATCCGTCCCGGCAGGACCTGGCCGTGTACCGGGACTACACCGCCGAGGTGCGCCGCCTCGCCGCGGAGATCAACGAGGCGTACGGGACAGACGGCTGGCAGCCCGTCGTGCTGCACGTCGAGGACGACTTCGCCCGCTCGCTCGCCGCGTACCGGCTGGCGGACGTGGCGCTGGTCAATCCGCTGCGGGACGGGATGAACCTGGTCGCGAAGGAGATCCCGGTGGTCTCGGACGACGGCTGCGCGCTGGTGCTGTCCCGGGAGGCGGGCGCGTACGCGGACCTTGCCGAGGACGCGCTCGTGGTGCACCCGTACGACGTGGAGGCCACCGCGGACGCGCTGCACGCGGCGCTGACGATGCCGCGCGACGAGCGCGCCCGGCGGACGAAGCGGCTGGCGGCGGCGGCCACGGCGCTGCCGCCGCAGGCGTGGTTCCTCGCGCAGTTGGACGCGCTGCGGGCCTAGCCGGCGGTACGGACGTAGCCCTCGGTACGGGCGCAAACCGCGGTCAGGACCGCGGCGCTCTCAGCGGCGGTGGCGCTCTTGGAAGCGGGCCGCCTTGGCGCGGTTGCCGCACCCCTCCATCGAGCACCAGCGGCGGCGGCCGTTCTTGCTGATGTCGTAGAACCACAGCACGCACTCGGGGTTCGCGCAGCCGCGGACCCGCTCCGGGTGCTCCTCGTACAGCCGGACCAGATCGGCCGCGGCGACCCAGGCCGGCAGCCACGCGGGGTCGTCCACGACGATCTCCGAGGTGGCCCGGCCGGCGCGCAGCAGGGGGCGGCGGGCGCCGTGGGCCAGTATCTCGTCGAGCGGCTGCTCGTCGCCGTCGAGGGCGGCGCGCAGGGCGGCGCGGGCGGTGGTCAGCGGCTCGCGTACGGCAGCGGCGCCGGGGCCGGGGGCGCCGGCCGCGGGGGCGGACAGGCCGTGTTCACCCAGCCAGCGGCTGACGCCGTCGGGCTCGTAGAAGAAGTCGACGGGGCTTCCCTCGTCGATCCACCAGGTGTTCACCAGGTCCAGGGCCAGCGGTTCGCCGGTCAGCGGTCGTGCCATACGAGCAATGTAACCGTTCAAGTCGAGTTGACAGGTTGGCAGGGGCGGGTTAGGTTTTTCCCGTCGTAACCGTTCAAGTTCACTTTGATGGTTGGAGTTCGCCGTGACCGTACGCCACCGCACCGCCCGCATCGACGGCCTCGACGTCTTCTACCGGGAGGCGGGCGACCCGGGTGCGCCGACGCTCGTGCTGCTGCACGGCTTCCCGACGTCGTCCGTCGGCTTCGCGCCCCTGATGGCGGAGCTGGCCGGCGAGTTCCGCCTGATCGCCCCCGACTACCCCGGCTTCGGGCTCAGCTCCGCGCCCCCGGCCGCGGAGTGGGCGTACACCTTCGACCATCTCGCCGATGTCGTCGGCAAGCTGCTCGACCAGCTAGGAGTCCGGCGCTACGCGATCTACGTCCACGACTACGGCGCCCCGGTCGGCTTCCGCCTCGCCCTGCGCCACCCCGAGCGCATCACCGGCATCGTCAGCCAGAACGGCAATGCGTACGACGAAGGGTTCACCCCCTTCTGGGCCCCGCTCCGCGCCTACTGGGCCGACCCCTCTCCGGCCAACCGCGAGGCACTCCGCTCACTCCTCACCCCGGACGCCACGCACTGGCAGTACAGCCACGGCGTCCCGGACACGTCGCTGGTCGACCCGGCGCTGGAGGTCCACGACCAGGCGCTGCTGGACCGGCCGGGCAACCAGGAGATCCAGCTCGACCTCTTCCTCGACTACGGCACGAACCCCGGCCGGTACGCGGACTGGCAGGAGTATCTGCGCGTGCACCAGCCTCCGGTCCTCGCGGCCTGGGGACGGCACGACGAGATCTTCGGGGCCGACGGGGCGCGCGCGTTCGCCCGGGACGCGAAGGACGCGCAGGTGCAGTTGCTGGACGCCGGTCACTTCCCGCTGACGACACGGTTCGCGCAGAGCGCCGGGCTGATACGGGACTTCCTGCGCCGGCTCTCGGACTGAAGGGGGCGCGGCCGCCGGGCCGCGGGGCCGCGAGGCTCCGGGCCTGACGGCGCCGGGCTACTCGCCGAGGGCCGTTGCCAGGGTCGTCAGGAGGTCCACCACGCCCTGCGGTCCGTCGACCGTCAGGTCCGCGCGGTCCGCCAGCCCGTCCGCGCCCTCGCCCGTCGTCGCCGCGCTGCACACCAGCAGGCCGGCGACGCCCTCCGGGCGCAGCGTGTCCACGGCGTCGTAGGCGGCGAGATCGCCGAGGTCGTCGCCGGCGTAGAGGACGGTGCGGGCGCCGGTCTCGCGGGTCAGGGCGGTGAGGGCGCGGCCCTTGTCCATGCCCGGGGGGCGGAGTTCGAGGACGAAGCGGCCGGGCTCGACCACGAGGCCGTGGGCCGCCGCCAGGTCGTCCAGCGGCTTGCGCAGCGCGTCGGCGGCCTCGGCGGGACGGTCGGCGCGGCGGGTGTGGACGGCGACGGCGCGGCCCTTGTCCTCGATCCACGTGCCCCGCCAGGCGCCCGCCGCCTCCAGCACGCCCGGCAGTTCGGCCTGCACCGCCGCGACGCCGGGGTGCGGGTCGGGGGCGCGCAGGGTGCCGGTGGCGGCGTCCCACTGCTCGTCGCCGTAGTGGCCGAGGACGCGAAGGTGCGCCAGCCCCTCGACGCCCGCGAAGCCGCCGTACCGTACGGCCACTGCGGCGGGCCGGCCGGTGATGACGGCGACGGTCCCGACCCGCGGCGCGACCCGGGCCAGCGCGGGTACGGCGCCGGGGTGGGCCCGCGCGGCGTCGGGGTCGGGGACGATCGGCGCGAGGGTGCCGTCGAAGTCGAAGGCGACGAGGGCCTGTTCCGGGTCGGCGAGGAGCGCCGCGAGGCCGGCGCGGCCCGCCTCGGTACGCGGAACGGGGAGCTGTGCTGCGGAGGTGCTGCCCATGTCCAGGACCCTACCGGCCCGCGGTAACGTGCAGGGCATGTCTGAGGGTGACCCGGGGCTGACCGAGCGGGACTTGGCGGTCCTCGCGCTGGAGAAGCGCGCGTGGCCGGGTCCGGGCGCCAAGGAGCGGGCGATCCGGGAGCGGCTGGGGCTCTCCCCGACGCGGTACTACCAGGTGCTCAACGCGCTCCTGGACGACCCGCGCGCGCAGGAGCACGACCCGGTGACGGTCAATCGGCTGCGCCGCGTCCGGCAGGCCCGCCGCGACGCCCGGGAGGGCTGACGCCCCGTCCGCGCCACCCGGTCCCGGGAGGGCTGCGGAGGTCCGCGGGGGCCGCGGGGGCTGCAGGGGCTGCAGGGGTCTGCGGGGCCGCAAGGGCGGCAAACGGCGCCGAGGGGCGGGTCACTCCTCCGTCGTGGAGGCCGACTCCGCGATGCTCTGCAGATTCGTCAGCACCCGCTCCGGCGGCTCGCCGCCGGCCTCGGCCGCCTTGCCTATCTGCTTCTTCAGCTCCGCGTTCACCCGCGCCCACGACGTCTTGTTGTCGGGGTAGAAGACCGCGCTCTGGAGCTGGTCCAGGAACGGCTGCAGGTCCTTGCGGCCCTGGCTGAGCTTGTCCACCCCGGAGACCGTCGTCGGCAGCAGGTCGTAGCGCTGCGCGAACTTCAGCACGTTGGTGTCGTCGAAGAGGACGTCGAGGAACTTGCCGATCTGGGAGCGGTGGCCGTTGGCCTTGAACGCCATGATCCAGTCGGCGACGCCCATCGTCGACTCCGAGGGCCCGTCGCGTCCGGGCAGCTTCAGGGCGATGCCGAAGTCGACCTTCTCCCGGCGCAGGTCCTGCATCAGCGTCGGGTGGCCGAAGATCATGCCGACGTCGCCCTTGACGAAGTCGGCGAAGGCCGTGCGTCTGTTGGTCTCGGAGGGCGCGGCGTAGGTGAGGCCGGCGCCGACGAGGTTGTCGCGTATCCAGTTGAAGGTGTGGATGTTCTGCTCGGAGTCGATCGTGTAGCTGCCGACGTCGTCCGTGTACGCGCCGCCGCCGCTGATCATCCACATCAGCGTCTCGCCCTGGGCCTCCTCGGGGCCGAGCGGGAGCGCGTAGGGGACCTTCACACCGGTGTCCTTGAGCGCCTGCGCGACGTCCAGGAGTTCGTCCCAGTCCTTGGGCGCGTCCTCGGGGCCGGTGCTCAGACCCGCGTCCTCGAAGAGGGACTTGTTGTAGAACAGCAGCCGCGAGCTGGAGACGAACGGCATGCCGTACTGGACGCGGTTGACCTCGCCGGCGGCGGCGAGGCTGGGCACGAAGTTGGCCTGGGTGGGGATGGAGAGCAGTTCGTCGGTGCTGTAGAGCATGTCGCGCGAGCTGTACTCGGCGTACGGGCCCATCTGCGCGATGTCCGGCGGGTTGCCGTCCTTCACCATCTTGTCGACCTTGGCGTCGATGTCCTCCCACGGGATGATCTCGATGTCGACCGAGATCCCCGGGGTGTCGTTGGAGAACTTCGCCGCCAACTGCTCCCAGTAGCGCCGCGCGGTGTCGGACTCACCGGTGCCGTACTCGGCGGCCACCAGCTTCAGCGTGACGTCGCCGCCGCCGCTGCCGTCCCCGCACGCGCTCAGCGGCAGGGCCGCCGCTCCCGCGGCACCGGCCGCCGCCTTCAGAAATCCACGCCGCTGCACAGCTTTAGCCCACCTTCAGAATTATCTGAGGGGGCTGAGTCTGTCCGGAGCGCCCCTCCCAGGTCTACACCAGCCGGATATCACTTCCGTAACCACCTCCCGATTTCTGCCATTGCCGCGGAGGGTAGCGGGCTGATAGGGAGGCGGCGAGCTGAACCGCACACCAACCGTCGCGGAACGGCACGAAAGCGCGCACGATCGCAACAGTGCGCGCGGCGACGTCCGTCCACGAGCACAAGCAGGGAGCCGCACCTCATGGCAGCCGCAGAACCGTCCCGCACCGCCGCCGAGATAGCCACCCAGCCGAGTTGCTGGCGCCGAGCCCGGCAGGAGGCGGCGGCCGTCCCCGGGCTGCCGCAGCCCGGGGAGAAGGTCGCGGTGGTCGGCTGCGGCACCTCGTGGTTCATGGCGCAGGCGTACGCCGGGCTGCGGGAGGCGGCGGGCCAGGGGCACACGGACGCCTACGCCGCCTCGGAGTTCCCGGCCGGCCGGCGGTACGACCGGATGGTGGCGATCACCAGGTCCGGGACGACGACCGAGGTGCTGGACCTGCTGGCGGCGGTACGGAACGAGGCCGCCGGAACCGCGACCACCGCCCTCACGGCGGACGCGGAGACGCCCGTCGCCACGGCCGCGGACACGCTGGTCACGCTGGCGTACGCGGACGAGGAGTCGGTGGTCCAGACCCGGTTCGCGACGACGGCGCTGGCGCTGCTGCGCGCCGGCCTCGAACTGCACGGACCGCCCGCGGGAGGTGTGAAGTCCGTCACGGACGCCGCGGTCGACGCCGAGTTGGCGGTGACGCAGCCGCTGCCGCCGGAGCTGGCGGCGGCGGTGCAGTGGACGTTCCTGGGCCGGGGCTGGACCTGCGGTCTTGCGGCCGAGGCGGCGCTGAAGATGCGCGAGGCGGCCGGGGCGTGGACGGAGAGCTACCCGGCGATGGAGTACCGGCACGGGCCCATGGCGATCACCGGCCCCGGGCGGGCGGTGTGGCACTTCGGCGAACTGCCCGGGGGGCTGGCGGCGGACGTGGGCCGGGTGGGCGGCCATCTGAGCGCGGAGTCGACGGCGCGCGGGCTCGACCCGATGGCGGACCTGGTACGGGCCCAGCGGCTGGCGGTGGCCGTGGCGGAGGCGAAGGGGTACGACCCGGACCGCCCCCGGAACCTGACGCGCAGCGTCGTCCTGCGCTGAGGCCGTGCGGGCGGCGTGCGGCGGGGCGCCCGCGGCGGGCGCGCGGGAGGGGTTCAGCGGGGGCACTTGACCGGATACCGGCGGAAACCGGACCCGTCATCGCGACTGGACTAGACCTCTCGCCTCTTTACGGGCGAGACTGTCCCCCGTGAGACACGTCATCGCCCTCGATGTGGGCGGCACCGGCATGAAAGCCGCCCTCGTCGGGGCGGACGGCGCGCTGCTCCACGAGACGCGCCGGCCGACCCCGCGCGAGGCGGGTCCCGAGGCCGTCGTCGCCGCCGTGCTCGACTTCGCGGCCGAGCTGCGGGACACCGGCGTGGAGAAGTACGGCGAGCCGGCCGTCGCGGCCGGCGTCGCGGTGCCCGGGATCGTCGACGACGCCGAGGGCGTCGCGGTGTTCTCGGCGAACCTCGGCTGGCGTGACGTACCGTTTCGCCGCCTTCTCGGCGAGCGCCTGGCCTGCCCCGTCGCCGTCGGCCACGACCTGCGCACCGGCGGCCTCGCCGAGGGCCGGCTCGGTGCGGCGCGCGACGTGGACCGGTTCCTGTTCATCGCCCTGGGCACCGGCATCGCCGCCGCCATCGGCATCGAGGGCCGCATCGAGCCCGGCGCCCACGGCGGCTCCGGCGAGATCGGCCACGTCGTCGTACGCCCCGACGGGCCGCCCTGCGGCTGCGGTCAGCGCGGCTGCCTGGAGCGGCTGGCCTCCGCCTCCGCGGTCGGCGAGGCGTGGGCCACCGCCTGCGGAGACCCCGGCGCGACCGCCGCGGACTGCGCCCAGGCCGTCGAGGCCGGCGACCCGCTGGCGGAGGCCGTCTGGCAGGACGCCGTCGACGCCCTCGCCGGCGGCCTGATCACCGGCATCACCCTGCTCGACCCCCGCCGGATCGTCGTCGGCGGCGGCCTCGCCGAGGCCGGCGACACCCTGTTCGTACCGCTCACGCGCGCCGTCCGGGCGCACATCACGTTCCAGACATTCCCCCAGATCGTCCCGGCGGAGCTGGGAGACGCCGCCGCCTGCCTGGGCGCCGGGCAGCTCGCCTGGGACCTACTCGCCACGGAGGTAACCGCCTGATGCGGGATTCGATGCGGGAGGGCGGCACGGTGCTCACCGGCGCCCGTGTGGTCCAGCCGGCCGGCACCGTGGAGGACGCCCGGCTCACCGTCGCGGACGGCCGGATCGCCTCGGTGGCACCGCGGGCCGGTACACCGCAGGCCGGCACGGCGCCGCAGGCCCCCGGCGAACCGCGGGACGACGGCGGGTCCGCGGCCCTCGACCTCTCCGGGCACTGGATCGTCCCCGGCTTCGTCGACATCCACGTGCACGGCGCCGGCGGCGCCTCCTTCTCCGGCGGCACCCACGAGCAGGCCCGCACCGTCATCGACACCCACCGCGGCCACGGCACCACCACCATGCTCGCCTCCACCGTCACCGGCGACCTGGACGACCTCGCCCGGCAGGCCGGCGTCCTCGCCGAACTGGCCGAGGACGACGAGCTGGCCGGCATCCACTTCGAGGGCCCGTTCATCTCCCCGCACCGCTGCGGCGCCCACCAGCCCTCGCTGCTGCGCGACCCCGCGCCCGCCGACGTACGCAAGCTCGTCGAGGCCGGCCGCGGGCAGACCCGGATGCTCACGCTCGCGCCGGAGCTGCCCGGCGGGCTCGACTCGGTACGCCTCCTCGCCGACAGCGGCGTCATCGCCGCCGTGGGCCACACCGACTCCTCGTACGACGCCGTGCAGGAGGCCGTCGCCGCCGGCGCCACCGTCGCGACCCACCTCTTCAACGCCATGCCCGCGCTCGGCCACCGCTCGCCGGGGCCGGTCGCCGCGCTGCTGGAGGACGAGCGGGTCACCGTCGAGCTGATCAACGACGGCGTGCACCTGCACGCGGCGGTGCTGCAGTTGGCGTTCAGGACCGCGGGGGCCGGCCGGGTCGCGTTCATCACCGACGCGATGGGCGCCGCCGGCATGGGCGACGGCCGCTACCCGCTCGGCCCGATGGAGGTCGACGTGCGGGACGGCGTGGCCCGGCTGGTCGACGGCGGGTCGATCGCGGGCTCCACGCTGACGCTGGACACCGCGTTCCGCCGGGCGGTCACCGTCGACCGCCTGCCGGTCGGGGACGTCGTGGCGGCGCTGTCGGCGACGCCGGCGAAGGTGCTGGGCGCGTACGACCGGATCGGCTCGCTGGAGCCCGGGAAGGACGCGGACCTCGTCGTGTTCGACGACCGGTTCGCTCTCGTCGGGATCATGCGCAAGGGTGCGTGGATCGTCGAACCCGGAAGCTGAAAGCGCGCCGTCGGTGGCGCGCGCTGTCGACGGCACCCGGGCACCATGGCAGGATCTTTCGCGCATATGTTCCTCACCGTCACACTCAATCCCGCACTCGACGTCACGTACCGGGTGCCGCGGCTGCGTGCCCACGCGTCGCACCGCGTCACCGACGTCACGGAGCGGCCGGGCGGCAAGGGCCTGAACGTGGCCCGCGTGCTCGCCGCGCTCGGCCACCCCGTCACCGTCACCGGCCTGGCGGGCGGCCCCACGGGCGCGCACGTCCGCGCACTGCTGGCCGCGGAGTCGGGCGGGGTGACCGACGCGCTCGTCCCCGTCGCGGGCAACACCCGGCGCACGGTCGCCGTCGTGGACGGCAGTACGGGCGACACCACCCAGCTCAACGAGGCGGGGCCCGAGATCACCGCCGACGAGTGGGCGGCGTTCCTCGACGCGTACGCGGCCCTCCTCAAGGACTCCGGCACGAGCACCGGTACCAGCACCGGCAGCGGCACCGGCCAAAGCGCCGCGCCCGTGCGGGCCGTGGCCCTGTGCGGCAGCCTGCCGCCCGGCGTGCCCGTCGACGCGTACGCCGAGCTGGTACGCGCCGCGCACGCCGCCGGCGTGCCCGTACTCCTCGACACCAGCGGCGAACCGCTGCGCCACGGCGTCGCCGCGGGACCCGACCTCGTCAAGCCCAACGCCGATGAGCTGGCCCAGCTCACCGGCGACACCGAGCCGCTGCGCGCCGCCGACGACGCCCGCCGCCGCGGCGCCCGTGCCGTCGTCGCCTCGCTCGGCGCCGACGGGCTGCTCGCCGTCACCGCCGACGGCACCTGGCGCGCCGCACCGCCGCGGCACGTGCCGGGCAACCCCACCGGCGCCGGCGACTCCGCCGTCGCCGGGCTGCTGTCCGGGCTCGCCGAGGGCCTGGACTGGCCCGCCCGGCTGGCCCGCGCGGTGGCGCTGTCCGCGGCGACCGTCGCCGCGCCCGTCGCGGGCGAGTTCGACACCGCCGTCTACGCGGAGACGCTGCCGCGCACCGAGATCACGTCGGGCCGCGGTGCGGCCCGGGATGGGGCCTGAAGATGCCACTCACGACCACCGGCGAACTCGTCGCCGCCGCCCGCGCCGCGGGCCACGGCGTGCCCGCCTTCAACGTCATCACGCTGGAGCACGCCGAGGCCATCGCCGCCGGCGCGGAGGCCGCGGGCGCGCCCGCGGTGCTGCAGATCTCGGAGAACGCCGTACGGTTCCACGGCGGCCGGCTCACGCCGATCGCCGCCGCGACGGCGGCCGTGGCGCGCGCCTCCTCCGCGCAGTTGTCGCTGCACCTGGACCACGTCGTCTCCCCCGAACTGATGCGCTCCGCGCACGGGCTGGGCTTCAGCTCGGTGATGTTCGACGCCTCCAAGCTGTCGTACGCCGACAACGTCAAGGCCACCGCGGAGGCGGTGCGCTGGGCGCACGAGCACGGCATCTGGATCGAGGCGGAGCTGGGGAAGGTCGGCGGCAAGGAGGGCGAGGCGCCGCTCGACGCGCACGCGCCCGGGGTGCGCACGGACCCGGACGAGGCCGTCGCGTACGTCACGGACACCGGCGTCGACGCGCTGGCCGTGGCGGTGGGCAGCTCGCACGCGATGACCGAGCGCACGGCGGCCCTCGACCACGAGCTGATCGGCCGGCTGCGGTCCGCGGTCGCGGTGCCGCTGGTGCTGCACGGCTCGTCCGGGGTGCCGGACGAGGAGCTGCGGCAGGCGGTGGCGTCGGGGATGGTGAAGATCAACGTGGGTACGGCCCTGAACACCGCCTTCACCGGCGCCGCCCGCGCCCATCTGGAGGCGCACCCCGATGTGGTGGACCCGCGCAAGTACCTGGCGCCGGGGCGGGACGCGATGGCCGCGACCGTGCGCCGGTTCCTGGAGGTCGTCGGCGGCTGACGGGCGGCGGGGACGACGACGGGCCCGTAGCGGCGCTACGGGCCCGGACGTACCCGGTGCCACGGCACCGGAAGACCTACGACGAGACCTGGCCCTTCTTGAGCTCCACCTTGCTGATGGCGCTCTGGCATTCCTTGTTGCCCGACTCGCAGGACAGCGTGATCTCGTTGGCGCCCTCGTCCAGGGAGATCCACGAGTAGGACCGGGTCCAGCCGGCCAGCCAGTCACCCTTCTTCGCCTTCGCGAAGTTCTCCAGGTTCACCGTCCGGCCGTCCGACTGGCCGTTGATGGTGAGGGTGAGTTCGGCGTCCTTGCCCGGCACGCTGTAGTCGACGAAGAGCGTGTACTCCCCCGCCTCGTCGACCTCGGGCTTCCAGGTCGCCGACGCGCCCTGGTTCTCCAGGCCGTGGACGTACGGGCCGTCCTCCGAGACGTTCGTGTCGCTGCCGACGACCGCGCCGCCGGCCAGCGCCAGCTTCGCGCCGTCCTCGGTGGGCGGGGCGGCCGGGTCCTTCTCGGGCTTGTCGTCCCCGTTCTTGGGCTCGTCGTCGCCCTTGCCCCCGGGGCTGGGGGCGACGGACTCCGAGTCGCCGCCGCCGACGTCCGAGTTCTCCCCGTCGCCGCTGAAGAGCACCGCGGCGACGATGGCGATGACGACCGTGGCGACCACGGCGACCGCGCCGAGCATCAGCCCGTTCCGCCCGCCGCCGCGGCCGCGGCGCGGGCCCTCGCCGGGGTCACCCGGCGGGAAGGACGGGGGCTGCGGCGGGGGGCCGCCGTAGGTCTCGGGCGCGGCGTAGTGCGGGCTGGGGCTGGACTGCCCGTACGGATACGCCTGCTGGGGCGGCACCTGGTGCGCGGCCTGCTGGCCGCCGTACGTGCGCTCGCCGACGGCCCTGACCTGGGTGTACGACGTGCGCGGCACTCCCGGGGCGGGGGCGGCGCCCTCTCCCGGCCCCGGCACCGGCGCGGCACCGGCCTCGGGGCGGTACAGATGGGCGAAGGGGTCGTCGTCCTCGGGCGGCGTGCCCGCACCGTGGTTGCCGGCCGTCATCTCCCTCTCACTCCCTGGTGGGCGTTGCGTCCCGGCCGGCGAACCGCCGGCCAGGGGGCGAGCCTACCCCGTCCGGAGCAGTACCCGAGCGTTCCTTCGGTCGACTGTGGACGAAGCCACGACGGCCGCCTGTGGACGACAGGGGGCCGCGGGGCGGCGGCGCCCCGGGCCCGTACGTCCGTCACTAGCCTGCCCGGCGGTGCGAGCGGCCCTGCGAGCGGGCCCGCTTCTCGCGGTACATGAGCTGGTCCGCCGAGCTGAGGATCTCCTCCGTCGACATCCCGCACATCGCCCAGCCGGTGCCGATGCTCGCGCCCACGCGCACCCCCCGGCCGTCGACCCGGATCGGCGGGATGATCGCGTTCCGCAGCCGCACCGCCAGGTCCTCGGCGCCGCCGGGCGTCAGGCCGTCGGCGAGCACCACGAACTCGTCGCCGCCGAGCCGCGCGACGGTGTCGCCGTCGCGGACCGCGTGGGTCAGCCGCTGCGCGACGGCGATCAGCACGGCGTCGCCGGTGTTGTGGCCGAAGCGGTCGTTGATGGACTTGAAGCCGTCGAGGTCGCAGAAGAGCACCGCGAGCCCCTTTCCCGACTCCCCGCCGCCCTCGGGGACCATCGCGTGCACGTGGTGCTCGTAGGGACCCGGTCCTGCCCAGTGCTCCTCGGCGCCGTCCGTCCCGAAGCCGTGCCCGTTGCTGTCGACCTCGCCGGGGACGGGCCCTGCGCCGACGATGGCCCGGCCGCGCGGCCCCGGCAGCCCGGCGGCGGAGTGGCTGACGGCGCCCGTGTAGAGCTCCGGCGGCCGGTCGCAGAGCCGGGCGGTGAGGCGGGAGCGCAGCTCGGCGGCGTTGGGCAGGCCGGTGAGCGAGTCGTGGCTGGCGCGGTGCGCGAGCTGCGCCTCGTGGCGCTTGCGCTCCTCGATGTCCTCGACGTGGGTGAGGAGGTAGCGCGGGCCGTCGGCGGCGTCGGCGACCACCGAGTTGCGCAGGCTCACCCACACGTACGTGGCGTCGCGGCGGGCCAGGCGCAGTTCGGCCTTGCCGCCCTCGGCGAAGGTACGCAGCAGGGTGCCGACGTCCTCGGGGTGGACCAGGTCGGAGAACGACAGCCGGCGCAGGCTGGAGGGCTGGCGGCCCAGGAGCCGGCACAGCGCGTCGTTCGTACGGATCAGCCGCCCGTGGTCGTCGCCGCCCATCTCGGCGACGGCCATGCCGCTGGGCGCGTACTCGAAGGCCTGGCGGAAGCTCTCCTCGCTGGCGCGGAGCGCCTGCTGCTCGCGCTCCAGCCGCACCAGCGCGCGCTGCATGTTGGCCCGCAGCCGGGCGTTGGTGATCGCTATGGCGGCCTGCGAGGCGTACATCTGCAGGGCCTCGCGCCCCCAGGGGGTCGGCACCCGGCCGTTGGCCGGCTTGTCGACGGACAGGACGCCGAGCAGCTCGCGGCCGGCGTCGTAGATCGGTGCGAAGAGGCGGTCGCCGGTGACCCAGTCACCGGGGGCGGTGGGCGGCGGGACGACGGGGTGCGTCTGCGGCACCTCGTCGTCGTCGAGCACCCAGCCTTCGCTGTGGGGTATGTAGCGCAGCTCGCCCCACTCGACGCCCATGTGGAGCCGGCGCTCCCACGCCTCGCGCGGGCCGACCCGGCCCGCCATGATCGCCTCGGCGGTCGGATCGCCGCCGACGGCGGCGACGACGAGGTCGCCGTCGGGCCGTACGAGGTTCACCGCGGACACCTCGTACCCGAGGGCGACGAGCCCGTCCGCGACGCTCTGGAGAGTGTCGGCGAGGCTGCGCGTCTGATTCAGGTCCGCGAGGACCGAATGCAGCCGGCGCAGGCTCGCCAGCCTTACGTAAGGTTCGGCCTCCGTCTCCATACCTGCCCTCCCGTCTCGCCCCGACCTCGGCGGAAGACCCCCGCGTGGAATTTCATCCAACGACACGGCCACTGAATCACAGCCAGCTCTTCGGCGGGTACACAGGGTCAACATTGGATGCTCTCTGTGACTCAAGTCACAGGGTGGGGAGGTGTTAACCAGCGTGCGGCCAAGAGTCGCACGCCGGTCCGCGGGGTCTTCGCGCCGGGTGGGGCGGAAGGGGCCGCGCGGCGGGGTCCGTGGGGGTCCCGCGGCAGGTGGGGCGGGACGGAGACCTAGGACTCCGCTCCGTCCCCGGCCCGATGCCCGGGGCCCGTTCGCCCCGTTACGGTTCGAGGCGTGCTGCATGAGACGCAAACGGTGGACCATCCTGTTGGGGTGAGCGACGAGCAGTTCCGGGCGGCCATGAGCCGGCTGGCCGCGGGCGTGGTGCTGGTCACGGCGTACGACCCGGACCCCGGCCTGAACGGCGAGGACGTCGGGATGACGGCGACCGCCTTCCTGTCGGTGTCCCTGGACCCCCCGCTGGTGATGGTGAGCGTCCGCAACGGCTCCCGCATGGACGAACTGCTGACGGACCGCGAGGAGTGGGCGGCGTCGGTGCTCTCCGAGAGCCAGCGGCACATCGCCGGGCGGTTCGCGATGAAGGGGCGGATCAGCGACCGGCTGCTGTTCGACGACATCCCGTACACGCGCGGCGAGGTGACCGGGTGTGCGCTGGTGGGCGGGGCCCTGGCGACGGTGGAGTGCAGGACCGAGCAGCGCGTGGTGGCGGGGGACCACACGCTGGTGATCGGGCGGGTGCTGAGCGCCACGCAGCCGAGTTCCGACGGCAGCCCGCTGACGTACTTCCGGGGGCGGTACCGGACGCTGGGCTGAGCCTTCGCGCCTTCGCGTTGGCGACGGGCAGCAGGCGGGTCGGCGGGTCGACGGCAGGCGGGAGACGGCAGGCGGGAGACGGCAGGCGCGGGACGGCAGGGCGGCTACGGGCCCCAGCCGCGGCCCGTGCGGCCGCGCTTGACGTCGGAGCGCTGCTTCTTCTCCCGCAGCCGGCGCTCGTTGACCCCCCGCGGGACCTTCCGCTTCCGCCGCGGCGCGGGCGGCGGCGCCGTGGCCTCCGCGAGCAGCGCGGCGAGCCGTACGGCGGCTGTCTCGCGGTTGCGCCACTGCGACCGGTGCTCGCTCGCCCGGACCACGACGTGCCCGTCGACGAGCCGGTCCGCGAGCCGCTCCAGCGCCCGCTCCTTCCACACCGGCGGCAGCGACTGCGTACCCGCGAGGTCGAAGCGGACCTCGGCCTGGGTGTCGCTCGTGTTCACGTGCTGACCGCCCGGCCCGGAGGAACGCGAGAAACGCCACAGCAGCTCGGCCTCCGGCAGGGCGACCGAGCCGCGGATGCGGTAGGGACCGGACATGTCTCCCATGATCCCGCGCGGATGTTCGACCTGTCACGTCGTTTGCGCCACCCGGAAGTGGCGGGGGTACGGCCCGTGGAACCGGGTGGGGCACATCGGCGTTGTGGTCCGTAGACGTGGCTCCGGCACGTGGAGCCAGAACCAGGAGGGGACTCCCCATGCCCGTAAGCCTGTCCAAGGGCGGCAACGTTTCGCTCACCAAGGAAGCCCCCGGGCTGACCGCCGTCACGGTCGGTCTCGGCTGGGACGTCCGCACCACGACGGGGGTGGACTTCGACCTCGACGCGAGCGCCATCGCGGTGAACGCCGAGGGCCGGGTCTTCTCCGACCAGCACTTCATCTTCTTCAACAACCGGCAGTCGCCGGACCAGACGATCGTGCACACCGGTGACAACGTCACCGGTGAGGGCGCGGGCGACGACGAGCAGATCAAGGTCGACCTCGCCGGCCTGCCGGCGGAGATCGACAAGATCGTCTTCCCCGTCTCGATCTACGACGCCGAGACCCGCAGCCAGAACTTCGGCCAGGTGCGCAACGCGTTCATCCGCGTCGTGAACCAGGCCGGGGAGGCGGAGATCGCCCGCTACGACCTCACCGAGGACGCGGCGACGGAGACCGCGATGGTCTTCGGCGAGCTGTACCGCAACGGCGCGGAGTGGAAGTTCCGCGCGGTGGGCCAGGGCTACGCCTCGGGCCTGTCGGGCATCGCCCAGGACTTCGGCGTCAGCGTCTGACGCCCCGGGGTCCACGGGATCCCGTAGCCACGGAGGGGCCCGTCGCGCGACAGCGCGGCGGGCCGCTTCGCGGTCCGGGCCGTAGGGCCGCTCGGGTCAGAACTCGGCGGCGTCCAGATCGAAGTCGAACGGCTTCGGCAGCATGATCTTCTCGCCGAGCGTTGCGCTCTCGCTGCGGGCGTAGTGCCCTGCCTTCGGCTTGCTGAACACCGAGACGACACCCGCTTCGCGATCGATGAGCGGATACAGGGGGATCCCAGCGCGGGCATATCCGCGCAACTTCTTCAAGCCGTCGTTGCGGGCAGTGGACTTCGAGGTGACTTCGGCGACAGCAAGACGGGATCGGGATCGTGCCACTCAAGTTCGGCCTGGAACGCCCGCTTGGGGGCGGCCAGGAATCGTCAATGCCATGGGTGTCCTCGTTCGTCGAAAGGACGCTCTCAGCGTAAGCGAGCCGACGCGGCAGAATGAGGCGCCGTTTCACCCGAACGGGTGTTCAGTGACGTTTCTGCCGGTCACCCGCCGTCATCCACCGCCCGGACCTCCACGCCCACCTGGGCGGCGAAGACCGGGGCCAGGGAGAGGAGTTGTTCGGGGCTGATGATCGCGCCGGACAGGCGGTCCACGCCTCGTTCCAAGGTCAGCTCCGAGGCGCGGCGCAGGTCGACGTCCGTCAGGCGGGCACCGGAGAGGTCCGCGCGCTGGATCGCGCAGCCCTCGAACGCCACCCGCTCCAGCCGGGCGTCGCCGAAGTCCGGCTCCGCCAGCACGCAGTCCTCGAACACGACGTCCGTCAGCCGCGCCCCGCGCAGGTTCAGGAAGTCCGCCTTGCCGCCCCGCACCACCACCCGCTCCAGCGTCGCCCCGTGCAACTGCACGCCGCCCAGCCGGGTGTCCGTCAGCTCCACGTCCCGCAGCGTCGCCCCCGCCAGGTCCGTCCCCGCGCCCCGCACCTCCTCCAGCACCGAGTCGATCAGCCGCGCGCTCGGCAGCCGCGCCGCGTCCAGCACGCAGCGGCGCAGCGCGCAGTCCATGAAGCGCGCCCCCGCGCCGTCCGCCCCCGTCAGGTCGAGCCCGGCGAACTCCAGCGCGTCGTAGTCCCCGTCGGGCTCCAGGTCCGCCGGCCGGAACGTGCCCGCGGCGCCCTCCTCCCCCGCCCCGTACCGCTTCAGGGACGCCGGGAGCCGCACCGCGGGACGCCGCGGCGCCTTGATCGTCTTCCGCCTCGTCATGCGCCCCATCGTGACCTACGGCACTGACACCGCACCCGATGTCACATTCCCGGCCCCCGCCTTCGTCCTGTGGTCAGAACGGCAATACCGCAGGTGAGGAGCACCACATGCGACGGATCACCGTCATCGGCGGCGGGCTGGCCGGGCTCGCCGCCGCCATCACCGCCGCCGAGTCAGGCGCCCGCGTCACCCTGTACGAGGCGCACCACACCGTCGGGGGGCGTGCCCGTACCGCCGACGCGCCCTACCGCACCAACGAGGGCCCGCACGCCCTCTACTACCGCGGCCCGCACTGGGCCTGGCTCAAGCGGCGCCACCTCCTCGGCCCGCTCGCCCCGATCCCGCCCCTGGAGGGCTCCCGGTTCCGCTTCCGCCGCGAGGGCCGGCTGCGCAAGGTGCCGCCGGCCGCGATGCTGCGCCTCGTCCGCCGCGGCGAGGCGCCCGTGGACCGCGACTTCCACGGCTGGGCCGCGGAGATCGCCGGCGAGGCCGGCGCCCGGGCCGCCGCCCACTACAGCGCCGTCGCGATCTTCCACCACGACCCCGGATCCCTGTCCGCCGCCTTCGTCCAGGAGCGGCTGCGCCGCACCACCGCGCTGCCGCCGGAGGCGCACTATCCGGCGGGCGGCTGGGGTGCCGTCGTCGACCGGATGGCGAGCATGGCGTGGAACCTCGGCGTACGGATCGAGATCGGCAGCCGCGTCGCCGAGCTGCCGCGGGGCGGCCCCGTCGTCGTCGCCACCTCGCTGCCCGCCGCCCGCGCGCTCCTCGGTGACCCCTCGCTGACCTGGCCCTCGGGCCGTACGGCCCTCCTCGACCTCGCCGTGCGCCGGCGCCGCGGCGACGCCTTCGTCGTCTCCGACCTCGACGCCCCCGGCTGGGTGGAGCGCTTCTCCGCCGGGGACTCGTCGCTGGCTCCGGCCGGCGAACAGCTCATCCAGTGCCAGGTGCCGGTGGCCCCCGGGGAGAACAAGGCGGTGGGTGTCGCGCGGGCGGAAGAGCTGCTGGAGCTGGGCTACCCGGGCTGGCGGGACCGTACGGTATGGCGCCGCGAGGCGCTGGCCGCGGGCCGCACGGGCGCGGTGGACCCGCCGGGCAGCACGTGGCGCGACCGGCCGGCGGTGGACCGGGGCGACGGGGTGTATCTGGCGGGGGACCAGGTGGCCGCGCCGGGGGTGCTGAGCGAGGTGGCGTTCGCGAGCGCGATCGAGGCGGTGCGGCTGGCGCTGCCGGAGGGGCGGCCGGCCGCGGCGGCGTAGCGGGCAGCCGGGGCGGGGCGGGAGCGGGCGTAGCGGGCCGGGTCGGACGGGGCACGACGCGTCGCGGGGCACGGGCCTGGAGGGGCGCGGCGCGGGCGCTTGACCTGAAGTTCTGTTCAAGTTGTCTGCTGGCCTCATGCACGCCATACGACTTCACGCCTTCGGCCCCGCAGAGAACCTCGTCTACGAGAAGACCGACGACCCCGTACCCGGCCCCGGCCAGGTCCGTATCGCCGTCGCCGCCGCCGGGGTGCACCTCCTCGACACCTTCCTGCGCGCCGGCGAGACCGGCGGTCCCATGCCGCCCCCCGACCTGCCCACGATCCCCGGCCGCGAGGTCGCCGGCACCGTCGAGTCCGTGGGCGACGGCGTCGACCCCGAGTGGCTGGGCCGCCGCGTCGTCGCCCACATCGGGCTCCGCCCGGGCGGCTACGCGGAGCTGACCGTCACCGAGGCCGAGCGGCTGCACGCGCTGCCCGACTCCCTCGACCCCGCGGAGGCCGTCGCGATGATCGGCACGGGGCGGACGACGATGGGCTTCCTGCACTTCGCCGAGGTGACGGCGGACGACGTCGTGATCGTCACGGCCGCGGCGGGCGGCGTCGGCTCGCTGCTGGTGCAGTACGCGCGGAACATCGGCGCGTACGCCGTGGGCCTGGCCGGCGGCCCGGAGAAGGTCGCGCGCGTACGGGACCTCGGCGCGGACGCCGCCGCCGACTACACCGACCCGGCCTGGCCCGACGCCGTACGCGCCGCCCTCGGCGACCGCAGGCCCACGGTGCTCCTCGACACCGTAGGCGGCACCGCCGCGCGCACGGCCGCGGACCTCCTCGCGCCGGGCGGGCGGCACCTGGTGCTGGGCTGGTCGTCGGGGACGCCGCTGGAGTTCACCGAGGCGGAGCTGGCGGAACGGGGCATCACCTCGGTCAACGTCCTCGGCCCCGACTGGCTCAGCCGCATCGGCGGCGAGGATCCCCTGCGGCGGATGGAGGAAGCGGCGCTGACGGAGGCGGCGACGGGCCGCTGGACACCGCTGGTGCAGCGCTACCCGCTGGCCCAGGCCGCCGAGGCCCACCGGGCGCTGGAGACGCGGGGGACGGTGGGGAAGGTCGTACTGGAGCCGTAGGACGAGCAGTCGGGCGGCAGAGCGGCCGGGCCCGGAGGGGGAGGAGGGCCGGACGGCGGTCCCCCGGGGTACGCCTGCGGGACGCCGTCCGGCCATGGGACGGCGGTCCCCCGGTACGCGTCACCCGCCGTCCGGCCCCCGCAGCCGCACCGCCGCGGCCGCCGCCGCGAGCGGGAACGCCGCCACCACCCCCAGCGCCGCCGCCAGGCCCGCCGAGTCCGCCAGCGTCCCCGCGACCGCGGAGCCCGCGCCGCCGCCGACGAAGAACGCCAGGTTCAGCAGCGACAGCGCGCCCCCGCGCCGCTCCGGCGCGAGGTGCGCCGACAGCAGCCCCGTCAGGACCACCTGCGTCACCGCGAACGCCGCCAGCGCCGCCGACGTACCCACCACCAGCACCGCCGGCGCCTCCGTCAGCGCCGCCGCGCCCAGCAGCACCGCCGCGGCCGCCGCCACCGCCGCGGGCAGCCGTGCGCCGCGCGGCCCCGGGCCACTCGCCACCCGCGACAGCGCCGCCCCCGCCACCGCGCCCGGCAGCAGCCAGCCGCCGACGGCGAAGACGCTCCAGCCGTGGTCGCGTACGAGCAACTGCGGCACCGCGTACATCGCGCCGAACAGCCCCGCGTACACCCCCGCACCCGTCGCCGCCGCGCGCCGGAACAGCGGGTCGCGCACCAGGTCGTACGGGACGAATCCCCCGGGCCGCCGCACGGTACGGACCGCGCAGCCCGTACCCGCGACGAGCAGCACGGCCGCGGTGCCGGCGACGGCGGCGGGCGGCAGGTCGAGCGTCGTGGACTGGACGAGGAGGAGCAGCCCGGCGGCGGTGAGCGTGAGGAGCACGGCGCCGGGCAGGTCGGGCGCGCGGCCCCCGCCGCCGCGCAGGGGCACGAGGCGCAGGCAGAACGGGAGCGCGAGGAGGGAGAGCGCGGGCAGCACGAGCGTCGGCCGCCACCCGGCCCACTCCGTGACCACCCCGCCCGCGAGCGTCGCGGCCGCCGAGCAGACGGCCATGACGGCGCCGAAGACGGCCAGCACGTGCGCGCGCCGCTCGGGCGCGGTGGCGGCCATGAGCGCAAGCGCGCCGGACGTCATCGCCCCGGACCCGGCGGCCAGCAGGAACCGCCCGGCGACCAGCACTTCGAGCGACGGCGCCAGCAGGCACACGACGGCACCCACCGCGAGCACGGCGGCACCGGCGCCCAGGATGCGCCGTACGCCGAGGGCGTCGGCGAGCCGCCCCGCGAGGGCGGTACCGATGCCGAGGGCGAGGGCGTGGGCGGTGAGGACCCAGGTGGCGGCGGCCGGCGAGGCGTCGAGCCCCCGCGCCACGTCGGGCAGCGCGACGCCCGCGGCGGTGACCCCGAACACGGCGGGCCCGAAGAGCGCCCCGAGCCGCAGCCCGACGGACCGGGCCGCCGGGCCGGAGGAGTGGGAGGGGGAGGCGGCGGGGGCCGCGGGGGCGGTCACGAGACCCTCCGGGGGGTGGCGGGGGCACGCGAACCGGCGCTCCCGGGCAGGCCGGTGGAGTCGGAGCCGGCCGAAGCGCCGGAGCCGGGCGGCGCGGCTCCGGCGGAGCCGGAAGGTCCGCCCGATGCGGGCGGGCGAGGCCCGCCGGAACCGGCCGCCCCGGCCGGCCCACCCCCGCCCGGCCCTCCGGCCACGGCCCGAGGGGCGGGCTCCGGCCCGAGGGGACAGGCCGTCGTGTTCCCGTCCTCGTGTCCGCCGACCGCGGAGCCGCTCCCCGGTGGGGGCAGCGCATGGCCGTGGCGGAAGACGTTCTCCGGGTCGTACGCCCCCTTCACCGCCCGCAGCCGCGCGTACGTCTCCGCGTCGTACGCCTCCGCCGCCAGCTCCTCCGTGCCCGGGCCCGCGAGGAAGTTGACGTACCGGCCGCCCGTCGACCACTCCCCCAACGCCGCCGGCACCCCGCTGTCCGTGCCCGGGGCCGTGAGGGTCGTCAGCGCGAACGCCCCCGCGCGGCTGCCCACCGCGCTCGGCAGCGCCGGGGGCCGGCCCGCCGCGCCGCCGAGGTGGCGCAGCTCCACCGCCCAGTCCGCGCACCCGGCCCCCGGGCCCGCCGCGGCCAGCAGCGCGGCCTCCGCGGCGGCGTCGAAGTCCCGGAGCAGGATGCCGCGTTCGTGGTACGGCATCGGGTCCACCGGGTCCTCGTGGATCTCGGCGACCGTGCGGTACGGGCGTATCCGTACCGTGTCCGCGACCGGCTCCGCCGCCGCCCGCAGCGGACGTACCAACCCCTCCCCCAGCGCTTCCAGCCCCGGCTCCGGCGACGAAGCCACCGCCACCCGCACGTGCACCGTCAGCCCCGCCCCCGGCACCCGCAGCAGCGCCACCGACGTCGTCAGCTCCTCCGGCGCCGCCGCCGTCACCCGCCGCCAGGCCCCCAGCACCGCCGCCGCGTCCGCGCCCGCGAACCGCAGCCCGCCCCCGTACAGCCGCGCCACCCGCGGCAGCCCGAACGTCAGCGCCGTCACCACCCCGAACCCGCTCTTCCCGCCGCCGCGCAGCGCCCAGAACAGCTCCGGCTCCCGCTCCGCGGTGACCTCCCGCAGCCGCCCGTCCGCCGTGACCAGCTCCACCGCCGTCACCCGGTCCGCCGCGTAGCCGTACGTGCGGGCCAGCGGGCCGAGGCCGCCGCCCAGCGTGTAGCCGACGACGCCGACCAGCGGCGACGAGCCGCACAGCGGGGCGAGGCCGTGCGGCGCGGCGGCGTCGACGACCTCCTGCCAGCGGGTGCCGGCGGCGACCCGCGCGGTACGGGCCGCGGGGTCGACCCGCACGCCCCGCAGCCGCCGCACCGACAGCAGCAGGGTGTCCGCGCCGACCGCCCCCGCGGGGCCGTGTCCCGTCGACTGCACGGCAACCGGCATCCCGCGCTCCGCGGCGTACCGCACGGCGGCCCGCACCTCCGCCGCAGACCGCACCGCGGCGACCGCCGCGGGCCGGTGGGACACGATCCGGTTGAAGCCGGACAACTCCGTCTCGTAGCCGGATTCACCCGGCCTGAACTGCATGAACTCCATGTCCGCGAGCCTCCGTCCGGCATCCGTGCCAACCCATCCCCCGATTGAGGGGAATCCCGGACGCGCCCCCGGCCGTTGTCCGTGGCGGAGGTGGCCGACCGTGCCGACACCCGCTGTCCTCACCCCGGCCGCGCGCGGCGCGGTGCGCGGGGAGCTGCTCGCGCGCGCCGGCCGCGCGCCCGACGCGCTCGCGCTCTTCGCCGAGGTGTCGGCGCAGTTGCGGCGGCTGCTGCCGTACGACGCCGCCGTCTGGCGCGCCACCGACCCGGCGACCGGGCTGATGACCGCGCCCGTCCGCACCGAGAACACCGACAAGCGCGGCTGCTGGGACTACTGGGAGTGCGAGCTGTTCGACGAGCGGGTCAACCGCTTCGCGGACCTCGCGCGGGCCCGGGTGCCGGTCGCGGCGCTGCGCGCGTCGACGGGCGGGGAGCCGGAGCGGGCGGCGATCTACCGGCAGTTCCTGCGGCCGCGCGGGCTGCACGACGAGTTGCGGGCGGTGCTGCGGGTGGGCGGCAGGCCGCAGGGGCACCTCAGCCTGTTCCGGGCCCGCGGGCGGGCGCCGTTCAGCGCGGCGGAGGAGCGGATGGTCGCGGGGCTGACGACGCCGCTGGCGCGGCGGCTGCGCTCGTACGCGGAGCCGGTGGCCGGCCGGGTGGATCAAGGGGCGGAGGAGTCCGTACGGAACGGGGAGTTCCGCGGCGGCGGTGTCGGTCGGGACGAACCCGGCCTGCTGCTCTTCGACGCCGACGCCCGGCTCGTCTCGGCCAACACCGCGGCCCGCCGCCACCTCGCCGCGCTCCCGCCGGGGCCGACGCGGGAGACGGCGCTGGGGCTCGCGGTCCCGGCGTGGCTGCACGGGGTCGTGCTCCAGGCCCGCGCGGCGACGGCGGCGGAGTCGGCGACGGCCACGGCGGACACCGGGGCCACCACCCCCACGGACACGGCCGACCGCCCCCCGGCGGCGGCCACCGCCCCCCGCGTCCGCCTCCGTACCACCGCCGGGCGGTGGCTGACCTGCCACGCCTCCTGCCTCCACGGCGCCGACGGCACCCCCCGGTCGACCGCCGTCGTCATCGAGCCCGCGGCCGCCGCCGAGATCGCCCCGCTCCTCGCCGACGCGTACGAACTGACCGCCCGCGAGCTGGAGATCACCCAGCTCCTCGCCCGCGGGCTGGGCACCGAGGGCATCGCCGCCGAGCTGTTCCTCTCCCCGCACACCGTGCGCGACCACATCAAGGCCGTCTTCGACAAGACCGGCGTCTCCACCCGCGGCGCGCTCGTCGGCAAGCTCTTCCTGGAGCACTACGAGCCGGTCGCCGCGGCCGGAACCCTGCGCACCCGGCCGTGACCTCCGCCGGGCAGGACGTACGGTGCAGATCGTGGACGTAGATCGAGAGGGCCGGGTGCCGGGCCCGGCGGGGCCGCGGCTGCGGCCGCCGCACCACCGGGTGGACCGCCGGGCCGTCGCCTGGTGGCGTACGCGACTGCTGCTGGCGGCGGCCGTGCCGGTCGCGGTGCTCGGGGTGCTGGGCGCGCTGATCGGCCCTGCCAGGTTCTGGCTGCTGACGGTGGCCGCGGGGGCCGCGGCGGCGGGTCTTGCGGTGGGCACGGGGCTGCCGCGGTGGTACTACCGCGTGCACCGGTGGGAGGTCACGGACGACGCGGTGTACGTCCGTACCGGCTACTTCTGGGTCGACTCCCGGATCGCGCCGATGTCGCGGATCCAGACCGTGGACACCGAACGGGGCCCGCTGCAGCGGGTGTTCGGCCTCGCGGCGGTGACGGTGACGACCGCGTCGGCGAAGGGCGCGCTGCGGATCGAGGCGCTGGACCACGAGGAGGCGGCGGAGCTGGCGGAGCAGTTGGCGCTGGCGACGCAGAAGACCCCGGGGGACGCGACGTGACGGACGCGGTGACGGGTACGGGGCCGGGCGGGCCCGCGGAGCGGACCGCGCCGCCCGCCGGCGCCACGGACCCGGCGCCCGCAGCCCCGCGTACCGCCACCCCTGCTTCCGCCCGACCGGACCCCGCCCCGGCGGACCCCGCCCCACCGAAGGCCGACCCGCCGGAGACCGACCCGCCGGACCCCGCCCCACCGGAGACCGACCCGCCGGACCCCGCCTCCGACTGGCGCCGCCTCGACCCCGGTTCCCTCCTCGTCACCGCCCAGCTCCTCCTCGGCGCGGCCTTCGGCGCCGGTGTCCCCGTCGGTGCCGGGCTCGCCGCGCACCTCGACTTCCGCGCCGCAGTGGCGTGGGTGCTGGCCGGGTCCGTGCTGCTCCTCGGCGGCGGGCTCGCCGTGGACGTACTGAGGCTGCGCCACACCCGCTACCGCGTCGGCGCCGAACGCGTCGAGCTGCGTACCGGCGTGCTGTTCAGGACCCGGCGCTCCCTGCCCCGCGACCGGATCCGCACCGTCGACCTCACCGCGCACCCCCTCCTGCGCCTCCTCGGTCTGGTCAAGGTCCGTATCGGCACCGGCGACCAGAGCGCCGCGGGCGAGTCCGCGCTGCAACTGACGCCGGTGCGGCGGGCGGAGGGCGAATCGCTGCGCCGCGCGCTCCTCCGCCGGGACACGGCGGCCGCGGCGGACGGCGACGACCCCCGGCTCGCCACCCTCTCGCCCCACTGGATCCGCTACGCGCCCCTCTCCTTCCTCACCCCTCTTCTCGCCCTCACCGGCTGGGGCGCGGTGATGCAGGTCAGCCAGTGGTTCGGCGCGGAGGAGACGGTGGTCGACTGGGTACGGGACACCTTCAGCCCGCTGCCCGCGCTGTGGACGGTGCTGGCGCTGGGGTCGATCGCGCTGGTGACCGGGTTCGTGGGGTCGCTCGGGCTGTGGACCGAGATGTGGTGGGGCTACCGGCTGGAGCGCGAGCCGGACGGCACGCTGCGCGTCCGCCGCGGGCTGCTGACCACCCGGTCGATATCGCTGGAGGAGGCGCGGCTGCGCGGCGTCGACGTGGTCGAGCCGCTGGGGGTGCGGCTGTCGGGCGCGGCCCGGGTGGAGGCGATCGCAACGGGGCTGTCCCGCAAGGACGGTGAGGACGACGACCTGAGCGCCCTGCTGCCCGCCGCCCCGCGCGCCGTCGTCGACGACGTGACGGCCCGGGTGCTCCGCGCGCCCGTCGCGCTGACCGGGCAGGAGCTGGCGCCGCACCCGCGGGCCGCGCTGGCGCGGCGGCTGCGGTGGTCGCTGAGCGCGGCGCTGGTGCCGGTGGCGGTGCCGGTGGCGCTGGGGGCGGCGCTGTCGGTACGGGGGCTGGTGTACGCGGGGGCGGTGGCGGCGGCGGTGCTGCTGCCGGCGGCGGCGCTGCTGGCGCGGGACGCGTACCGGAGCCTGGGGCACGGGCTCGCGGGGCCGTATCTGGTCGTACGCAGCGGCACCCTGCGGCGCTCGACGGTGGCGCTGCGGCGGGACGGAGTGGTCGGCTGGACGGTGCGGCAGTCGCTGTTCCAGCGGCGGGCGGGGCTGGTGACGCTGCGGGCGACGACGGCGGCGGGGGCGCAGGCGTACGCGGCGTACGACGTGGGGGAGGCGCAGGGACTGCGGTTCGCGGCGGAGGCGGTGCCGGAGCTGCTGACGCCGTTCCTGGTCGCGGAAGCCGAGGCGGACGGCCGGGGGCCCGCTCCCGTACCCGCGGAGGGGGACGCGCGGTGAGCGGTCTTGTCCAGACCAGTGGAGTCACGGGGGTTCTTGAGGGGCCATGCCCTCTTGACCGCAACCCGACAGCCGCTAAGGTCTAGACCAACACCCGGTCGCCGCACCGCAGTCGACGGCGCGCGCAGGCAGCGCAGCGGACGGCGAACCGCTGGACCACCCGTGGCCACATGCGCGTCCTCCCATGTCACGCGACCCCAGGAGTTGACATGCACACGAAACGAAGACTGGCGGCAGTGGTCGGTGCGGCAGTCGCCCCCGTCCTGGCCGTGAGCCTCCCCGCCCCGTCCGCCAGCGCCCACGGCTGGGTCACGTCCCCGTCGAGCCGGCAGGACCAGTGCAAGCAGGGCGTCGTGAGCTGCGGGCAGATCAAGTACGAGCCGCAGAGCGTCGAGGGCCCGAAGGGCCTGACGAGCTGCAGCGGCGGCAACGGGCAGTTCGCCGAGCTGGACGACAACGGCAAGGGCTGGCGGGTCAGTTCGGTCGGCAGCTCGACCACGTTCAGTTGGCACATCACCGCGCGCCACCGCACCAGCACGTGGCAGTACTTCATCGGCGGTACGAAGATCGCGGAGTTCAACGACGGCGGCGCCCAGCCCGCCGCCGACGTGTACCACAACGTGAACTTCGGCAACTTCAGCGGCAAGCAGAAGGTCCTCGCCGTGTGGAACGTCTACGACACGCCCATGGCCTTCTACTCCTGCATCGACGTCAACATCGGCGGCGGCGGTGGCGACCCGGGCCCCGGCGACCCCGACCAGTGCACCGCCGCACCCTGGAGCGCGGGCTCCGTCTACAACGGCGGCAACACGGTCACCCACAACGGCCACACCTGGCGCGCCAAGTGGTGGACCCAGGGCGAGACGCCCGGCGGCGGCAGCGGCGTGTGGGAGGACCTCGGCCCCTGCGCGTAACCGCCCCGACGCACCTGTACGGACCGCGCCCCGCCACCGCGAACGGCCCCCCGGTGGCGGGGCGCACCGCCGAGCGATTGCGGGACGGCGCACCCCTCGGCTCAAGCCGGGCCCTCGCCTCAGCCCCGGTCTCTCGCCTCAACCCAGGCCCCTCGCCTCAGCCCGGGCCCCTCGCCTCAACCCAGGCCCCTCGCCTCAGCCCGGGTCCCTCGCCTCAAGTCGGGCCCTTCACCCCCGGGCCGGCCCTCTTCACCCCGGGGTCGTGCCTTCACCCCCGGGCCTGCCCTCTTCACCCCGAGTCGTGCCTTCGCCCCCGGGGACCGGCCCTCTTCACCCCAGGTCGTGTCCCAGCCCCGGTGCCGTCGGCACCCGCACCCGGCCCCTGTCCGCCGCCGCGAAGAACGTCGGCGCCAGCGGCTCCTCGCGCACCATCAGCGGCCCCACCAGGTCCGCCGCCACCGTCGCGTGCGGCAGCGCCGCCGCCAGGTGGACCGCCGCCAGCGTCGCCACCCCCAGCTCCGGCATCGAACCGATCTTCACCGCGAGCCCCGCCGCCTCCGCCACCGCCGCGATCTGCCGCGCCCGGTGCAGCCCCCCGACCTTGAGTATCTTGATGTTCAGCACGTCGGCGGCGCCGCGGCGGACGACTTCCAGCGCGTCGTGCAGCGAGTGCACGCTCTCGTCCGCCATCACCCGCACCCCCACCTTGCTGCGCAGCGCGGCGAGCCCGTCCAGGTCCCAGCGCGGCAGCGGCTGTTCGACGAGGTCGAGGCCCGCCTCCGCCATCCGGGCCAGGGCGCGGGCGGCGACGGTGGGGCCGTAGCCCTCGTTGGCGTCCAGGGAGAGTTCGGTGGCGGCGGGGAGCACGGCGCGCACGGCGCGTACCAACTCGATGTCGGCCGCGGGGTCCACGCCGCCCTTCACCTTGATGTGCGGGAAGCCCTTGGCCGCGTACGCGGCGGCCTCCGCGGTCATCTCGTCCAGGGTGCCGAGGCCGACGACCCAGGTGGTGGGCACGTGTTCGCGGACCCGGCCGCCGAGCAGGAGGTGCACCGGCCAGTCGGCGGCGAGTCCCGCGAGGTCGTGCAGGGCGAGGTCGAGCGCGGCCTTGGCGAGGGGCTGGCCGCGGATGGCGGTGTCCATGGCGGTGTGCGCGCCGGCCACGTCGCGCGGGTCGCGGCCGAGGAGCGCGGGGCCGACGTGCTCGGTGACGGCGGCGCGGACGCCGGCGAGGGTGTCGCCGGTGTACGCGGTCATGGGAGCGGCCTCGCCGTAGCCGGTGAGGCCCTCGTCGGTGGCCACCTCGACGACGAGGCTGACCAGGTCGGAGCTGGTGCCGCTGCTGATGACGAAGGGGCGCACGTACGGTGCGCTGACCACACGAGTGCGGACCGAGGCGATTCTCAAGCGCGGCTCCTTCTCCAGGTTCCGGCCTAGACCGTAATTCGCGGAAGCGCCCGTGGCAAGAAGTCCAGAGCGCCCGACTCGGCTCCCGGCGGCGCGGGGCGGCGCGCCCGAGCGCCGCCGTCAGGCCCGTACGGCGGTACGCGGACGGGCCCCCGGCGTCAGAGCTTCACCCGGTAGACGATCGGCGGCCGGCCCGTCTGCCCGTGCTGCCTGCTGCCGATCGGCACCGCCACCCCGGCCCGCTCCAGCCGCTTCAGCACCCGCCGTGCCGTGCGCTGTTGGACGTCCAGGTGCTCCGCCACCGCGTGCGCGGTCAGCCCGTCCCCGGCCCCCGCGGCGACCAGCTCGCGCAGCTTGTCGAGCGTCTGCGGGTTGAGCCCCACGCGCCGCGCGAGCAGCGCGCTGTTCTCGGGCGCGGCCGGCGCGGGCGGCCCGGCGGCGTCCGCGTCGATCACCATGTCCACGTCGTCGCGCATGGAGACGACCCCGGCCACGGACCCCACCGCGCCGGCCCTGTTGACCGCCCGCCGCGCCAGCGACTCGGCCTCCGCCGCGGTGCGGCCCAGACCGAAACCCACGTGCACGGAGGTGTGCCGGGAGGCGAGCGCGTCGAGCAGCGGGAGCCGGGTGTAGCGCTCGCTGGCCTTCTCCAGCGCGCCGCGCGTGGTCACCACCAGCCGTCGCCCGTCCGGCAGATAGGCCAGGCTGCCGCCGAGCGCGGCGAGGTCGGCGGCCAGTTCGGAGTCGTCGGAGCCCGGCGGGATGTCGACGATGCCCATCGCCACCTGCGTGTCGCCGCTCTGCGCGGCGGAGGCGGCGAGCACCAGCGACTGCACGGTGGCGCGGATGGAGTGCCGGGAGGGCGCGAGGCGTACGGCGTGCATCTCGTGGTCGAGCGTGTGGAAGGTGGAGCCGAGGCAGGTGAGCGCCACCCGGGTGCGCTTCTTGTCGCGCGCGCCGAGGTGGAAGGCGACGAGGTCGTCGCCGGTCAGCCCGGGGCGGTACGGGAGCACGTGCACGTGCTCGGTGGGCAGCTTGGCCTCGGTCATGGTCTCGACGACCTCCGCGCGCTGGAGCGTGTCGATGGAGATCCGCGACACGTCGTGGCCGAGGCGCAGCAGCTCGACGAGCGCGCGCAGCAGCGTCGCGCCGCTGTACGGCACGTACATCGCCGGCCGGTCGAGCAGCCCGGCGTCCGCCGCGAGGGCGTGCGGCACCACGCCGGTGAACAGCAGCGCGTCGGCGCCGGAGGCCGCGGCCTCGCGAACGACGTCGAGGGTCTCGTCCTCGTGCCGGTAGCGCAGTCCGAGCAGCCGGGTGGTGCCGGGGGCGCCGACCGCCTGCACCTTCTGCACCAGGTCCTCGGGGCCGATCACCCCGACGGTGAACGCCATCCGCCCCGTCTCCTTCATCCATACGGCCTGTTCTGGCCGGGTCCCAAACATCGCGGGTAAGTCTAGGCATTACGGACCGCAGCAGTTCCCCGGGGACCGGGGTTGACGTGCCGCAAAGAGCGATTTACCTTTCGGTCCAGGCCATAAACGCGTGCATCACCCGTTGCGTCGAGAGGATCACGCCGCCATGTCCGTACGGGACACACCGCTGCCCACCGTGCTCGAACCGCGCGGCCGCACCCTCGGCGAGGAGGAGCGCGCCGCGGTGCTGCGGGTGCTCGACTCCGCCGTGCTGTGCGGCACGTTCGGCACCGAAGTCCCGGCGCTGCAGCGGGAGATGACCGAGCTGTACGGGCGCGCCCACGCCGTCGCGTGCAGCTCCGGCACCGCCTCGCTGCACCTCGCGGTCGCCGCCGCGGGCATCGGCCCGGGCGACGAGGTCATCACCACGCCCATCTCCGACTTCGGCACCGCGGCCCCCATCCTGGCAGAGGGCGGCCGGCCGGTCTTCGCCGACGTGCTCCCCGACGACGGCAACCTGGACCCGGCGGCCGTCGCCGCGGCCGTCACCCCGCGTACGAAGGCGGTCCTGGCCGTCCACCTCTTCGGCGCCGCCGCCCGGATCGCGGAGCTGCGGGAGCTGTGCGACCGGCACGGGCTCGTGCTCATCGAGGACTGCGCGCAGGCATGGCTGGGCGAGGACGGCGCGGGGCGGCTGCTGGGCACGTACGGCGACATCGCCTGCTTCAGCCTCCAGCAGTACAAGCACATCACCGCGGGCGACGGCGGCCTCGCGCTCACCGACGACCCGGAACTCGCCCGCCGGATGCGGCTCTTCGCCGACAAGGGCTGGGACCGGGCGGAGGGGCGGATCCACCGCGTACCGGGGCTCAACTACCGGATGCCGGAGCTGACGGCGGCGGTGGCGCGGGCGCAGTTGGGGAAGGTGGCGGAGGTCGTACGGAAACGCCGCGCCCTGGCCGCCCGGCTGACGGTGGCGCTCGCCGGGGCGGAGACCGTACGGACCGCGCCGCGGCCCGACGGGCACGCCTGGTGGGTGTACCCGCTGCTGGTGGACGACAACGCCCGCCGGGCGAAGGCCCTGACGGCCGCGGGCATCCCGGCCGCGGCCGGCTACCTGGAACGCCCGCTCTACGCGAACCCGGTCTTCACCGGCCACCCCGAGGGCCTGTGCCCGCAGGCCGAGCGGCTCATCGACAGCACCCTGCTCGTACTCGACTGGAACGAGGGCTACACGCCGGCCGACGTCGACGGCATCGCGCGGGCGGTCCTGGCGGCGTCCGCATGACGTACGACTGGCTGGTCCCCACCCCCGAGGAGCACGTGCGCTGGGACGTGGACGTGCTGTACGGCCCCTGGCCGCGGCACCACCGCGACGTGGACCTCGCCGAGGTCCGCGCCCGGCTGGCCCGCTCCCCCGTCGAGGCCGCCCTCGCCCTCTCCACCCGCGGGGCCCTCTTCGACGCGGAGTCCGGCAACGCGGAGACGCTGCGCGACCTGGCGGCCTGCCCGGAGCTGCGGCCGGTGGGGACGGTGGACCTGCGGGACCCGTGGGGCGCGGAGGAACGGATCGAGGCGCTGGCCGCGGCGGGCGTACGGTTCCTGCGGCTGTTCACCGTCGAGCAGGGGGCGGAGCCGGGCTTCCCGGGCTACGGCCACGTCGTGGACCTGGCGCTGGCGCGCGGGATGGTGCTGCTCCAGGACGGCGACCCGCGTCGCTACGGCCCGGCCCTGGCCGGCCGGGGCGCCCGCGTGATCTTCCTCGACCTGCACACGTACCTGCTGGGCGACTTCCTGCTGCTGGCCCGCCGCGAACCGGGTTTCATGGCGACGACGCGGCTGCTGTCGGCGCCGGACTCGGTGGAGCGGGTGGTGGAGGCGGTGGGGGCGGACCGGCTGGTGTTCGGCTCGCGCACGCCGTTCACGGACATCTCGCCGCAGACGCTGCGCCTGCGCTACGCGCGGCTCGACGCGGCGGACCGGTCGGCGATCGCGGGCGGGAACGTCGAGGAGCTGCTGGGCTGATGCCGATCATCGACGTGCACGGACACTGGGGCCCGTGGCCGTACTTCACGTCCTCGGCGCCGCTCGGGGAGACGAACATCGGCCTGATGGACAGGTACGGGATAGACGTGCAGATCGTCTCGGGGGCGGAGGCGGTGACGTACGACGCGGTCGCGGGAAACGCGGCGCTGGCGCGGGTACTGGCGGCGCAGCCGCGGCTGTACGGCTACGCGGTGGTGAACCCGAACCGCATCGAGGCGAGCGAGGCGGACCTGCGCCACCACCTGGCGGGGGGCCGCTTCGTCGGCGCGAAGATCCACACCCACTACCCGGGCCGGGCGATCGGCTCAGGGGAGATGCGGGAGGCGTTCGCGCTGCTGAACGACGTGGGGGTGCCGCTGCTGCTGCACACCTGGGACCCGGACGTGGCCCGGCTCCCGGAGCTGCTGGCGGACTTCCCGCGACTGCGGGTGATCGTCGGCCACGCGGGAGGCGACGCCTGGCGGGAGGCGGCGCACACGGCGGCGGAGTGCGACAGGTTGTACCTGGAGCACTGCCGCACGGCGGCGGACGCGGAGCGCATCGCGTACGCGCGGGAGGCGGGGGTGGGGGTGGAGAGGCTGCTGTTCGGCACGGACGCGACGCTGGTGGACCCGAGCGTGGCACTGGGGGTGATACGGGACGCGGGGTTGCGGGGGGCGGAGCTGGAGCGGGTGCTGTGGGGGAACGCGGCGGAGCTGTTCGGGTTGGGGGAGTTGGGGGCGGGGCGGGGGTGAGGGGGGCGGGGGTGGGGTAGCGCGCTGGCGGGGGTGGTGGGGTGGAGTGAGGGGGGCGGGGTGAGCTGGGGGTGAGCCGGAGGGCTGCGGGGGGCCCGGGGGCCGGTGAGTCGGGGCGGGGGGCCGGTGAGTCGGGGCGGAGGGCCGGTGAGTCGGGCCCGGGGCGAGGGGGCCGAGGTCAGTCGGAGCCGGGGCCAGTCGAGGCCGGGGTGAGTCGGGACCGGGGCGAGTCGAAGCCGGGGTGAGTCGGGACCGGGGCGAGTCGAAGCCGGGGTGAGTCGGGACCGGGGCGAGTCGAAGCCGGGGTGAGTCGGGCCCGGGGCGACTCGGGCCCGGGGCCAGTCGAGCCCGGGGCCAGTCGGAGCCGGGGCCAGTCGAGCCCGGGGCCAGTCAGGGCCGCGGTCACCCGGGCCCGGGGCCACTCGGGCCCGGGGCCAGCCGGGCCCGGGGCCAGCCGGGCCCGGGGCCAGCCGGGCCCGGGGCCACTCGGAATCGGGAGCCCGGCGTGAGCCGGAGGCCCGGAAGACCCATCTCCCCTCACGCCCGCCCAAGGGTATGCGGCTGGTCTGACAGCGCGGGGTCATCGGTTTTCTGAGCTGGTACGTCGTGGAGGTGGGGCCGGGTACGGGGGGTCCGGGCCGGGGGAGCCGGAGGCGGGTGAGCCGTGGAAGCCGGAGCCGGGGCCGGAGCCCGGGCGGGCGGCGGTGCTTGCCGGGGGCGGGGGTTCGGAGTCGGGGTGGGGGGTGTCGTGTGGGGGCGGGCCGTGCGGGGGTTTTGGAGCATCGGGGCCCACCTCGCCCGGTGGCCGGCTCGCGGGAGGGCCCGGTTCCGGCCTCGGCGGCGATCACGCGGGGCACCCGGTGCCCGCCGGTACCCCGAACTGGTCTGCCCGGGGAAGCAGCGCCCGACGCCTGCCGCACCACGTGCATCCGCCCGGCGACTGCCCGCCGGGGCCCCTGTCGGGACGGCCGGGGCGGAGAAATTGGGCCGTAACTTGCGGTAACACCCCCGGATGCGGGCCGAATCAGCCCTCAAGCGCCGACTTTCGCCCACCCAGCCGCAACAACGGGGCCACAGCCCGCCCTCCACTGGCCAGACCGTACGAAACGCACGCGGCCGAGACGAACTCGCCGCACCCAACCCCGAAAACCGGCCCAAAACGCCCACCGGGCCCGACTTTCGCGCACCCAGCCGCGCCAACTACAGCCCAGGCCGCCGGTATTGAACGCGAGTGAGCCGAACTCGCAGTAACACCGGCGGCATACGGGGCAAATCGCCCCTGCGGGCGGACTTTCGCCCGTCGACGCGCACGCGGCCGACCCTGGGGCCGGCCATGGCCGTTCGGGGCGCCCGGGCGGAGGAATTCGGCTGCAACTCGCGGTAACGCCCCCATCGAACGGGGGCAAATCACCCCCGCGGGCCGACTTTCGCCCATCTGCGTGCATGCGGCCCTTCTGAGGCCCGGCAACCGCCGTTTGCAGCGTCTGGGCGGAGAGATTGGGTCGTAACTCGCGGTAACACCCCCGGATACGGGTCGAATCGGGCCCCGGAGCCCGAGTTTCGCCCCGCGGCACGCGCGCCGCCCGGGCCGAATCCGAGCAACACCCACCCCGGCGCTGCAACTGGCATCCCGACGAGGCCCCCCACGACACGGCAATCCCTGGCCCCAGCCTCCGCCCACGCCCACGCCCACGCCCACGCCCACGCCCACGCCCACGCCCACGCCCACGCCCACCGGGAGTTTCAGCGATCAGGGAAGCCCGAACAATGGGTTCGCCCCCGTCTGCAGGGGATATCGGCGATCACGGAGGGCTCAAGTCCGTGATCCGCCTCCGCCCGCCGGGGCATCCCGCGACGGAGCGCAGCTTCTCCGGCTTCCACCCCGTCCAGAGAGGACATCGGCGATCGGGCCCAGCCCGCCTCCGGCCTCCGCCCCACGCCCGCCGGGGCAACGGCGATCGGAACAGGCCCGGCTGCCGGCAGTCCGCCCCCCGTCCGCCGAGAACATCGGCGATCGGGACAGACACGGCAGCCCGGTCTCCGTCGACCGGGAACATCGGCGATCGGGACTGGCCCAACTCCGGGGGCCCGCTGCCCCGTCCGCCGGGCACGGCATCCCTAGTCCCATTCGAGGGCGCCCGCTCCCTCCGGGCCACCCATAGCCGCCGGTCTTTTACGGGCCGGAGTCCGCCGTCAAGGGTGGGGCGAAGCCCCATCGCGAAGCGACGTTCCCGCAGCGAAGCGGAGGGAACGCCCTTGACGGCGGACGCAGGCCCGCACACTCAAAAGCGGGGTGGCCCGGGGGGAGCCTCAACGACACGGCCACTCCCTTCGCCGCCACCCCGCACACCGGCACCCTCAACGCACCACCGCCACCCCGACGCCGTACCCCCGTACCCGCTCCACCCCCACGACGTACCAGCTCAGACCGCCGATGACCCCGCGCTGTCAGACCAGCCGCATACCCTTGGGCGGGCGTGAGGGGACATACGGGAGGGAAGCCAACAGACCCGACACAGACCTCGGGTGGACGCGAGGGACATACGGAAGCGAACCCAACAGACCCGGCACATACCCCCGGCAGGCGCCAGGAGACGCACGACAGCGAACCCAACAGGCCCGGCGCATACCTTGCGCGGGCGCGAGGAGAGATGGATCCGCGGGCGAGCACCGTGCCTCCAGCGCCCATCTCGGTACCCCACGCCGATCCCGGAACCGACCCCGCGACCCAGTGCGCCAGACCCGACCCGGTCCCTCAGCGCCGGTACCCGCACCCAGCCCCGACCCGGCCCTCAGCGCCGGCGCCCGTGCCCGGCACCCGCCCGGTGCCAACATCGACCCCCGTGCCCCAGCGCCCCGGGCTCCGCCCCAGCGGCAGCCAACGTCCAACCCGCCCCGCGACGCACCGGATTCCCGGCCCGCCCCCCGGCCAGCCCGCCCCCCGGCCGGCCCGCCCCGCAGCCGCAGGCCCCCCGCCCCGGCACCCCTCACCCGCCCGGCGGTCTCTCCCGTACCCACACCGTCACCCCGTGCCCCATGAACACCTCCTCCCGCCGCGGTTCGAAGCCCAGCCGCTCCGCCACCCGCGCCGAAGGCGTGTTCGCCGGGCGGATCAGCGAGATGAAGTAGTCCTCCGCCAGCGTCGCGAACCCCCAGTCCAAGCACGCGCCCGCCGCCTCCGTCGCGTAGCCGTGGCCCCAGGACTCCGCCGCCAGGGTCCAGCCGAGTTCCACCTCGTCCAGTTCTTCCCAGTAGTTCAGGCCCACCCGGCCGATGAACTCCCCGCTGGACTTCAGCTCGACGGCGCACAGCCCGTGGCCCCGTTCCGCCCACTGCCCTTCGATCGTGGCCAGCCGCGCACGCGCCTGCTCAGGCGTGTACGCGCCCACGAACCTGTTCACCCGCTCATCCGCGTGCAGCGCCACAAACGCGTCGACATCCTCCGTCGTCAACGGGCGCAGCACGAGCCGTTCCGTCTCGATCATCCCGCCAGGTTAACCAGGCCCCCGCCCCACCACAGCGGTCACCGCCAGCGCCGTATACCCCATCTCAAACCGGCCCCCCAGCCCCTCGATCGCCTCCGCCGTGGCGTCCGTCAGCGCCGCCCGTTGGGCCGCGGTCAGGATCGCCATGCCGCCGCCCGTGGGGAGTTGGTCCAGCCATTCGTCCCGCGTGTACGTGCGCTCCCACCCGTACCGCCACTCCTCCGGCTCCCCGAAGGCAGCCACGCCCCGGATGCCCGCCGCCGTCTTGCCGACGATCGCCGCATAGCCGTCGAGCGCCGTGCGGCTCCACGGGTTCAGGGGTGCGCCCGGCAACGCCGTCCGGAAGGCGGACGCGAGGGCTTCGGCTACGTCCGGAGGCGGCTGGGAGACGTTCCAGAACGCGGCGAGTCTGCCCCCGGGGCGTAGCACCTCCGCCGCCTTGGCGGCGCCCGCGGCCGGGTCGATCCAGTGCCACGTCTGGCCCGCGACGACCGTGTCGAAGCGGCGGCCCGCCGGGGCCCAGTCCTCGAACCGGGCGACTTCCACGTCCAGTCCGTCCTCCCGCGCGTACGCGGCCATGCGCGCGTCGACGTCCAGGCCGAAGACGCGGCAGCCTGCCGCCCGCAGTTGGCGGGCGACGATGCCGGTGCCGGTCCCCACGTCGAGTACGTCACCGCCCCCTTCCCCCGCGATACGGGCGATCAGCGCGGCCGGGTAGCGGGGGCGCGTGCGGTCGTAACGGGCCGGGTCGGTGCCGAAGGACTCCGCCATGGCGCGAGCCCGGTGCGGCTCCGCCCCGGTGGGCACCGAAGCACCCGCCGCGGCACCCGCCACCACACCTGCCACTGCACCCGCGCCCCCCGCAGCCGTCCGCTGTCCGTCTTCCTCATCCCCGCCAGACTCTAGAATGGGCATGCGCCCACCTTAGTGGGCACCCGCCCACTCAAGCCAGCCCGAGGAACTCCCCCATGCCCACAGGCGTCGCCCTCCGCGACCCCCGCCGCCAGCTCTTCGCCGCCGCCGAGCGCGTCCTCCTGCGCGCCGGGCCCAACGCGCTCACCAGCCGCGCCGTCACCGACGAGGCCGGCTGCGCCAAAGGCGTGCTGCACCGGCACTTCGCCGACTTCGACGACTTCCTCGCCGCCCTCGTCCTCGACCGCGTCGCCCGCCTCGACGGCCAGGCCGCCTCCCTGCGCGCCGCCGCCGACACCGGCCGCGGCACCGTCGTCGGCAACCTCGCCGACGCGCTGACCGAACTCTTCGAGTCCGTCGCCGTCGCCGTCGTCGGGCTCGTCGTCTCCCGCGACGGGCTCCGCGCCCGGCTCCGCCGTACCCGGCCGACCGGGGTGCCGCTGCTCACCGACGCCGCCGACATGCTCGCCGCGTACCTCACCGCCGAACGCGACCGCGGCCGGCTCGCCCCCGAGACCGACGTCCCCGTCCTCGCCCCCACCCTCGTCGGGGCCGCCCACCTCCTCTTCGCCGACCGCGACGCCGCCCCGCCGGCGCCCGGCGAGGTACGGAAGGTCATCGCCGCGGTTCTCTCCCCCGCCGTCCTCCCTCCGCACGAACTCCCTCCGCACGACTTCGAAGACCCCTCCGCAGCAGACGGATCCCCCGTGTAAAGTGGCCCTCGCCGTGTTCGGCTTCGGAGAGAGAAGAGAGAGGGAGGTGAGGTTGATGACCGCGCTCAAGGCCACCGTGCGCAGCGCCCGGGTCTCCCTCACGTCCCGGGCCGTGGCCTGACCTCTCTCCCACCCCCGCCCACGCCGGGAGCGTGAGCCCGCGGGGCGTTCACACGAACACGACCACCGAAACGGATCCACATCCCTCATGGCCAACACCATGCGCAACACCGGCAACACCTGGATCACGCGCGCCGAGACCAGCGCCGACATCCCCGTCATCCGCGAGATCACCATCGCCGCCTTCGACCGCGAGCACGAGGCCGACATCGTCGACAAGCTGCGTGCCGACGAGTCCGCGTGGATCGAGGGCCTGTCCCTCGTCGTCACGGACCCCGGGGCGGCGGACGGCACGGCCGGCGGCCCGCTCCTCGGGCACGTCCTGCTCACCCGCGGCCACATCGGCGACACCCCCGCGCTCTGCCTCGGGCCCGTCTCCGTGCGGCCCGAGCGGCAGCGTGACGGGGTGGGTTCCGTGGCCGTACGGGCGGCGCTCGCGGCGGCCGCGGCGCGGGGCGAGCGGTACGTCGTCCTCGTCGGGCACCCGGAGTACTACCCGCGGTTCGGGTTCACCCGGGCGTCCGCGTACGGCATCCGGCTCAGCGTCGAGGTGCCGGACGAGGCGCTGATGGCCCTCGCGCTCGACGAGGCCCACCCGCTGCCCGGCGGCATGATCCACTGGCCGGCGGCGTTCGGTATCTGATCACCACCGGTACGGGGCCGGGCGCAGCCCGCGCCCGGCCCCGTACCCCCACCGGCCCCGGCTCAGGCCGGCTTGCGCGCCTCGAAGAGCGTCCGCGAGCTGTGCGCGACGAACGGGCCCTGTGCCGCGATCAGTTCGTGCAGCTCCCGCAGCCTCGGCCGGTACGCCTCGACCGTGAAGCCCGGTACCATCCAGATCACCTTCCGCAGGAAGTACGCGACCGCGCCCACGTCGTGGAACTCCATCCGCAGCCGCTCGGTCCGCACGTCCACGATCTCCAGCCCGGCCGCCTCCGCCGCCGCCCGCTCCCGCCCCGGATCGCGGCCCCGCCGCGTCTCCTCCGGCTGCGGCCCGAGGAAGTACTCGACCAGCTCGAAGACGCTCGCCGGGCCTACGTGCTGCGCGAAGTACGTACCGCCCGGGCACAGGACACGGGCGATCTCCCCGAAGTACGGCTTCACCGGGTGCCGGCTGACCACCAGGTCGAACGCGCCGTCCGCGAACGGCAGCGGCGGCTCCTCCGGCGCGGCGACCACCACCGTGCCGAGGGGGTGCAGCAGGGCCGTGGCCCTGGCGACGTTCGGCGGCCACGCCTCGGTGGCCACGGACAGCGCCGGCCGCGCCGGCACCCCGGCGAGCACTTCGCCGCCGCCGGTCTGGATGTCCAGCGACGCGCTCGCGGCGGCCATGCGCGCGCCCATGGTCCGCTGGTAGCCCCAGGAGGGCCGGGCCTCGGTGGCGCGGCCCTTGAACCAGGAGAAGTCCCATCCCTCCGTGGGGGTCGCGGCGGCTTCGTCGAGCAGGCGGTCGAACAACCCGGCGTCGGGGGCGTGCGCGGGGTCGGGAGTGGAGTCGGGAGTGGATCCGGTGGAGGGGTCGGGGGTCATACGGTGATCGTCGCAAAGTCAAGGCGGGGCAAGCGACCGGATTGGCGCGCGCCGCCGTTCCCGCCCGGCCCCGCCCGAAAACACTCCGTACGCCCCGGACCTCCCACCTCCGACTTCTCCCGCACGGGCGGCCGTTCGGAAGTCTGTGTGCGGCACTCGCTTTCCACGGTCAGCCTCGGGTATGCATGCCGCAGCGCACTCCGGCGTGACAAATTGTCGTTACGCCGAAGTTCACCCTGCCGTGGCGACGGCGCGGAACCATGGGGCCGGTTACCGCCGGCCCCTCGTGGCACACCGCTCGAAGCAGGAGGCTCGCCGTGCACACCAACGAAATGGGAGTCTTCGGGGTCTCCCCCGCGGAGGAGCAGCTCTACCGGCACTTCCTCCGGCACCCCGATTCACCCGCGGAAGGCGTCCACGCGAAACTCGGCATCGGCCGGCACGAAACGGATGAGGCCATGGACCGCCTGGTCCGGCTGCGGCTGCTCAGACCCGGGGATCGGCCGGGGTGGTTCGTCCCCGTCGATCCGGAGCAGGTCGTGGCGCGGCTCACCGAGATGCGGCTGCGCGAGATGTACCAGGAGATCCAGCGGCTCACCCAGAGCCGGCACGTGCTGACGACGCTCCGCGCGGAGACCGCAGCCCCGGCGGACGGCGGCCAGGCGGGCGCGTACGGCGGTGAGCACGGGGTGGAGGAGATCGACGCCCGGGAGGACCTGAGCAACCGGATGGAGGAGCTGGTCTTCTTCGCCCGGGAGGAGATCGCCTCCGTCGAGCCGGGCTTCCACCTGATGAGCGAAGCGGTGCTGAAGCGGCGCGCGGTGGAGTGGCGGGCGCTGAAGCGCGGGGTGCGGCGGCGGCTGGTGCTGCCCGCGGACACGCTGCGGCACCCGCGGGTCGCGGGGCACGTGCGGGAGTTGCTGGCCCGGGGCGGCGAGGTGCGGGTGGTCGAGGAGATCTCGGACCAGCTCGCCGTGTACGACGGGCGGGTGGCCCTCATGCCCAAGGACCCGAAGAACCTCGAGGAGGGCGCGCTGCTGGTACGGGGCCGCGGGCTGGTCAGCACGCTCTCGGGGCTCTTCGAGAAGGTGTGGGAGCAGGCCGAGGACGTCTCCGTGGAGCTGCGCGAGCCCGCGGAGCCGGAGCCGGAGCTGTCGGAGGCGGAGCTGCGGGTGCTGCGGATGATGTGCGAGGTGGGCAAGGACGAGACGGGGGCCAGGGATCTGGGTGTCTCCGTGCGTACGTACCGGAGGCACATCGCCGACGTGCTGCGGATCCTGGGCGCCTCCACGCGGGCGCAGGCCGCGCTGCTCGCGCGTGAGCGCGGGTGGGTGTGACCGCGGTCAGTTCTCCACCGACCAGCCCGCGCACGCCCGGTGGGTCAGCGCGTCGCCCGCCACCGTCGTCGCCCCGACCTCGGGTACCGCCAGCCGCAGCCTGATCCGCTCGGACTCCACCCGCAGGCCGTGCGGGAGATGGGCGCGCAGCAGCCACAGCAGCCGGACCGCGGTCGTCTCCGCGGGCGGGGCGTCGAAGTCCTGGCGTACGAACGCCACTTCGACGGACCGGCCGCCGCTCATCGACCCGCCTCGCCGGGGCCGGGGCCCCCGCCGGCCGCGCCGACCGGATCGCCCCCGCCCGCCCCGGCCGCGGTATCCGGGGTACGCGCCCGCAGCGCCCGCCGAGCCGCCGCCGTCAGCGCCTCGATGCCCGTCTCCAGCGCGGGCCGCAGGTCCGGCGCGAACCGCGGCGAGTGGTTCCCCGGCACCGGGACCCCCGTGCGTGCCGCTTCGCGGCGGGCCGCCGCGGAGACGGTGCCCAGCATCCAGTAGCCGAGCCGGACGCCGGGGGCACCGTGCACCTCCGCGCCCGCGGGGCCGTACCAGGCGAAGTCCTCCGCCGCGGTGGCCGGTTGCCAGCGCAGCACCCGGGCGCCGCCCAGCGCCGCGGCGTGGGCGTCCCGCAGCTCCGCCGTCAGCCCCGCGTCGGGCAGCAGGGTCCGCGAGCGGCCCCGTACCGTCACCTCCGGCGGCTGCGGCGCGCCGGCCGCCTCCGCCTCGCCGGCCAGCACCCGGCGGACGCCCGCCAGCAGCCGGTCCAGGGTGCCCTCGTCGAACGCCCGCAGGCTGATGCCCAGTTCCGCGCGGTCCGGGATGACGTTGGCCTCCGTACCTGCCCGCAGCCGGCCCACGGTCAGCACGGCCTGCTCCGCGGGGGCCCGTTCGCGGGCGACCAGCGCCTGGAGCCGCAGCACGGCCGCCGCCGCCGACACCACCGGGTCCACCGTCAGGTGCGGCGCCCCGGCGTGGCCGCCGATGCCGTGCAGCACGGCGTCGACCGCGACGGTGCCGGCGAGCAGCGGGGCGCCGTCCGTGTGGGCGACGGCGCCGGCGGGCAGCGGCGCGGTGTGCTGGGCGAGGACCGTGTCGGGCGGGCCGGTGAGGTCGTAGAGCCCGGCGCGCAGCATCGCCAGCGCGCCGTCGAGCGTCTCCTCGGCCGGCTGGCCGACGACGGCCACCGTGCCGCGCCAGCCGCCGGTGTCGCGCGCGAGCAGTCCGGCGGTGCCGGCGAGCGCGGCGAGGTGCACGTCGTGGCCGCAGGCGTGGGCGACGCCGGGGACGGTGCTGGCGTAGCGGAGTCCGCTGGCCTCCGTGACGGGCAGTGCGTCGAGTTCTGCGCGCAGCAGCACGGTCGGGCCCTCGCCTCTGCGCAGCAGCCCGACGACGCCGTGGCCGCCGACGCCGCGGGTGACGGCGTAGCCGGCGGCGGCGAGCCGGTCGGCGAGGACGCCCGCGGTGCGTTCCTCGGCGCCGGACGGCTCGGGGTGGAGATGGACGTCGAGACAGCACTCGACGGCGGACCGCAGAACGTCCGCGGGTACGGCCATGCGCGCCACGCTCCTCTTCCGGGCGGCTCCAGCCTGCCCGACGACGTGATCAGTACGGACTCAGCCCCCTGTCGCCCGGTGACAGCGAAGTGACAGTGAAACGCGGGCGGGGGTGGCAGCGGCCGTCGCTTGAATGGCCAGGACAACCATCGGACCCGCCGGTTTCACGACGGCGGGGCCGCCGCTCACGGAAGAAGGAGTTCCCATGGCTGACAAGGCGCTCTCCACCCTTGCCGACGAGATCCTGGAGCTGGAGTCGGAGACCTTCGAGATCTCGGACTACTCGGACCAGGCCGAGGTCGTCCTCGCCGGTTCGACCTCCTGCTCCTCCACCTCGACCTGCTCCAGCACCACCAGCACCACCTCGTGCAGCGCCTGACGATCCGTCAGTAACGCGGCGCCCAAGGCAGCCCTCACGGGACGGAGTCCGTCCTCCCGTGAGGGCTGCGGCGTGCGGTGGCCCGGGCATCGGCTACGGGAACGGGTGCGGCACGGTACGCAGCCCGCCCCCGGCCGCCGCCGCGGCCGCAAGCAGCCGCGGCATCCGCAGCGCCCGCTGCCGGTGCCAGCCGAAGTCGAGCGGCAGCAGCCCAGGCGCCAGCGTCGCGACGGTCCGCAGGCCCACCGCCCGCTGCTCGGGCGTCGTCTGGTCGACGGCCACGGCGTCGTGCCCGTGCACCGCCAGCGCGTCGACCAGCAGCCGCAGGTCGTCGCGGAGATCCAGCGTCGCGGGGCGCACCAGCACCCAGTCGGCGTAGACATCGGCCAGCGGCTGTGCGGGGGCGTCGGTGAGGAAGTCCCCGGCGTGGGCGGCCATCCGCGGCAGCCCGTAGAGCTGGGCGTGGTCCTTCAGTTGCCGTACGCGCCCGAAGTCCTGTGCCATCTCCTCCAGTTCGGCGCGGCGCTCGGCCACCTGATACGGCAGGTGCGGGATGTACGTCAGCACCTCGCTGAGCGCGCCGGTCAGCGCGGCCGCCGGGTCGAGGGCCGCGGCGGCGCCGAACGACAGCAGCCCGGGGCCGCCGTCCTCCCGTACCGCCACCGTCGTGATCACCGGGATGCCCAGGTCGCTGCGGGTGTCGAAGGCCCGTACCTCGTAGCCGAGGAGCGCCGCCCGGTCCAGCATGCCGCGCACCCGCGCATCGCCGGTCGAGCGGGGGTCGACGCGGGTGAGGGGGGCGCGCCCGTACCAGGCGAGGAGGAAGGCGTCGCGCTCGATCAGCTCCAGCAGCCCGTACAGCGCGGCCTCGGCGAGCGAGCCGCCGGTGGCGCAGCCGTTGGAGCACTCGAAGACGAAGTTGTCCGACGGCAGCCCCGCGCTGTAGTGCACCAGCCGCGCCGGTACGAGCACAGGGTGGTCGTCGCGCAGGCAGTGGCCCCAGATCCAGGGGATGGGCCGGGCCGGGTCGAAGGGGGCCACCATGGGGTCGTCGCGGTACGTCTCCGGGGAGTACAGCCCGGTGCGCCGGGGGTCGACGACGGCGTCCTCGCCCCACTCGGCGGCGAGTTCTTCGAGCGAGGCGGTCACGGGGCGCAGACCGCGGCGGGCGTGGGTGCCGGCGTAGCGCTCCAGGCCCTCCAGGTACGCGAGGGTGCGGCTGGTGGCGTACGCGTCGGCCTGGCCGGAGAACGTGACGTCGTTGAGCCCGGCGTAGCCGCGGACGAAGGCGCTGCCGGAGATCGGCGCGGTGGTGGTGGACGCGGGGTTGAGGTGGGTGGTGGAGCCGAGGGCGCCGCAGACCGGGTTGGCGAGGGCCGCCTCGGGGAGGTCGAGGGCGGCGAGCGGGGTGACGCGGTAGACGTCGGGGGCCGGCTTCGGGGTGGGGGCGAGGTACATCCGGCCGTGCTCGGGCGCGTCGTCGGCGGGCGTCACGCAGGCGGGGCAGAGCGGCTCGGGGAGCAGCGGGAAGGTGGCGAGCGCCAGGGTGCCGAGGTCGACGCGGGTGACCTGGGCCTGCCCGTCGGGCGAGCGCCGGCCGGCGACCGCGCGGCAGACGGCCCACACGGCGTCGGCGACGTGGTCGGTCAGCACCGGCCACGCGGCGCCGCCCCCGGGGACGAACCCGCCCTCCAGCGCCTCCCGTTCGGAGCGGGTACGCAGCCGCTGCCACCGCATCGCGAGACACCGGCCGCAGGCGGGCCGCGGTGCGGGCGGTCCGCCTGCGGCCGGGTCCCGCCCGGCGCCCCAGGGGCCGACGAGCACCGCCCGCGAGGTGAGGTGCACGGTGGCGCCGGGTCGCTCGTCCGGCCACGGGTCGCGGCCGGGGTGCAGGGTGTCGGCGGCGCCGAGGGGGACGACGAGGGGAAGCGGGGTGCCGGGTTCGCGGCCGGCGGGGAGGCCGTCCCCGCCGGCCGCCGCCCAGCGCCTCCGCAGCGCCTCCGCGAGCCAGTCCCGCGCCGCTGCGAACGGGCCCTGTGCCCCGGCCCGTACGGTCTCCGTCTGCTCCGCCGCCGTGGCCGTCATGTGCGGTCGCTCCAGCGGAAGACCCGGAACGCCACGGCGCCGAAGACCACCGCGAACGCCGCCAGGCCGCCGCACGCCACCGCGATGTCCGCGCCGCCGCCGGCGTCGGTGAGCGCCGCAGACACCCCGTCGTTGAGGTGCCGCAGCGGCAGCACCCAGCTCATCGCCTGCATCCACGACGGCATGGCGTCCAGCGGGTAGAAGGAGCCGGACAGGAACGCCATCGGCACCATCAGGAAGTTGGCGACCGCGGCCACCGCCTCCGGGGTACGGGCGTAGGAGCCGACGATCGCGCCCAGCGCCAGGAACGCCGTGATCCCCAGCACCAGCACCGGGATCGCCAGCGGCCAGCCCGCGGCCAGTTCGAGGCCCATCACCGGCAGCAGCGCCACGGCCACGAACAGCACCGCCTGCACCAGCCCGATGCCCACGGCCAGCACGTACCGCGAGCCGAGCACGGCGGACAGCGGCGTCGGCGTCATCCGGATCACCCGCAGGATGTCGTCCCGCCGCCACTGCATCAGCACGAACCCGACGCCGAAGACGGCCGCGTTGCCCACGCCCCAGGACAGCACCCCTGGCGCGATGTACGCGATGTACGGCCGGCCGCTCTCCTCCACGTCCTGGCCGTGGAAGATCAGCCCGAAGACGACGAGGAAGAGCAGCGGGAAGGCGAAGGTGAAGAAGAGCGTGGTCTTGTCCCGGGTGTACGCCCGGTAGCCGGCCTCCGCCAGCGCGGAATAGGCACTCATGGCATCTCTCTCCGATGGATCGGAAGGCGGAGGGGGGCGGCGGTCAACTGTCAGTCCTGGCCGGTGAGCTGGAGGTAGACGTCCTCCAGGCTTGCGGTGCGGGTACGCACCCCGTGCAGCCCGGCGACCTTCTCCACGGCGGCCAGCACGGGCCCGGCGTCCTCGGTGCGCAGCACCAGGGCGTCGGACTCGCGGGTGACCTCGGTGACGCCGGGCAGCACCCGGGCGTCCTCCTCGCTCAGCCGCTCCGCGGGCACCAGCAGCCACACCGACGTACCGCCGCGCGCGACCAGCTTGCCCGGGGTGTCCAGGGCGGTGATCCGGCCGCGGTTGACGATGGCGACGCGGTCGCACAGCGCCTCGGCCTCGTCGAGGTGGTGGGTGGTGTATACGATGGTGCGGCCGGCCCGCTTGAGGTCGCGCAGCAGCTCCCACAGGGCGCGGCGGGCCTGCGGGTCGAGCGCGGCGGTCGGCTCGTCCAGGAAGATCAGCTCGGGCGCGTGCACCAGCGCGGAGGCGATCGCGAGGCGCTGCCGCTGCCCGCCGGACAGGTTCTCCACCCGCACGTCCGCCTGCTCGGTGAGGCCGACGAGGGCCAGCGTGCGGTCGGCGGCGGCGCGTTCCGTCCCGTAGAGCGCGGCCATCGTCTTCAGGTGCTCGTACGCGGTGAGCCGGACGAAGAACGCCGACGTCTGCGTCTGCACGCCCAGCCGCGGCAGCAGCGCGGTGTCCCGCGGCCAGGGCGCCCGGCCCAGCACCTCGACCACGCCGCCGTCGGCCTCCCGCAGGCCCTCCATGATCTCGATGAGGGTGGTCTTGCCGGCCCCGTTGGGGCCGAGGAGGCCGAAGAACTCGCCGCTGCCGACCGTGAACGACACCTCGTCCACCGCCCGCACGTCGCCGTAGCTCTTGCGCACCGCCTCCAGCCGGACGGCCGGGGGCCGCCCGTCGGAGGCGTCGGTGTCGGTCGTCACGGGCTTCTCCTTCGGAGGTTCTGCGCGGGGTTCGGTCATCGGGCTACGCCGCCAGCACCACGGCGCGTACGAGCAGCACCAGCACCGCCGCCAGCGCCGCGACCGTCAGCACCGTCCCGGCGGCGTAGCCGGCGTAGACGGCGCGGGCGCGGCGCGGGTAGGCGGCGGCGTCCGGGGAGCGGCGCAGGGCCAGGGAGAGGTACGTACGGCTGGACTCGGCGAGCCGCAGGCCGCGCAGGAGCTGCCCGGCGATGGTGTAGCCGTCGAGCGGCGGCAGCGGCACCAGCATCGCCGCGGCCTGGAGGACGCCGAGGAAGAGCAGGCCCGCGAGTCCTTCGCGGGTGGAACCGTCGGGGGCGAGCAGCCACCAGCACCAGAACGGCAGCAGGAACAGCAGGTTGGCCACGGCCCCTGCGCCCGCGACGACGATGCGGGCGCGGCGGCCCGCGAGGTACATGTAGTCGTCGACGGTGCAGTACATGATCACCACGGGCAGCCGCCAGCGCAGCCCGATCTCCCCGACCCGGCCGCCGTAGTGCCGGGCGGCGACGCCGTGGGCGAGTTCGTGCACCGCGGTGGAGAGCCAGAGCGCGGTGGCGACGGCCATGAGCAGCACGGGCTCGGTGAACACGGCGGCGGCGCCGTCGACCAGTTCGCCGGGGTGCAGGGCGAGCACCAGCAGCATCGCGCCGAGCGCGGTCAGCAGCAGGGTGCCCCAGACGCGGCCGAGGAGGAAGCCGGTGGCGCGGTGGAGCCGGCCCGCGGTGGCGTGCGCGTCGGCGACGAGCCGTACGCTGCCGGCCAGCGGGCCGTTGGCCTTCTCCGGCGCCGGCTCGTCCTGGCGCTCGGGGCGGGGGGCGCCGTCGAGGAGGCCGCGGCCGCCGAGGAGCTGGAAGAGCCGGCTCCAGTGGGCGTCGCCGAGCCGCTTGCCGAAGGCGGCCGCGTACTCGCCGCCCAGCTCCGCGACCGTACGGGAGCCGTCCATCCGTACCATCAGGAACCGCTCGCGCGGCCCCACCTCGAAGGACTGCCCGGTGGCGGTGTCCTTGACCAGGTGCACGGTACGCGGCCCGTGCAGCAGCGCGTCGCTGACCAGCACCTCGGGGCGCAGCCTCGGCTGGTGGGCGGCGAGCGACTCCCGGGTGCTGCTCACCGCGCGCTCCCGGCGGCCGGCGCGGCGGCGCGCGCGTGCAGCGCCCGGGCCAGGACATGGGAGAGGTACGCCTCGTCCTGGATCGTCACGTGCAGCCGGTTGTTGGTCATGTGCATGTACGGGGACAGCAGCCGCTCCAGCGCCTCGTCGGGGTCGTCGACCGGCTCGTCCTGGGTGCCGTCCCAGGACCGGAAGACCAGCTCGCCCCGCCCGGCCAGCTCCACCACCCGCTCGCGCAGCTCGCGGCAGTGCTCGGCCCAGCGGTCCAGCAGCCCGGGCAGCGTGCCCTCGCCCGCGGCGGCGGCGCGGATGCGGCCGTGCCAGGTGAGCAGCCCCGGCGCGACCTCGTCGGCCTTGCGCTCGTACTCGGCGCTGCCGATGAAACCGGTGTCGGGGAACGCCCGGTGCCAGAAGGTGTAGTAGCGGTCGAGGAAGTCCGCGAGGCGGTCGTCCTCGGGCAGGAACGCGGTCGACATGATCAGCATGAGCTGCGCGGAGGTGCCGAGCAGCACGGTGCGCAGATGCAGGTTCTTGCCGCGCAGCGCGTCGCACACCAGCTCGCTGGAGCGGGCGAAGTGCCACTCGGCGAGCGCGACGCCGGCCGGGCCGCCGTACTTGCCGTACTCCGGCTCGTACGGCAGCCAGGCGCGGGAGTTGTTGGGCCGCAGGTTCATGCGGCCGTCGGCGTCGGTGTAGGCGACGCGGTCCTCGGGGCGGAACTCGATGTCGAAGAGCTGGTTGTAGAACTCGTTGAGGAAGCCGGAGTCGACCTGGTAGAGAGCCGGGCGCTCGGTGAGGAAGGCGTCGACCGCGCGCTCCGCGCGCGCCCGTACCTCCGCCTCCCGCCCCGGGGAGGAGGGGCGGAGGCGGAGGCGGACGTGGGGGCCTTCCAGCCAGTAGTTCAGGAAGAACCAGCCGTCGAGAAGGCCGTCGTCGTACAGCTCGCGGACGAGCGGACGGACGCATTGGAGGAGCAGGGGAACGGGGTTGGCGGCGTAGTAGACGTGGAGTGCCTGCCAGTCGCCGGGGGGTGCGGCCCCGGCGGCGGGCGCCCCGGCCGCTTCCGCGGCGGGCGTGCGCGGCGCTTCGGGCGCGGGCTGGTCGGTCACGGGGTCTCCCCTTCTGCGATGCCGGTGCCGGTGCCGGGCGGCGCGGGGGCCGTCTCCACGGCCAGCTCCACGACATGGCCGCCGTGTTCTGTCGTCAGGTACGGGCCGTCCTCGTCGGGCAGCGCCTCGCGGAACGTCACGCGCGCGGCGTCGCTGCGCAGCAGGCCCTCGAAGGCCAGCAGCGACAGCGGGCTGTCGAAGTCGACGTACTGCGGCTTGGCGCCGGTCGCGCCGCGCGCCGCGTCGTCCTTGACCATGGCGTAGACCCCGGCGGGCAGCCCGTGCCGGCGCCGCCAGCGGTGCCAGGCCAGCAGCCACCCGGCGTCCCCCGTACCGGCGGCGCGCGGCGGGAGCGCGGTCGCGGGGGCGCGCCAGGAGCGGCGGGCGAGGACGAGGCGGCCGTGGCGTACGCGCGGGCGGTGCGTGACGCCGTCGTCGGGATCGCCCTCGGGGACGCCGGCCCAGACGTCGACCGGGGACATGGACGTCGGCGAGAGCAGCAGCAGGGTGCGGGGGATCTCGGGGAGGGCCAGCGGCACGAGGTAGCCGAGGTAGACCGGCACCACCTCGCGGCCCAGCCGCGCCGAGCGCAGTACCAGCCGGTCGGTCGCGGGGTCGTGCTCCAGGCTGAGGTCGTCCAGGGCGATGCGGTACTGCCCGGGCACGATGCTGGTCTCGCCGGGGCAGACGATCTCGTAGTCGGTGAGCCGGCCGTGCAGGTTGAGGTTGCTGGTCACGGGGCCGCCGGTGACCTCGGCGAAGACGGCGCCCGGGGGCTGGAGCCCGCGGGCCCGGGCGCGGAGTTCGGCGGAGAGGGTGCCGTCCTCGCCGTCGAAGCAGTGGGTGAAGCGGCTGAACGGGAAGTGCAGCCCGCCGTACGAGCGGTTGAGCACCACCAGCGGCTCGGACCCGGCGAGCTGGACGTGGTGGCTGTGCAGCGCCGGCTCCGCGGGGAGCGCGGCCAGTTCGGCGGCGACGGAGTCGAAGAGGTCGGTGCCGAGGACGAGTTCGGCGTCGCGGCGGGGGTGGCCGGCCCAGCGGGCCCGTACCCCGGCGTGGAACGCGCGCCGCGCGGCGTCGACCGCGCGGAGCTGCGGCAGCCCGAGCCAGTTCTCCTCCGGTACGTACTCCCCTTTCGCGTCGAACGGGGTGCGGCGCGAGGTGAACGACAGGTACTGGTCGAAGAAGTCCTCGTGGAAGTCGTGGATCAGCTTCAGCAGGTCGGTGCAGCGCCCGCCGGTGCCGTAGCGGGCGAGGAAGAACCCGCGCAGCGTCAGCCGCTGCGGCAGCGTCAGGTCGAACGCGGGCAGCACCCGCTCCACGGCGGCGAGCGGCCCGGCGAGGGCGTCCACGAGCCCGGCGGCGGGCGCGGCACCGGCCCGCGCGCCGCCGGCCTGCGCGCCGCCGGACTGCCCCTCGAAGGCCGCCCGCCCGGTGCCGGGGGCCGTCACCTCCGGCGCCGTCGTGTCCTCGTACAGCACCGTGCGCGGCACCCGGGGCTGCGCCACGCCCAGCTCCCGCTGCACGTCCGCCAGCCGCCGCCGCAACTCGCCCAGCAGCTCGCGCCGTTCGGCGGGACCGGCGGCGGGATACCTGGCCAGCAGCTCCGCCGGCCCCTCCAGCGCCGCCGCGACGTCGTCGGCCCAGGGCCGGTCGAGCCCGCGCAGCGCGCGCTGGAAGGCGCCGAGGGGGTCGGTGTCGTGGGCGCGCAGGTCCAGGCACGGCACCCGGACCATGCCGACGTCGAGCAGCGCGGCCAGGTAGGTGTCGACGGCTTCGCGGTCGGCCTCCAGGTCCTCGCCGAGCCAGTCGGCCAGCTCCCCGTAGCGGACGGTCTCCCGCTTCTCCAGCAGCCCGAGCATGCGCTCCAGCACACCGCTGCGGCGCAGGAAGAAGAGCTGGTCCTTCACGGTGTCGAAGGTGACGGCCGTGTCGTCGTCCCCGGCGGTCACCCACCGGCGCACGTAGCGCACCCGGTCCTCGTCGCGGCCCCAGCCGGGCGCGGGCGCGACGGGGAGGTCGGCGCGGCGGCGGGGGTCGGCGAGCACGGCGTCGGCGAGGCGGCCGACGGCCAGGACGTTGAGGCGCGGGTGGCTGCGCGGGGCGTAGGGGCCGGTGAGGCGCAGCGGCGCGCCCTCGGCCGGGGCGCCGTCCGTGAGGCGGCCCAGGGCGACGGAGGTGAAGGCGGCGAACGGACTCGTCTTGCACGCCGTGCGGTAGAGGTAGGCGAGCAGCGAACGCTCCACCTTCCGCGTCCGCTTGTCCACGCGCGCCGGGTCGGAGGCGGCGAAGGCGTCGAGTTGCGCGTCGAGTACGGGCGAAGCCAGCAGCACCCCGCCGCGCAGCCGGTCCTCGCCGAGGACGGCGCGCAACGCGCCGCGGGTACGCAGCAGTTCGCCGCTCAGCAGCTCCTCGCCCGCCGCCAGGTCCTCGTCCAGCCGGGCCCGCAGGTCGAGCCAGCCCCGCAGCGGCTCGGCGACCTGCGGCGCCAGCCCGCCGACGAGCGCGAGCGCGGCGGCGGGGTCGGCGGGGCGCCGTCCGTTGAACACCTCCCGGCGCAGCCGCAGCAGGTCGCGCCGCACCTGTTCGTCGTCGCGTCCGGCGACGAGGTCGTGCAGCCGGTCGCCCAGCGGCCCGGCGTTCTTCGCCAGCCGGGCCTCGGCGGCGAGCACGCCGTCCGCCCAGTCCCGTACGGCGGGCGACCGCAGGGCCCGTACGGCATCGGCGGGCAGCCCGGCGATGCGCGCGAGGAACCGCGGGCCGAGGGCGGGCGCGGTGCGCGCGGCGGTGTCGGCGGGGGCCGTCGTCGTTGCCATTCCCGCCCCCTCAGGCGATCTCGAAGCGGAAGTCGGACGCGCCGCGCCGCTCGTGGCCCAGCATCATGATCAGCAGCGGCATCTCGTCCGTCTCCAGCAGCCCGAACCGCTCGCGGTAGGCGATGTTGTCGAAGCCCAGCGCCACCCCGCAGCCGACGTCCAGCGCCGCCGCCGCGGTGTACGTGGCCTGGGCGACGCCGCCGATCAGCGCGTTGACCAGGCGGTAGCCGCGGTCGCCCACCGCGTCCAGCACGCTGTGGGTGCGGATCGTGGGCACGAGGACCGCGGCGGCCTGCTCCAGGTTGTAGTTGGCGAGGAAGTAGTTGTCCTGGAGGAACGCGCCCGGCGGCTCCGCCGAGACGCACCGCAGCGCGCCGGGGTCGCCGTCCGGCACGTACTCGTACGTGCCCGGCTCCACCCCGGCCACGTGGTTGACCAGCGCGTACATCTTGACGAGACCGTCCGCGCCCGCGGCCGCCGCGTCCCCGCCGAGCCGGGAGCCGCCCGCGGCGGCGGCCAGGCAGGACGTCAGATGGGCGCCGTCCAGCGGCCGTTCGGCCGCGAACCGGCCGAAGCTGCTGCGCCGCGCGCGCAGCGCCCCGCGTACGTCCCGGGCCAGCGGCGCCCGCCGGGGCAACGGGGTCTCGGCCCGCTCCTGGCCGGGTGCGGCGGCCGCGGCGGGGGCGAGCGCGCCGGGGGCGGGGCGGGCGGTGGCGCCGGCGGCGGTGGCGCGCTGCATGGCGGTGAGGGCCTCGAAGTCGAGGACGGTACGGGAGCGTTCGCGGTCGCGGTGGCGGACGGAGACCTCGGGCGGCGGGGCGGGCAGCGGCGCGGCGGGGGCGCCGGCGCCGGGTCGCGCGGCGACCCCGTACCCCGCCCAGGGCAGCGGGACGACGGCGAAGATGCCCTCCTCGTCGCCGTCCACCCCGAGCAGCCGCGCCAGCCGCTCCTCGTCGAACCAGAGCGCGGGCTCCAGCGCCGTCCCCCGTGCCCCCGCCCACGTCCGCCAGGTGCCCAGCAGCGCGCCCACGTCCATGCTCACGGCGTGGAAGGAGAAGCTGTTGTACTTGAAGGAGTTCTGCCAGTACTTCACGCCGAGCACCAGGTACTGGTCCGTGTCCGGGCCCGGCGCCCCCTCCCCCAGCGCTTCGCGCACCACGCCGCTGACGTCGCCGGTCAGCAGCCGGCGCAGCGCGTGGTGGCGGGGCGCGTAGTGGTGCACGCCGGGCGGTACGGGCGCGGAGGGGCCGCTGACCCAGTAGACGGAGACGGGGTAGAGGCCGCCGCCGGAGGCGGTGCCGCGGGACCAGTTGGCGAGCGGGTAGAACGGCAGGGCGTTGAGGTCCGTGTTGGCCTGCACGCCGAGGCGCCTGCCCACCAGCCCGTACGAGTCCCGGAGCAGCCCCGCGAGCAGCCCGAGGTCGAACGCGGGCCCGCCGCCGCCCGCGGGGGTCAGCAGCCCGCGCTCGACGGTGGCGTACGCCGGGTACGCGGGCCCGGCCGGCAGCGGCAGCCGGTCGGTGCCGGGGTAGTGCTTGGTCTTGCGGGGACCGTCCGCCCAGTCGGGCACGAAGTCCACCGGCTCCATCGGCACCCGGCCGCGATGCATGATCGCGGTCGCGTATCCGTGGGCGTATCCCATCGTCTGCTCCTTCTCCGGGTGGTGGCTTCGGCGGTTCGTCGGGCTCTTCCGACCGGTCAGGGGAACGGGTGCGGTGCGGGGTTCAGCTCGGCGTCGGTGAGGTCGTGGTCGCGCAGGCCGGCCTCGCGCAGCCCCGTACGCAGCCGGGGCATGCGCAGCGCCCGCTGCCGGGACCAGCCGAAGTCGATGGGCAGCAGCCCGGGTACGAGCACGCTGACCGTCCACAGCCCCCGCTCCCGCTGCTCGGGCAGGGTCTGGTCGACGACGATCACCTCGAACCCGGCCTCGGCGACCGCCGCCACGCAGGCGGCGGCGTCGGCGGCGAGGTCGTCGGAGACGGGCAGCGTGCGGGCGCCGTAGCGCTCGTGCAGCGGCACGGGCGGCCGGCCGGTCTTCAGGAGGAAGTCGGCGTGCCGGGCCATCTCGGGCAGCCCGTAGACGAGCGGGTGGTCGTGGAGTGCGGCGACCTGGCCGAAGTCGGCGGCCATCGCCTTCAGCCGGACCTCCTCGCGCTCCGTGCGGCCCGCGAGGTTGACGGCGTCGGTGGCGATCTCGTCCAGCGCGGAGGCGAGCGCCGCCTCGGGGTCGAGCCCGGCGCCGGCGCCGAAGCACATCCGTCCTGCACCGCCGTCGTAGCGCTCGGCGACGCCGGTGACGACGGGGATGGGGAAGGTGAGCGCGGCGTCGAAGAACCGGGCGCGGTAGCCGTACATCTCCAGCCGCGCGACCATCTGCCGGGTGGCGGGGCGGGTGGCGGAGGCGGGGTCCAGCTCGGTCAGGGGCTGCCGCCCGTACCAGGCGAGGAGGAAGGCGTCGCGCTCGACGACCTCCATGAGCCCGTAGTAGACGGCCTCGGCGGCGGAGCCGCCGGAGGCGCAGCCGTTGGAGCTCTCCTGCACGAAGCGGTCGGCGAGGCCGGGGGTGTGGTAGTACGTCAGCACCTCGGGCACGAGCAGGGGGCGGCCCTCGGTGAGGGAGTGCCCCCAGACCCAGGAGACCTCGCGCCCGGGCGTGAACGGGGCGATGCCGGTCGCGGAGTGGAACTCGGGGGCGTAGAGCCCGCATCGGCGGGCGTCGAGGGCGGGCCGGCCGGCGGCGGTGAGCTGGTCGAGGCTGGCCCGCACGGTGGTCGCGCGGGCGCGGGGGCGCATGCCGGCGTAGCGCTCCAGGCCCTCCAGGACGCCGATGCGCAGGCTGTCGCGGAAGGTGTCGGCGTGGCCGCCCCAGAAGGTCTCGCGGAGGTAGTCGCCGGAGCGGAGGGAGAAGCAGCCGATGGTCGCCGAGGTGGAGGTGGACGACACGTCGAGTACGACGGTGGGTCCGAGGGCGCCGCAGACGGGGTTGGCGAAGGCGGCGACCGGCAGGTCGTAGTCCGCGAGCGCGCGGGTGCGGAAGGCGCCGGGGCGGTACTTGGGGGACGGGGCGAAGTCGAGGACGGCGGCGTCGGCGGAGTCGCGCTCGCCGGGCCCGCAGCCGGGGCACTCGGGGTCGGGGACGAGGGGGTAGCGGCGGACGGTGAGGTCGCCGAGGTCGAGCTGGTGGACGTGGGGGAAGGGGGCGGGGCGGGGATCGCCGGTGCCGCGGGGGCCGTTGGCACTGCGGCCGTCGGCCGTGTCCCGGCCGGCGGAGGTCTCACGGCGGGCCGCGGAGACGGCCCCGGCCACGACTCCGGCGAGCGCCTCGGCGGCGAACGGCCCCCAGTGCGGGGGCAGCCCGGCGGCCCCGGTGTCACCACCGAGTTCGACGGCCTCCCGCAGTTGCCGCGAGCGCGCGGCCTGCCACCGCCGCTCCAGACACCGCACGCACCCGCGCCGCCCCGGACCGGCAAGCGGCCCGACGATGGCGTGCCGCCCGTAGATCCGTACGGGCACCGCGTCCGCGGAGCCGGGAGTACGCGAACCGCTGCCGGCAGCGCGCGCCCGCGGCTCCGCCGAGGCGGCGGGGCTGCCGTGGGCGGACGGCGCGGCCCCACGGCCCGGCGGCTCACCGCCATCGGCACCGCTCTCACCGGCCACCGGCTCCGCGAAGGCGTTCGTCAGCCCCAGCGGGGCCACGTCCACCCTGGGAGGCGTGGGCAGCAGCGTTGCCAGGTGGGCAGCCAGGTCCGCGGCCACGTCCCCGCACCCCGCGGTCCACGCCTCAGTCGTCTGCACCGGCGGGCTCCGTGGTCAGCAGCACCCGGGCGGTGTACAGGCCGGCCGACCGCAGGTCGGCCGGGGTGGTGTCCCGCCACAGCACGTCGCGGCCCGCGGCCCGGAGGCGGTCCAGGACCATCGGGAACGTCACAGGACCCGCGTCCCCGGCGTCCCCGGCTTCCCCGCCGGACGGCTGTATCGCCCCCGGAGCCAGGTCAGGCAGCAACTCGTCACCCGTGTCCGGCGCCGCACCCGTCTCCGCCGCCAACTGCACCTGCCCCAGCAGGTCCCGCAGCGCCGCGACCGCCGCCCCCGCGGGCGTCAGCGACGCCCCCACCGCCCAGCGCGCGCCCACCCCCGGCTCCCGGGCCAGCGCCACCGACACCCCGCTGCGCTCCTGCTCCCCCAGGTCCAGCAACTCGACCGGCACGCCCAGGGTCTCCGCCGACCGGGTCAGGAACACCCACTCCGCGTCGTCCGACGTTGGCTGCGCGCGGACCGGGGTAGCCCCGTGACCACCCCGAGCCGCGCGCAGCAACGCCTCGTGCGCCAGCGCCGACAGCAGCGCGTGCCCCGCCGCCTCGCCCACGCACTCCCCCGCACCTGTTCCCCACGAACCGCGCAGCACCAGGCCGTCCCGGTTCGCCGCTCCGGAGGGGCACAACGCCGCCGCGGGCACGGCGACTTCGTCCTTCGTCAGCAGCGACGTGACCCGCGCCCACGCCGTCACCCCGTCCGCCGTGACCCCCGTGCCGCCGGCGGCGACCAGCGCCCCGGGCCCCAGCCGCCGCAGCTTCGCGGGGAGTTCGGGCAGCGGCCGTACGGGCGCGGCGTGCTCCGCGTACAGCGCCGCCGCCGCGCGCAGCCCCCGCCCGCGGGCACCCGCCAGGTGGTGCACGTCGAACGCCGACACCAGCCGCGTGCCGCCGCCCAGCGGCACCTCGATGCGGCTGACCTTCAGCGGGGTCTGCGTCAGCTCCTCGTCGCGGTAGCGGGTGAAGACGCCGACGTGCGGCCGGATGAGGGCGTCCCCGAGCCGGTTGAGCCCGGCGACCAGTTCCTCCGCCTCGCGGGCCGTCTCCACCGTCACCGGCTCCGCGACCGTCAGCTCCTCGGGGCGCAGCTCGGAGCCGTCCGCGCCGGGGCCTGCGGCCGGTCCCGCGCACCGCGGGCAGCGCGGGTGCGGGCGCAGCGGCTCGGCGACGACGTCGAGGGAGTCCAGGTCCTGGATGAGCACCTGGCCCTCGGTCTCCGCGGGCAGCGCGCCGGTGACGGTGCGGAAGATCTCGTACGCGAGCAGGTTGCCGACCATCGCCGCGACCGGCCCGGCCAGCGCACCGCCCGCCGGCACCGCGGCGGGCTCGGCGACCCCCGCCAGCTCCGCCAGCAGCGCCGCGGCGGCAGCCGGGTCCGTGGTGTCGCCGAGGCGCAGCAGGGCGCAGCCGAGGCAGCCGGCGGTCAGCCCGCCGGAGCGGGGGCCGACCACGACGCGGTCGCCGAACGTCCAGGCGGGGATGAGGAGCTGGCCCTCGGCGAGGCCGGCACGCAGCAGCGCGTGGGTGCGGGCGGGCGCGTCGGCGCCGGTCACGACGATCACCTCGTACGAGCCGAGCGCGCCGGCGTCGACGGCGTCGAGCGCGGCCGGGGTGCCGGCGGCGGTCAGCTCGTCGGCCTCGGCGAGCGCCGCCTCCGGCCGCTCCTCGGCGGCGACCACGGCGAGCCCGTTGCGTATCAGCCCCAGCACGCACCAGCGCGCGGCCTCGCCCGTGCCGAGGACCGCCACCCGGGTGCCGCGGAAGCGGGCGAAGCGGGCCGCGGCCTCGTCCACGTAGTGGTCGACGTACGCGATCTGCGCCGCGAACCGCTCCGCGACCGCCGCCGGCGGACCCGGCTCGACGGCCGGTGCGGCATCGCGGGCGAAGTCCCGCTCCACCAGCGAGCCGACCAGCTCCGCGACCATCGCCCGCTGGGGCGCGCCGAGTCCGGCGCAGATGTCGGTGAGGGGCCGGCTGCCGTCGAGGTGCGGCACGATCAGGGAGGCGAAGCGGTACGCCGTGCGTCCTGCCAGGTGGAAGCCGCCGTCGGCGTTGTGGAACAGCACGCCTCCGGGGGTCTGGGTGAACAGCACGTCCCGGCGCAGCCTGGGCCGCATCCCGGCGAGGTCGTCGAACGCTCGTGGCATCCCTCTCACACCTTCTGTCTCGGCTGACTGGTCCGGTTCGACTGCGTCGACCGACTGGGCTGGCTGGGCGAGTTGGCGAAGCCGGTCGGCCCCGACTGCGCCGACCTGCCGGCGGGGCCGGACTGGGGGGCGTGGCCCACCCGGCTGCCCTGGCCCGGCTGACCGGAGGGACCCGGGGGGCCGGACTGACTCGGCGGACCGGTCCGGCCCGGCTGACCGGCCTGGCCGGCCGCACCGGCCGCACCGGCCCGGCTGAACGCGCCGACGCCGCTCGGCGCACCGGCGCCGCCGGACGTACCGGCCCCGGCCGCCGCCTCGTCCTCGCCGGCCCGCGCCGCCACCAGCCGCGCGTGCAGCCGCAGCAGCGGATGCGGGTGGTACGGGCCCGGCGGCCCGTCCTCCACCAGCCCCGCGTCCGCGAGCCGTTCGAGCAACGCCTCGCACTCCGCCGCCGGCAGCCCCAGCACGGCCGCGCCGTCCGCGGCGTGCCAGCCGGGTGCGTCGAGCGCGCTGAGCGCGACGTACGCCGCCGCCAGGTCCGGGTCGAGCCGGTCCAGGGCCGCGTCGAAGAGCTCCACCACCGACATCCGCGGGTGGCCGGTGAGCGACAGCCGGCCCAGCGGTTCTTCGGCCAGCCAGCGGGCGCAGTCGCCCAGCCGCAGCGCGGGCCGGGTGCCCAGCCGGGCGGCGGCGATGACCAGTGCCAGCGGGTGGTGGCCGCACACCGCGGCCAGTTCCTCCGCGCCGCTCGGCTCGTCCGCCACCCGCTCCGCGCCCAGCACCGCCGTCAGCAACTCCCGTGCCTCCGCCCCGGCCAGCGGGCCGAGCCGGTGGACCCGTACGCCGTGGGTGGCGACCAGCCCGGCGAGCCCCAGCCGGCTGGTGAGCAGTACCCCGTGCCCGGGCACCGCGGCCAGCACGTCGCGGGCCTGCGCCGCGTCGACCACGTCGTCCAGGATCAGCAGCGCCCGCGGTCCCGAGCCGGCGTCCGGCGTGCCCAGCCGCGCGGCGATTTCGTCGACGACCTCGGCGGCGGCGCGCGGCGAGCCGTCGGGCGCAGCCATGGGCACCAGCGTCCTGCCGCCGGGGAAGTCGTCGCGTACGAGGTGCGCCACCTGCTGGGCGAGGGCGGTCTTGCCGATCCCGGGCCCACCGCAGACCAGTTCCGCCACCGGCGTACCCGGCCCGTCCACTGCCGCGGTCAGCCGCCGCCGCAGTGTCGCGACCGCCTCCGCCCGCCCGGTGAACCACGGCACCGGCGGCAGCCCCGGCGGGTCGGGGACCGGCGCGGGCGCGGCGGGTGCCGCGGCCGGGAGCCCCGCCAGGGCGGGCGGTTCGCTCGCCGGCCCCAGGTCCTCGCCGCGCAGGATCGACAGCTCAAGGCGCTGCAGCGCGGCCGAGGGACCGACGCCGAGGCCGTCCGCGAGGTACGCCTTGAAGCCGCGGTACTCCGCAAGCGCCTCCGTCTGCCGCCCGGTCCGGTACAGCGCCTCGATCAACTGCTCCCGGAACCGGCCGTGGTCGGGGTGCGCGCGGGTGACGCTCCACAGGTCCACCAGCGCCGGGCCGCACAGCCCCAGCTCCAGCCGCAGGTCGCACAGCCGCTCCACGACGCGCAGCCGCTCCTCCAGCAGCCGCGGCACCTCGTCGCGGTGGATGGCCTCCGACCGTACGTTGGCCAGCACCCCGGTCTGCCACAGCGCCAGCGCCCCCTGGAGCGCGCCCATCGCCGACTCCGCGGACAGGCCGGGCTCCTGCGTGCGCCGTACCCGCTCGCGGAACTCGACGAGGTCGAGCGAGCGCCCGCCGGCCGTGATCCGGTAGCCGCCGGGCACGGCCTCGATGGGGGTGTCGACCACCTCGTGCTTGGCGAAGAGCCGCCGCAGCCGCAGCACGCAGGTCTGGAGCGCGGCGCGCGCGGTGGCGGGCTGCTCGTCGCCCCAGACCATGCGCTGGAGGTAGTCGACGGAGACGATGGAGCCCGCGTTGAGCAGCAGGGCGGCGAGGAGGTTGGCCGGCTTGGAGGGGTGCAGGACGACGGTCTCGCCGCCGTCGGTGATGCTCAGCGGCCCGAGCAGTTGGAACCGCACCGCGCTCACAGGCGCCCCCGGTGACCGACCGAGCCGTGCAGCGGGGGGACGGGCGGGGGTGGGAGCGTGATCCGGGTCGTCATGCGAGCCACCTGTGTCCTGTACGGGGTCGGAAGGACGCCCGCGACGCTACCCGCGTAAACACCCTCCGGGCAGGCCGGAAGCTGTCATGAACCTGCACCGGCGCGCGCAGCAAGCGGCCAGATCCCCCCGAAGCGGGACCCCCGCCAACCGCCCGCCAACCGGCGTCCAACCGCGCGTCTACCACGCGCCCGGTGCCGGTCCCCCGCGCGCCATGTCCCGCTCCCCGCCCCCCTGCGCGGGAGGGGTCCCGGGGCCCCCGGGATACAACGGTTCCGATGGGTCACCGGGCTCCGGCCGCACGGCCGCGGGAAGCTCCGCGACCGCGGACGGGCAGGCGGGGGAGAGGGGGGGACTTGCCGATGGCGGCATACCGGACGACGGGCGGCGCGACCGGCGCGCGCGCACCCCTGCTGACCCCCGGGCAGCGCATCCACGACGGGCTGGTGGTCGACCGCAGGCTGGGCGAGGGCGCGTTCGCCGAGGTGTACCGCGTACGCCACCACGTGCTCGGCCCGCAGGCGCTCAAGCTCTTCAAGCACCGCACCTCGCTCGCCGCCGACTTCAGCAGGCTCGACGAGGCGCGCATCCTCTCCACCCTCGGCCACCCGAGCATCATCCGGGTGTTCGACGCCGGCACGGTGGACACGGCGGACGGCGTACGCGGCTACTTCACCATGGAGTACGTCGCCGGGGGCAGCCTGCACCGACTGGTCAGGAGCCATGGCGGCACCGTCCCGGTCCCCCAGGTCACCACCGTGCTGCGGCAGGTGGCCGACGGCCTGTCCGTCGCCCACGGGCGGCGGCAGCCGGTCGTGCACCGGGACCTGTCGCTGGCCAACGTGCTCGTCGCGTACGACGAGTCCGGACTGCGGGTCAAGGTGGGCGACTTCGGGCTGGCACGGGAGACCGACCCGGTCACGCGGGCGGCGAGCGCGCAGGGCACGGTCGCGTACATGCCGCCCGAAGTCCTCATCCGCGGGCGCGGCTACTCGGCCGCGGGGGACGTGTGGGCGCTGGGCACGATCGTCTACTACCTGCTCACGAACCGCTTCCCGTACGACGCGGCCGACCCGGCGCGGGCGTTCTCGCCGGCCCGGTTCGAGCAACCGCTGCGGCCGCCGGGCGACTTCAACGACGACGCGGACGACGCGCTGGAGTGGCTGGTGGCGGACATGCTGAGGGTCGACCCGGCGGAGCGGCCGGCGATGCGCGAGGTGGCCGAACGCGCCGTGCCCCGGGCCCGGCCGGCGGCGCCGCCCGCGGAGCGGCCGGCCCGGCCACCGCGCGCGGCGGCCCCGCCCGCCGACGAACTCGTCCGCACCGCCATCGCGCTCTCCCGCGTCCCCGGCCGCCTGGCCGACGCGGCCGACCAACTCGAAGCAGCCCTCAGCCGCCGGCCCCGCCTGCGGGAGCGGCATCTGACCCGGCTCACGACCTGGCGTAGAGGAGTCGTTCAGTGAAGGAGTCCCCGGCCCGCTTCGCGGACCTGGCGGGTCTGCGGCTGTACCGCAGGAACATCTTCGCGGTCACCGGACTGCCCGTGGCCGCCCAGGGTCCCGCGGTACGGCGGCACAGACAGCGGCTGGACGCCCGGCTGGCGGTCGAGGAGACCTGGCCGGGAGACGCGGGCGCGCCCGCGCCGGGCGGGTACCGCAGGGAGGAGGTCCGGCACGCCTTCGAGGAGTTCCAGGACCCGCGGCGCCGGCTCGTGGACGAGCTGCTGTGGTACTGGCGGGACGCCGACCTCGGCTGCGGCTGCGCCCCCTCGACGCACGAACAGCACGACGAGGCCGTACGCGTGCACAGCCAGGCGATCGAGGCGGAGACCGGCGGCACCGGCCCGCGGGGTGACGGGCCCAACGGGTCCTGGCGCGCCGCCGCGACGGCCTGGGCGGCGGTGCTGGACAACCGCGACCTGCGCGGCCACGTCGCCCACCGCCTCACGGCCCTGGCCGACCCGCGGCTCGACGGCTACTCCCCCGACGACTTCCTGGCCGGCGTCCCCGGGCTGCTGCTCTCCCCGTTCGGCGAACTCGCCGACGACCGGTCCGCGCGGCCGCGGCTGGCGGAGGTCAGCGCCGGCTGGTCGAAGTACCCGGTCTTCGCGACCCCGCTCCCGGAGGTCTTCGAGAACACCGTCGAGCAGGCGGTCGACCGGCTCAAGGACGCGCTGCGGACCGCGGGCGAGCGGCACCAGGCGGAGCAGCACGAGGACGCGCTCGCGGCCCTGGAGGAGCAGGTGCTGCCCGCGTACGCGGAGTTCGAGTCGCTGAAGGGGTTCGTCTCCCAGTCGCGGTCCGAGGAGATGGCGCACACGGTCACCGTGGCGCTGAACAACGTCGCGCTCGGCGTCTGCGAGGCGGGCCTGCAGAAACCGTTCCGGAGCACGCTGATCGAGGTGATGGAGCACGCGAGCCGGATCGCCCCGCGGCGGGACAAGGCGCAGATCGCCCAGAACCTGGCGGCCGTTCGGCAGGGCCGCACGGGCGCGGGGGCCGCGCAGCAGCTCAAGCCGAGCGAGTGCGTGGGGTGCGTCGTCCTGCTGCTGGCGATCATCGGCGGAATCGTCGGCGGGATCACGGCGGGACCCGCCTGGGCAGTGGGCATCATCGTCGGCGGCTTCGTGCTCGCCGGGATGTTCGCCTCGTGAACGCGTACGCCACCGAAGGAAGGGCTCCGATGACACAGCACGCCCGCCACCGGGCCAGGGGGCGCCTCGGCGCCGCGCTCGGGCAGTGGCGCCAGCCGCCCGAGTTCCGCGTCCCGCCGCCGCAGCTCGACCCGGCCCAGGCGGCGTGGGTCGCGGAGGTGCTGGCGGAGGTGGAGGCAGCGGAAGCGCTGGCGGTGGCCGCGGTGGAAGCTTCGTCCGCGGACGCCGCGACGGACACCGCAGGGACGGACACCGCCGGAACCGGCACGGCCGGGGCCGCCGGGGCGACGTCCGCCGGGGCGGGTGCCGGGGCAGGTGCCCTGGTGGGCGCGGCCACCGGCATCTGGCGCGCGCTGCGCAAGCTCGACCAGGACGCAGGCAAGCTCTCCCCCGCCGACCTGCGGCAGGTCCGGCTCCAGGTCCGCGCCAGCCGCCAGGCGCTCGCCGACGACGGCCTGGAGATCCAGGAGCACGACGGCGAGCCGTTCGACACCGGGCTCTCCCTGGAGGCGCTGGTCTTCCAGGAGAACCCCGAGCTGACCCGCGAGGTCGTGCTGGAGACCGTACGGCCGTCCGTCTACTTCCGCGGCCGGCGCATCCAGATGGGCCAGGTCATCGTCGGCCGGCCGCCGCAGGACCCCGGTGACGAGACGACCAAGGAGACCCCGGAGTGAGCGAGACCATCGACTACGGCATCGACCTCGGCACCACGAACAGCGCGATCGCGGTGGCGGAGGACGGCGGCGTACGCATCGTCAAGAACAACGAGCAGTGGGACTACTCCCCCTCCGCCGTCTACATCCCCAAGAAGGACATCGTCCACGTGGGCCGGCGGGCCAAGGAGCGCACGGAGTCCGACCCGGCCAACGCCCACTCCGAGTTCAAGCTGGAGATGGGGGTGGCGGGGGCGACGCGCCGGTTCGAGCGCGCCGGGGTGTCGCTCACCCCCGAGGAGCTGTCCGCCGAGGTGCTGAAGTCGCTGCGGCAGGACGCCGCGGCCGAGACGGGGTACGCGCCGGAGGTCGCGGTGATCACCGTGCCCGCGTCCTTCGCCCTCAACCAGAACACCGCCACCTCCGAGGCCGCCGCCCTGGCCGGGCTCAGCGAGCACTGCCCGCTGGTGCAGGAGCCGACCGCCGCCGCCATCGCGTACGGCGTGCAGGACACCTCGGACTCCGCCCACTGGATGGTCTTCGACCTCGGCGGCGGCACCTTCGACGCCGCCGTGATGAGCAAGCGCGACGGCGAACTCCAGCTCATCCAGCACGCGGGCGACCCGTACCTCGGCGGGAAGCTCATCGACTGGGCGGTCGTCGACGACCTGCTGGCCCCCGCCGTCCGGCGCGACCTGGGGCTGCCGGACTTCAGCCGGAGCAACCGCCGCTGGCTGGGCAACTACGCCAAGCTCAAGGCGGAGGCGGAGAACGCGAAGATCGCGCTGTCCCGGATGGGCAAGATCGACATCGCCTGCGACCTGGACGACGGCGGCGGCGGCACCGTGAACTTCGAGTTCACCCTGACCCGGGGTGCGCTCGACGACCTCGCGCTCCCCTTCTACACCCGTGCGATCAAGCTCTGCCGGGAGGCGCTGGCCGAGAGCGCGCTGCGCCCCGACCACATCGACCGGCTGCTCCTGGCCGGCGGCTCGACGCTCAGCCCGGGGCTGCGCGCGCTGCTCACCGACCGGCACACGGGGCTCGGCATCGAGGTGGACCACAGCCAGGACCCGACGACGGTGGTGGCCCGCGGTGCCGCGGCGTTCGCCCGTACCGTACGGCGGCCGCGGAAGGTGCGGGCGGCGGCGCGGGGCGAGTTCGCGGTGGAGCTGAACTACCCGGCGCAGACCGTCGACACCACCGGCATCCCGGTCTCGGGCAAGGTGACCAGCGGCGGCGCGGTGGACTTCACCCGGTACGCCGTCGTCCTCGCCAACCCGGAAGGACAGCCGCCGTTCCGCGGCCCCCGTACCGCGCTCTCCCCGGACGGCACCTTCTACACCGAGGTCGTGGTCACGGACGGCGCCACGTCCCGCTTCACCGTCGAGCTGACCGACACCTCGGGCACCCGGCAGAAGCTCGCCGGCGGCACCCTGGCGATCACGCACGCGAAGGTCGTGCCCGGCGAGGCGGTGCTGACGGGCACCCTCGGCATCGGCCGGGCCGACGGCTCGTTCGACCCGCTGCTCCGCAAGGGCACGACGCTGCCGGCCATGGTGACGAAGATCTACCGCACCACGATCCCGCTGCACCGCTCGGAGCCGGACGCCGTGATCCGTATCCCGCTGCTGGAGGGCGAACGGCCGCGCGCCGAACGCAACACGCGGGTCGGGCAGTTGGAGATCCGGCCGCGGGACGTGCGGATCGACCTGCCGGCGGAGAGCGAGGTCGAGGTGACGTTCGAGATCGAGGCGAGCAGCAGGGAAGCCCTGGTCACCGCCCATATCCCGCTGGTGCAGCAGCAGTTCGAGGCGACCATCAACCGCACCGAACTCCTGGCGCCTGAGCAGCACGAGCTGGCCGGCCGGCTCCGGCACCTGGAGCAGCGCCTGCGCGGCCTGAAGGACGACGCCGAGTCCGCGCACGCGGAACAGGCCGGGACCCGGCTGCGGAAGCTGGAGGAGCACCGCCCGCTCACGCAGCTCGGCAGGGAGGTCGACGCCGCCGACGTGGACACGGGCGCGGCGGTGACGAGCGACCGGCGGATGCGCGACCTGGAGGCCGAACTCGACGACATCGAGGAGGCCATCGAGATCCCCGGCCTCGAACGCCGGCTGTGGGACGTGCTCGGCTCGTGCGAGGACATCATCACGCAGGTCGGCGGGACCCCGGCCGACCGCAGGGAGCTGGAGGGCCTGCGCGGCCGCGCGAGCGCGCTGGGCGGGGACGCGACGCCGGCGGAGCTGCGGAAGCTGGTGAAGCGGGCCGAGGAGTTCCAGGTGGAGCTGCTGCGGCGGACGGACGAGTGGGACTTCGTGGTGTTCAACGCGCTGGTGGAGATGCGCGACGTGATGCACCCGCGCCACCAGGCGGACGCGGCGATCCGCGACGGCAGGAGGGCGATGGCGGCGGGCGACCGGGGGGCGATCGCGGGCGTGAACGAACGGCTGCGGCGACTGCTGCCGCCGGAGGCGGCGGCGGGGAGCGAGCTGGGGAGGAAGGAGGGCGGGGTCAGGTGAGCGCGGACACGAGCACGTCGGCGGCGGGCAGGGGACCGGCCGGTACGCCGGGGGACGGCGGCCCGGCGGACGGCGGCGGCCCGGCGGGAAGCACCTCGGCGGGCGGCACGTCACCAGGGGGTACGCCCGCGGGCGGCGGCGGGGGCCCTGCCGCCGCGGGTGGCGGTGGACCGGCGTCGGCCGGGGACGCACCGCCACCGGCGTCGAGCACGCTGCGGGCGGCCCTGCTGGTGGCACGGGTCCGTACGGCGGCGCGGGCGGGCGACCTGGACGAGGCGCTGCGCCTCCTGCGCGCGGCGGAGGCCAGGGACGCCCGCACGGTGGGCGAACGCCCGGAGGTCCTGGACCTGTTCGCCCGCGTCCACGCCCAGCGCGGCGAACTGGACGCCGCCGCCACCTACTGGCGCCGCCTGCGGACCCGCCACCCCGCCCACCCCGCCGCCCAGGCCGGCCTCTCCCGCATCACCCGCCTCACCGCCGACGGCCCCCGGGCCTCCCTGGCCCGCCACCGCACCCGCACGGCGCTGGTCGCGGCGGTCTGCGCGCTGGCGGTGGTGGCGACGGGCGCGGTGGCGCTGACGGGGGACGGGGAACCGGGGCGCCAGGGCGGTACGGAGCGCGCGGCGCCGACGGAGCGGCAGATCGAGGAGCGCGTACGGAAGGAACTGCAGGCGGCACAGGAGGCGGACCGTGCGGGCGAGGAGACCCGCCGCGAGGAAGCGGCCGAGGCGCTGGCGGCAACCCTCCGCTCCCCCGGCATCCGCCCGCGGGTACGGGGCGGCTCCGTGGAGGTGGTCTTCGCGGAGGGGGTCTTCTCCGAAGGCGCGGAACTGACCCCCGAAGGCGCCACCCGCCTCGCGACCCTGGGCCGGCACCTGACCCGACTGGACGCCCGCATCGCCGTCCGGGGCCACGCGGCCACGGTCCCCGACGCCCCCCGCAGCGGCGGCTCGGTGCTGGCGCTGTGGCGCGCCCTGATCGCGGCCCGCGAACTGAGCGCGGCGAGCGGCGAACCCCTGACGGCGTTCACGACCTCAAGCGCGGACCAGCGAGAGGCCCCGTACCCCGAGGACGCGAAGAACCGCACGGTGACGGTGGTGATCACCCCGAAGTAGGCGGGAGGTGACCGGGCTTGGCCGGGTCCGCCTCGACCGAGACGATCCGGTCCGCCTCGACCCGGATGAGCACGAAGTAGTCCTTGCGGCAGGACTGGCACTCGGCGTATCCCTCGCCGGCGTACGTGCCGTCCGGGGGCCGGGTCCTGGGGTGGCGCAGCCCCTTCACGCCCCAGTCGACGGCATCGCCGACTGCGTACCGGCGGAGGTCGAGCAGACCGAACCGAAACTCGATCTCCGCCGCACACTGCTCGCCGCACCGCGGGCACGTCAGGTCCGCGCCCAGGCGGTTGTACATCCCCATCGGGTGACCTATCCCAGGTAAGGCGTGGACCGGTGCTCCAGGAAATGGCGCAGCCGGAGTCGCTGGGTGTGGTGCATCGGCAGCTCGTCCAGCTCACCCGGCTCGACGAACCGCAGCTCCGTCGACTCCTCCGAGAGCGCGAGCGTCCCGCCGACGACGCGGGCGGTGAAGCAGACGTTGAACTGCCGCCGTACCTCCCCGTCGCTGTACGCGACGACGTGCCGCGGGTCGGTGTACGTGCCGACGAGCCCCGTCACCTCGACGTCGAGCCCCGTCTCCTCCCGCACCTCCCGCACCGCGCACCCGGGCAGCGAGTCGCCCAGGTCCATCCCGCCGCCGGGCAGCGCCCACAGGCCGTTGTCACGGCGGCGCTGGAGCAGGATGCGGCCACCGTCGTCGGTCACCACGGCGGAGGCGGCGGCGACGAGGCTGTTGGGCTCGGGGGCGGCGGGGTCGTCGTAGTACTCGGTGCGGGTCATGGGGAGATCAGGGTAGGGGGCGGCTCAGTCGATCTCGCCCGCGAAGATGGCGGTCTCGGACTCCCAGTCCGGGGTGACCTCTATCTGCGCGTAGCTCTCGCTCGTCGGGAGTTCGCAGCCGGTGGGGACGTCGATGGAGCGGCCGGGGCGCAGGTGGGTGGTCGGGGTGTCCAGGCCGTCGTCGAATATCTGCTCGCCGCTGCGGCCCTGGTCGCCGTACTGGCAGTCGACGAGGAGGCCGTTGAGGTCCAGGCGCTTGTCCGAGCCGTTGGTGATCTTCAGGTTGAACTTCACGTAGGGGGTGCTCGCCGGGGCCGCGTACTCGCTGGAGGTGGCCCGCTCGAAGCCGGACAGCACCACCTCGATACCGGTGTCGTACACGGCGGTCTCGGTGAGCGTGAAGCTGCCGTCGCCCGGCTGCTTGTCCTCCGCCGCGTCGTCGGCCTTCTGCGCGTCCCCGCCGCCGTCGCCCTTGGCGCCGGGACCGGCGGTGACGGTGACGGTCGCGGCGGGCTTCGCCTCGTTCCCGCCGTCGCCCCCGGCAGCCGCGGCGCCCACGGCGGCACCGATCCCGAAGGCGGCGAACACGCCGACGACGACACCGGTGATCTGCACCGCCCGCCGGTTGCCCGACGGCGGGGGGCCACCGCCGTTCGGCATGGGCGGGGGCGGCGGCGGATAGGGCTGGTAGGGCTGTTGCGGCGGAGTCGGATAGGACATGGATCCCCCTGGTGCGGTGAGGCGTGAACATACTGACGGCGTCGTTATGGGCGGCATGGGCCGAACGGCCCTCTCATCACCTATGACCGCGCTCGTGGGGGAACGATGAAGTCGGCGGACCGGTGGTCGTACGTCGTCTGCGGCCGGCGCACGCGCCTGTCCGCGGGCTCCCTGACTGCCGCTCCCCGTCCTCCGCCTCTTGGCCCGTTCCGAAGCCCACGCCGGAGACCCTTGCGGGGGCCGACGTGGGCAGATTTTCCGAGTTTGGCGGGTACTACCGATTCCCAGTGGATGCTACCCAGTGCTGGGCACCGCCACTTTTCCCTGGTCATCATGCTAACCGGCTGCCTCCCAGTCCGCCGACAGCCGACGTGGTCCGGGGGAGTCCCGGGGCATTCGGCCAGCAGCGAGCCGACAGAGACCCCCTCCACATGGGATGACGGCAGCCAACCCAAGGGTCGGAGAAACGAGAGTGGCCTGGGAAGCACACTCATGCCGGTGAGCGCGAAGCGGAGTACCGGTACCGCAACGCCCTCACGCACGCACAGATTCATGGCGAGTTGTGGCTGCAGTCGGGCTGGATACGGTCCAGCCAGGTGCCAGGTCGACGCGCGTGGCAGTGTTCGAAGGTGATCCGCCAGGGCGTCTCGCCGAACGGGACCGTGTTCAAGCCGGCAGTCCACAGTTCCTCGCCGCCCATCTGGGGCTCGGCAACGAAGCAGGCCCATACGCGAAGGCACGGGCTGATCGTGTAGGCCGTCGCTGCGTCGCGCTGGTGCAGTGTCCACCCACCATCGACAGGAAAGGGCCAGGCCGTACGAAGATCCGTCCGGCCGGGGCCAGCGAGGTGGCGTGGGAGAACCGTCACGTCTGGGCAAGGTGGAGGTCGTTGAAGGGATCGGTCGAGATGAGGTGGACTCCTTCAGCATGAGGCGCGGGAGACCGCGGTGCACGGGATAGGGCGGGAACTCAGCGGCGGCAGGCCGCACTACGCGGGGCCTGCTGTACGGGAGTCGGGTGCGCCAGCAGGCCGGGGGGCTTGTGTGCTCGGCCGCAGCCCAGGCGCCAGGGGAACCAGATCCCGGGTCGAGCGCTCCAGGCGGCGTACAGCCCGGTCGTAACGGCTCCCTCCCAGGGTGGCCGCCGGGGCGGTGGTACTTGCCATACGTCCCGTACCGCCTGTCGCTGGGGGCGGTGTTGTGGGCTTCGTCGCGTCGGTGGAAGGTGCCGTGGTCCAGGAAGCTGAGTGCGACCGCGTCGATCTAACCGGTCGCGGTGGATGGCGTAGTTGTCCGCGCTGCCGGTGGAGGCGAAAGTGATCTGCAGCCGCGGTGGCGCGTCCGGTTCTGGTGAGGCGAAGTACGCGTCGCCTACGACGATGCCGTCGTGGAAGGGGAGGCACAGCCCGCAAAGAACTCCGGGCATGCAAGGACACGATGGATCCCTCGTTTCAGGATTGCCCCGGGGGTTATCGGCCCGGGCAGGGCCGGTCGGCCGCTGATGCTCCCGCGCAGGCCGTGCGGCCGGGCGGCGGCCCGCCGGACGGCGCCGACCGCATCTGATAGGCCCTTGAGTCCGCCGCAGACGAGCATCAGGATGTCGACGACGCCGCAGTTCTTCAGCTCGCTGAGCACCCGAGCCAGTGCTTCGCGCCTTCGCCGCCCTCAGCGACGACCAAACCCACATCCTCGGACTCCACTGCAGAGCCGCACATCGACCGCATCAACGCCGCAAACCAGTAACGGGACCGGCCAGCTCCCGTCCTTCCTTAGCCTGCTGCTTCGGGGGCAGAATCGGGGGCGCGGGTGCGGCAGGAGCCGGTACGTTCGGCTTGCCCGGTCTCGGCGCCTTGGGGTGAGCCCCTGTGCAAGAAGGCGGATCATGCCAAGGCAAACTTCCCCCACCCAGGGACTTGATCCCGATTAATTGCCATTCACACTATATATGCACTAATCCACGCAAGTGCTTGAGAGCCCAGCAGGATCGACGAAAAACTGCAGGCCACGCAGCGTGCTCCCCGCGAACGCGGGGATGGCCCCCAGTACGTGTCGCGGTATTCGGCGAGGGCCATGTGCTCCCCGCGAACGCGGGGATGGCCCCTCTGCGGGGGTGTCGCTCAAGGCGCTGGAAACGTGCTCCCCGCGAACGCGGGGATGGCCCCGGCGCGACCTCCGTGTCGGTGCGGAGGTACGAGTGCTCCCCGCGAACGCGGGGATGGCCCCCGGGCCTGGGTGAACAGCCACCGCGGGCGTACGTGCTCCCCGCGAACGCGGGGATGGCCCCTACGCGCCCCCCTACGGCCGCATGAGGCAATCGTGCTCCCCGCGAACGCGGGGATGGCCCCGTGGGCTGCGGGTGCCCGGCGGACGGCTGCTCGTGCTCCCCGCGAACGCGGGGATGGCCCCGGCTGCTGGGGGCGTCCCATCCCCGGCCTCCTGTGCTCCCCGCGAACGCGGGGATGACCCCCCGGCGTTGGTGAAGTCCACGCTCTGCATTCCGTGCTCCCCGCGAACGCGGGGATGGTCCCATCACCGACTGGGTCGTGGTGAAGACGCGCTGGTGCTCCCCGCGAACGCGGGGATGGTCCTCAGTCGAAAGCTGACCGGGACCCGGCCGAGTGGTGCTCCCGCAAACGCGGGAATGGCACTTCGATCCGGTGGATGGTCCTGTGGTCGGCACCGTGCTCCCCGCGCCCGCGGGGCGGTCCTCGTCCCCGCTGGGTACGACCGTGTTCAGAGCCAAGGTCCGGCCAGATCGGTCAAGTTCGAACAATTTCTGCCTCTACCGCCCGATGTGATGGCTGATGGGATCGAATGCGTGGATGAATCGGGGTCGCCAAGCCGCTGACGATGCTTTCTCCGGCCTGTCTGCCGCTGCACGGGTGATCTGGGGGAAGAGTGATCGCCGGACCGATGGCTGGCTTCCGCTCTTCCGCCACATGGGGGACTCCGGAGGGGTCGCCGGAAGACTGTGGGATGGGTGGCTGCCTCGCAGCGTCAGGGAGTTGGTCTCTGAAGGACTGCCCGAGGGCCTGAAGGACGGGCGTCGGCTGGCGGTCTGGATGGCGGCGTCGCACGACATCGGCAAGGCCACGCCCGCCTTTGCCTGTCAAAGCGAACCCCTGGCTCAGGCCATGCGTGACGAGGGCCTGGATATGCCGAGCCGGCAGCAGTTGGGGGACGATCGCAAGCTCGCGCCCCACGGGATCGCCGGGCAACTGCTGCTGCAGGAGTGGCTCTTTGAGCAGCATGCGTGGTCGTACCGTGCCAGCGGTCAGCTCGCGGTCGTTGTCGGTGGACATCACGGTGTACCGCCCAGCCATCAGAGGCTTCATGACCTTGAGCTGCGTCCTCACCTGTTGCGGACCGGGGGTTCGGCCGCCGGTCCGTGGAGGGCCGTGCAGTACGAGTTGCTGGATGCCTGCGCGCGGTTCGCGGGAGCCGATAGGCGCCTCAGTGGCTGGCGTGGCGTCAAGTTGGCGCAGCCTGCGCAGGTGGCTCTGACAGGGTTGGTGATCGTGGCCGACTGGATAGCCAGTTCCGCCGAACTGTTTCCCTACTCGCTCGACGAGGAGGGTCTCGGCAGTGCCCAGGAGCGCCTGGAGGCGGCGTGGCGAGGGCTTGATCTGCCCACCCCGTGGGAGCCGGACGAACCGCGGGAGGCGATTGACGAACTGTTCCGCTCCCGCTTCGCACTTCCCCAGGGCTCCGCGGTGCGTCCGGTGCAAGAGGAGGCCGTGCGAACCGCGCGGGAGATGGATCCCGCCGGGCTCATGATCATCGAAGCTCCCATGGGGGACGGCAAGACCGAGGCAGCACTCGCAGCAGCGGAGGTCCTGGCAGCGCGTAGCGGAGCCGGCGGCTGCATGGTGGCGCTGCCGACCAGGGCCACCGGGGATGCGATGTTCACCCGGCTGTTGGCGTGGCTCGATCACCTGCCCCCAGATGACGGCCCGTCGTCGGTGTTCCTGGCTCATGCGAAGGCCGCACTCAACGACACCTGGGCGGGCTTGCTGCGAAGGGGAGGCCGTGCCGTTACCGCGGTGGATGACGACGGCGTGCAGCGTATCGGCGCTCCCGGTGCAGGGCGCAGGGAGAACCCGGCCAGCCTGCTCGCGCACCAGTGGTTGCGGGGGCGGAAGAAGGGGCTGTTGGCGTCGTTTGCTGTGGGGACGATCGATCAGGTGTTGTTTGCCGCGCTGAAGAGTCGTCACTTGGCGCTGCGCCATCTGGCGCTCGCGGGCAAGGTCGTCATCATCGATGAGGTTCATGCCTATGACGCCTACATGAGCACGTATCTGGAGCGGGCGCTGGAGTGGCTTGGGGCCTTCCGGGTGCCGGTAATCATGTTGTCTGCGACCTTGCCGGCCGGTCGGCGTCAGGCGTTGGCGGCAGCGTACTCGGGTGCGGCCGCGGCGCTTACGAACGTGCCGGGCGAGGCGTATCCGGTGGTGGCGGCCGTTTCACGGGAGGGCGCGGTCTCCTTCACGTGTCCGTCGGCCGCGGTCGACCGGCACAGCGAGATTACGGTCGAGGCGTTGGACGATGATCTCGGGGTTCTGGTCGACCGTTTGGAGTATGAGCTCCGGGACGGCGGTTGTGCGCTTGTCGTGCGCAACACCGTCGATCGGGTGCAGGAGGCGGCGGAGCGGCTTCGTGAGCGTTTCGGGGCCGGCAAGGTGATCGTGGCCCATTCCCGTTTCACGGCCGCTGATCGGGCGCGTAAGGACGCCGAGTTGCTGCGGTTGTTCGGCAGGGACGGCGACCGCCCCGGTGGGCCGCATGTCGTAGTGGCGAGCCAGGTGATCGAGCAGTCACTCGATGTCGACTTCGATCTGCTCGTCACAGATCTGGCGCCGATTGATCTGGTCCTTCAGCGCCTGGGGCGTACGCACCGTCATCCCCGCGTCAGGCCGGCTGCGCTGCGCTCGCCGCGTTGCCTGGTGACGGGGGTCGACTGGCAGCATGACCCACCGCGCCCAGGCAAGGGTTCGGTTCAGGTATACGAGGGCCAGCACTTGCTGTTGCGTACGCTGGCGGTTCTTCGCCCTCATCTGTTTTCGGGCCACCCGCTGCGGTTGCCGCAGGACATCAGCCCGCTCGTGCAGGCGGTCTATGGCGAGGACCCCGTGGGCCCACCGGAGTGGGCGTCTGCGCTGGCGGAGTACCGCACCGGCTATCGGGCGTTGCTTGCCGGGAAGCGGGAGAGTGCGGATGTGTACCGCTTGGGGCCGGTGCGACGTGCGGGCCGGCCCGTGATCGGCTGGATCGACGCGGGTGTGGGGGATGCGGATGAAACGCGAGCAGGCCGGGCCCAGGTGCGTGACAGCGAGGAAAGCATCGAGGTCCTGGTGGTGCAGCGCCGCGGCGACGGGGTGTTGACCACCCTTCCGTGGCTGGATCGCGGGCGCGGTGGTCTGGAGCTGGCTGAGCACACCGTGCCGACGCCCGCGGCTGCCAAAGCTGCAGCGGCGAGCGCACTGAGTCTGCCTTGGCATTTTTCGAAGCCCTGGAGCGCTGACCGTGCCATCGCGGAGTTGGAGAAGTTCTGCGTGGAGACGTGGCAGATCAAGGAGTGCCCGTGGCTGGCCGGGGAACTGGTCCTCGTCCTGGACGAGAAATGTCAGACCCGGCTGGCAGGCTACGACCTCACCTACAGCGAACACGACGGCCTGCTGGTCACACCGGCAGGTGCACGCGATACAAGGGTGATCGACTCCGTGTCTTCCTTCGACCTGGTATCCCGGCCGTGGCTCCCGGTGCAGCGCCTCGACGGCTCTTGCGAGGAACTGTCCCTACGGGAGATCTTCGTATCGGCGGGGTCTGTACGGCGGCTGGTCGGCGATGTGCCGACGCAGGAATTCGCGCTGCTGCGCCTGCTGTTGGCGATCCTGCACGATGCGGTGGACGGTCCGGCGGATATCGAGGGCTGGGGGGAGTTGTGGGAGTCGGGCGATCCCTTCGCCACCGTACCCGGCTACCTCGACCGGCATCGGGACCGGTTCGACCTCCTTCACCCTGACCACCCCTTCTACCAGGTCGGTGATCTGCGGACGGAAAAGGGCGAGATGGGTCCGCTGAACCGGATCGTGGCCGACGTGCCCAACGGCGATCCGTTCTTCAGCATGAGGCACCCGGGCCCAGGCAAGCTGAGCTACGCCGAGGCTGCGCGCTGGCTGGTCCACATCCACGCTTTCGACGTCTCCGGTATCAAATCCGGGGCCGTTGGCGACCCCCGGGTCAAGGGCGGCAAGGGATACCCGCTGGGCGTCGGCTGGGCGGGGAATCTCGGCGGCGTCTACGCGGAAGGGAACACGCTGCGCGAGACGCTGCTGCTCAACCTCATCAGCGCCGACAACGACTTCCTTCGCACCGACGCGGAGGATCGGCCGGTGTGGCGACGCCCGCCGCTGGGGCCCGCGCCCATCGAGGCGGACCCGGACGATCCGCGCCCGTGTGGCCCTCGAGACCTGTACACCTGGCAGTCGCGCAGAGTGCGACTGCACGACGCGGGCGACGGCATCACCGGGGCCGTCCTCTCCTACGGCGATCCCCTTGCGCAGCACGGTATGCACCACAGGGAGCCCATGACGGGTTGGCGCCGCAGTGAGCCTCAGGAGAAGAAGCTGGGGAAAAGTCCCGTCTACCTACCGCGGCTACACGACCCCGGTCGGGCCGCCTGGCGCGGCCTGGCAGCCTTACTCGGTGATCGGGGGCGGGGGCGCGAGGCGGCCGAGCAGCGTCAGGGAGCCGAGCGATCTCTGCCGCCACGGGTGATCGAGTGGCTGTCCCGCCTGGCCGTTGAGGACTTCCTGCCCCGGTTGCATCTCCTGCGGACCCGCACGGTGGGTGCCCTCTACGGGACCCAGCAATCCGTCATCGACGAGATCGTGGACGACGCGGTACTCCTGCCCGTCGTGGTTCTGCATGCCGAACGCCCCGAGTACGGCCGGGCCGCCGTGGACGCGGTCGACGATGCCGACAATGCCGTGCGCGCGCTTGGGCATCTGGCCGGGAACCTCGCCCGCGCGGTCGGCGCGGACCCCGGAGCGCCGACAGATACCGCCAAGGACCTCGGTTACGCGGCCTTGGACGGCCCGTACCGCCAGTGGCTGGGCGAGCTGCGTCTCAGCAGCGACCCGCTGCGTTCCCGGGACGACTGGCAGGTGACCGTCGACCAGATCGTCCGCGATCTCGGCCGCCGGCTCCTGGACACCGCCGGCCCGGCTGCGGCCGAGGGCCGGTTCGTGGACACGCCGGAAGGCGGCACCCGCTGGCTCGACGACACTCAGGCAGATCTGTGGTTCCGGGCCCGGCTCAACTCCGCACTGCCCGCCGCGGCCGCACGGCGCCGGGACTCCGGTACGGCACGACCGGAATGCCACTAGCGACGACCTCCTGGAGCTACCCAGTGACGACGCCCCCTCCCCAGCCTGAGACGACCGGTCAGGCCGGCCCTCTCCGCATGGTTGGCTCCACCGCCGACCGGTACATCCGCAGGCTGCAACACGGCTATCGAGAAGACGCTCCCGCCGCGGTGGCCACGCTGGCCCGGCTTCGGCGCGGTGCTGGGCGTCCGATCCTGGATGTGCCCGACCTGTGGGGAATGACGGGCATCGAGGAACTGGCCGAGCTACGAGAAGGTGAGCGCCGCGGCCTTGACCTCGACCGCGCGGAGCAGTCCCTGCACCTGTGCCTCACGCTGTGGGCTCTGCACCAGCAGGGTCACCGGGACACCGGCATGCACGTAAGAGGGCGCGGGCTCGGCTGGGCCGTTCGTGAGCTGATGATGACCCAGGGCAACGGGAAGACTCCGCCGGCCGCGTCCGGTGCCCAAGGCAACGGCAGTCGCACGCCCCCTGCCGAACTCAACGAGCCCCTCCGCCGGCGGTTGGTCCGAGCCGGGACCGCCGGGACACCGGGAGTCCTGGCCCAGCGGCTGCGCGAGATCGTCCTGTTGCTCCGTCGAGAGGCCGTGCCCCTTGACTACGGGCTGCTGGCCGACCAGCTCTACCGATGGCAGCAATCCGGCAAGGCCCCCCTGGTCCGTCGCGCCTGGGGCCGGGACTTTCACCTCGCCGGCCTGACCCGCACGAAGCCCTCTGCCTCGTAAGCGTGATCGAGCACCGGGCGTTCATGGCAGGCGCCCTTCTTCTTCCCACCGATTGGAGCACAGCATTGTGAGCCGAACGATTGTCGATATCCACATCCTGCAGACAGTGCCGCCCAGCAACCTCAACAGGGACGACACCGGCTCGCCCAAGACCGCGACGTATGGCGGTGTCCAGCGCGCCCGTGTCTCCAGCCAGGCGTGGAAGCGGGCCACTCGGGAGCAGTTCGGCGACCTGCTTGATCCGCTGGAGCGCGGTGTGCGTACCAAGAAGGTCGCTGAGGCGCTCGGCGAACGGCTCATGGATCTCGACCCCTCGCTGGACCGCGGACAAGCGGAGGAGCTGGCGGCCGAGACCCTCCGGACTGCCACCGGTTCGAAAGTCGAGGTCCCCAAGCGCAAGCAGAAGGAAGGGGAACCGGATCCGGCACCGGAGTCGCTGTACCTGATGTTTCTCAGCGCCGCGCAACTCGACGCCCTGGCTCACCTCACGGCAGAAGGCAGCACGGACAAGGCCGACATCAAACTCCTCAAGGAGTTCTTCAAGGACAAGGGCAACAAGGCGCGGGCCAAGCAGCTCGTCGATACCCGGCACTCGGTCGACATCGCCCTGTTCGGTCGCATGGTCGCCGATGCCACCGATCTCAACGTCGACGCCGCCACCCAGGTCGCACACGCCCTGAGCGTGCACCGTGTCGACAACGAATCGGACTTCTACACCGCGGTCGACGATCGCAACAAAGAAGCCGAGACCGGCGCCGGAATGATGGGTGTCATCGACTTCAACTCCGCCACTCTGTACCGCTACGCGGCACTCGACGCCGATCTGCTGCAGACCAATCTTGGCGCGGGACTGCGCGAGGACGAGGAACCGACGACTCCGGTGCGCCGTGCGGTCGAAGCCTTCCTCGAAGCCTTCGTCACCTCCCTGCCCACGGGAAAGATCAACACCTTCGGCAATCACACGCTCCCGAGCGCGGTGATCGTCAAGCTGCGGACCAAGAGGCCCATCAGCTTCGTCGCCGCCTTCGAACGGGCCGTCGTACCTGCGTCCTCCGACGACGGGTTCCTGCGCACCGCCTGCGAGCGGCTCGCCACCTACGTGCCGGAACTGGAAGGGGCATACGGTGTGGCAGCCGCCGACCACACCTGGATCATGCGGGTGGGGCAGGAAACCGAAGCGCTCGTACCACTCGGTCCCGGCATGCGGCTGGGAGAACTGGTCGAGGCGGTCGGCCAGGCCGTCGCCGAGCGGCTGGAGTCCGGGGCGTGAGCGTGCTCCTGCTCCGGCTCGCAGGCCCGCTCCAGGCATGGGGCTCATCCGCCCGCTTCACTCGCCGCACCACCGAGAACCAGCCCACCAAGAGCGGGGTCCTCGGCCTGCTTGCCGCCGCTCAAGGCCGTCCCCGCGAGGCCGACCTCTCCGACCTGGCCGCCCTGCGCTTCGGGGTACGCACCGACCAGCCCGGCACACGCATCAGAGACTTCCAAACAGCGCACCACCCGCTGTCAGGCAAGGCCATGCCCTTGTCGGAACGCTATTACCTCGCCGACGCCGTCTTCGTCGCCGGCGTCGAAGGCGAGCACGACCTCATCGACCAGTTGCACGCAGCCGTCCGCGAACCGGCGTTCCTGCCATACCTCGGCCGCCGCTCCTGCCCACCCTCATCCCCCATCGACCTCGGCGTTCACCAGGACACCGACCTCGCCCAGGCCCTACGCACAACACCCTGGCAGGCGTCCCAGCCGTACCGCGAGCGGGCAGTTCCCGGTATCCGTCTAGCGCTCCAGCTTGACAGCCCGCCAGGCCAAGCACCCGAGCAGCACCTCCGCGACCAGCCGATCACCTACGACCCGCGCCACCGCCAGTACGGGCTGCGCGACCTGGTCACCGAAACGGTGCCGGTACCGGATCTCCCCGCGCCTGCGCACGTGCCTGCCCACGACCCCACCCACGGACTCGGACAGCTCTGATGTTCCTGACCCGCTTCCGCCTCAACACCGCCCGCCGCGAGGGCCGCCATCTGCTCGGCTCCCCGCACAGACTGCACGCGGCCGTCGCCATGTCCTTCGCCGACCCACCACCCCATACCAGCACCGGCCCTCGCCCCCTGTGGCGCGTCGACCGAAACAACCCGGCCGACACCGTCCTCTACGTCGTCAGCCCCGCGCGCCCCGACATGACCCACCTCGTAGAACAGGCCGGCTGGCCGACAGCCGATACCCCAGGCTGGCAGACCTACGACTACGGCACGTTCCTGAACCGCCTCACCGCGGACAGCACCTGGAACTTCAGACTCACCGCCAACCCGGTGCACCACATCCGCCGCAAGGACGACGAGCCGACCAAGCGCACCGCGCACATGACACCCCGGCATCAGACTGCGTGGCTCGTCACCCGCCAGGAACAATCCGGATTCACCATTCAAGAGAAACCCCGGCAAAAGCGCGTACTGCCGGAGGGCGACGAACTGCAACTCGTCATCCGTGACAAGCGAAACCTGCGCTTCACCAAGAAGCCCGGAAGTCCGCCCGTCCAGCTAACCACGGTCACGTACGACGGGCGGCTGACCGTGACCGATCCCGAAGCCCTACGGCGCACCCTTACCCAGGGCCTGGGAAAAGCCAAGGCATACGGCTGCGGGCTGATGACGCTCGCCCCCGCCGGGTAACCCGCATGAGCACCATCGGCCGCCGCGGCGCCACTTCCCCACGGGAACTGACCCGCGTCAAGGACCGCCTGTCCTTCGTCTACCTCGAACGCTGCGTAGTCCACCGCGAAGACAGCGCGATCACCGCGACGGACACCGAAGGCACCACCCACATCCCGTCCGCCACCATCGGCACACTCCTGCTCGGCCCCGGCACGCGCATCACCCACCAGGCGATGGCCCTCCTCGGAGACACCGGCGCCGGTGCCGTCTGGATCGGCGAACACGGAGTGCGCTACTACGCCGCCGGCCGCGCCCTCACCCGCTCCTCAGCCCTCGTAGAAGCCCAAGCCACCCAGTGGGCGAACCGCCGCACCCGACTCCAAGTCGCACGCGCCATGTACCGGCTTCGGTTTCCGGACGAAGACCCCAGCGGTCTCACGCGCCAGGAACTCCTCGGCCACGAAGGCACCCGAGTCAAAGCCTGCTACCGGGCGAACTCCGAGCGCACAGACGTCCCCTGGCACGGCAGACGCTACACACCGGGCGACTTCACGAGCGGCGACCCCGTCAACCAGGCCGTCACCGCCGCCGCCCAGTGCATGTACGGGATCTCCCACGCCATCGTCGCCGCCCTGGGATGCAGTCCCGGCCTCGGTTTCGTCCACTCCGGCCACGAACTGTCCTTCGTCCTCGACATCGCCGACCTCTACAAGACCGAGATCGGCATCCCCCTCGCCTTCGACATCGCAGCCGAGGACGAACAAGACATCGGCCCCCGTACCCGCCGCGCCCTGCGCGAGCACATCCGCAGGTCGCAACTTCTCGACCGCTGCGTCGAAGACATCAAACTGCTGTTGATGCCAAGGGCAACCGTCGAAACCCAGGACCCGCTCGTCGACAAGGTCACTCTGCAGTCCGACGGCGATCAAGAAGTTGCCGCAGGCTACAACTACGGCGAGGAGATGCACTGGTGACCGTCATCGTGCTGACGAACTGCCCTGCAGGACTACGCGGCTTCCTCACCCGATGGCTTCTTGAAATCTCCCCCTGCGTCTTCATCGGCAATCCGTCGGCACGCATCCGAGAGACCCTCTGGGAAGAGATACGCACCTACGCAGGACAGGGCCGAGCCTTACTGGCCCACACCACGAACAACGAACAGGGCTTCACATTCCTCACCCACGACCACAAATGGCACCCCGTGGACCACGAGGGCCTGACCCTCATCCACCGCCCAGCGGCCCCACCCCAGCCTTCAACCCGCACCCAAGGCTGGAGCAAAGCCTCCAAACGGCGCCGCTTCGGCCACTAGAACCTACATGGCCGCTATAGCCCGTTTGCCCCTGATGCGAAGAGCTTCAAAACTCATGCGAAACCCCAGCGTGGTGCAGTATCACCGCAGGTCGTGAAGAGTGCTCCCCGCGCCCGCGGGGCTGGTCCCGAAAGGCGAGTGCATGGCAACCCGCATCAACCGTGCTCCCCGCGCCCGCGGGGCTGGTCCCTTTGCGCCCGGCACAGCCCGCGGGGCGGCGGCGTGCTCCCCGCGCCCGCGGGGCTGGTCCCTACGCCGGGGAACTCGGGGTGCACCACGAGACGTGCTCCCCGCGCCCGCGGGGTTGGTCCCGGCGTCCTGGGCCGCTACAAGGGCAAGTGGTAGTGCTCCCCGCGCCCGCGGGGTTGGTCCCGATGCAGCTCCGTCCCGTAGTTGGCCCCGCCGGTGCTCCCCGCGCCCGCGGGGTTGGTCCCGGGACGGTCACCGGGACGCTGAAGCGGGAGGCGTGCTCCCCGCGCCCGCGGGGTTGGTCCCTCGCGGCCGGGGTGCAGGCTCAGCCGGCAGTAGTGCTCCCCGCGCCCGCGGGGTTGGTCCCTCACCCGGGTACAACGCCGTTGGCTGCACACAGTGCTCCCCGCGCCCGCGGGGTTGGTCCCGACTACTCCGGGCTCGTGGCCGCGGTGGCACGGTGCTCCCCGCGCCCGCGGGGTTGGTCCCCAGTGGTACCGGGCTTTGCGCTGCCACGTCCCGTGCTCCCCGCGCCCGCGGGGTTGGTCCCCAGTGGTACCGGGCTTTGCGCTGCCACGTCCCGTGCTCCCCGCGCCCGCGGGGTTGGTCCCGCGCCGGGAAGATGGCAGGTCGTGCTCCCATCGTGCTCCCCGCGCCCGCGGGGTTGGTCCTCGGCGGTCTTCAGTGCGAGATCGTGGGCGTCTGTGCTCCCCGCGCCCGCGGGGTTGGTCCCAACTCCCGGCCGGCCGACTCGGTGCGGGCCCCGTGCTCCCCGCGCCCGCGGGGTTGGTCCCGAAGCCCGGGCAGTGAAGGACTGTAGCGCCAGGTGCTCCCCGCGCCCGCGGGGTTGGTCCCTCCCGCCCGGACTCCTTGACCGACCGGCCAGAGTGCTCCCCGCGCCCGCGGGGTTGGTCCCGACTCGCCCGTCCCGGTGTTGGTGAACGTCACGTGCTCCCCGCGCCCGCGGGGTTGGTCCCTCCTCCGGCCAGACGCGCACGGACTGGGTGCTGTGCTCCCCGCGCCCGCGGGGTTGGTCCCGCCATGTGGACCTGGAGGTTGTTCGGGACGCGGTGCTCCCCGCGCCCGCGGGGTTGGTCCCCTCGTGCCAGGGCCATTCGACTTTGACTGGGAGTGCTCCCCGCGCCCGCGGGGTTGGTCCCTTCACCCGTGATGCCGTTGCCGGGGTGTCGGTGGTGCTCCCCGCGCCCGCGGGGTTGGTCCCTTCCGTCGCCTCCACATCGCATGCCCGCTCGGGTGCTCCCCGCGCCCGCGGGGTTGGTCCCGAGTCGGTAGACGCTCCCGAGGATGCGCATGTGTGCTCCCCGCGCCCGCGGGGTTGGTCCCAGGGAAAGGGCCCCATCTGGAAGAGCTTCCTTGTGCTCCCCGCGCCCGCGGGGTTGGTCCCCGTTGCTCTATTTCGGTGGGGAAGTTGACGGCGTGCTCCCCGCGCCCGCGGGGTTGGTCCCTTCAGCGGAGAGCCTGACGCGGACCAACAGGCGTGCTCCCCGCGCCCGCGGGGTTGGTCCCCTCGTGCGGGGCGGGGACGCGAAGACGGCGGCGTGCTCCCCGCGCCCGCGGGGTTGGTCCCGAGCGGCTCCTGCTGCTCGCGGACTGCTCGGCGTGCTCCCCGCGCCCGCGGGGTTGGTCCCAACAGCGACCGCACCAGCCCCTCGAACCCGGCGTGCTCCCCGCGCCCGCGGGGTTGGTCCCCAGATCGGCGGCCTGGAGCTGCTCGTCGTGGAGTGCTCCCCGCGCCCGCGGGGTTGGTCCCGCCGCATGGGCCCGATGATCACCGGGAACGTCGTGCTCCCCGCGCCCGCGGGGTTGGTCCCTCTTTGAAGTGTCCGTGGTCGGGTGGCCTGCGGTGCTCCCTGCGCCCGCGGGGTTGGCCCCATGGTGATCTTCGCGTGGGTGACGTGACCCGCATGCTTCCCGCGCAAGCGGAGGTGGAGGTGGAGGCGAGTTCGACCTGCAGGGGTTTGTCAATATCTGTGTTCTTCGCACGCGGAGAACGCGCGCACAGGGCTGTATGCCTGGCCTCTACGGGTGGCGCGGCCAAACGTGCGATCTCGGGACGTTCGGGCCAGCAGTGGGCCGGCAATCGATCTCCGACCGGCCAAAAACGCAGGAGAGCCCAGGGCATATGCGCGCTGACCTGGGCTCAAGCGGTAGGCCGCGTGGGACTCGAACCCACAACCAACGGATTAAAAGTCCGGTGCTCTGCCAATTGAGCTAGCGGCCCGCCCGGCCAGCATAGCCCGGACCCCGGCGTGCCCCCGAGCGGATATCCCCTGGCGGGCGGGGCGCGGCCCCTCCCTGGGGTGGGAGGGGCCGCGGGTGGGAGGCGGTCAGACGCCGGGTCCTCCCTGGGAACGCTGATGAAGGTCAGGTCGCTGCCGGAGAGGACTCCGGTGTAGGTCCGGAGTTCGTCGACCGCGGCCGTCATGGGGTCGGTCCAGCCGGTGGTGGTGCCGGCGCGGCCGAGTTGGAGGCCGGTGGTGGCGGGCCAGGTGGCGGAGTCGGGGAGGGGAGGCTCGGCGGCGAGTTCCCCATGTGTGTAAAGGCGGATGCGGTCGGCGGGATCGTCGTGGACGACGGCGACGTGCTGGCCCCAGGGGTTCGCGTACGTCTCGGTCATCGTGCGCGTCGCGGTCGGGGTGTCCGCGTCGGCGACGACGAGTTGCCACCTGCCCGTGTCCGCCTCGTAGCGGACCTCCACGGCATTGGCGTGGTCGCCGGGGAGGGAGAAACGTAAGAGAGCGTGACGGGCCAAGGTTTCCCTCCTGGGTGAGAACCGACGGGATTTCTCCTGGCGGAGGGTGTGGGGCCCCTCGAGGCATTGCGCTCGCACAGCCTAACAACCCGCTGTGACAATGCATCTACGCGCAGTTCCGGCAAGAGGGCGCGAACGCGTGCGGGCCCCCTCCCGGGGGAGGGGGCCCGCATGCGGTGGATGTCAGCCCTTGCGGTTGTTGCGGTCCTGGCGCTTCCAGCGGGGCTTGTCCGTACGCCGGTCGTCCGTGGTGCGGCGGTCGTGGCTGTACGGGCGGCCGTCGCGGCGGTCGCGGCCGGCCGGGCGGTCGCCGCCGAAGCGGGAGCGGTCGGCGGACTCGCGGCGCTCGTAGGGGCGGTGGTTGTCGCGGTCGTAGGGGCGCGCGGCGCCGCGGTCGTCGCGGCGGGGGTAGGAGCGGGTGCCGCGGTCGTACGGGCGGGTGCCGCGGTCGTCGCGGCGGGTGTCCCGGCGGTCGTACGAGCGGGGCTCACGGGTGCCGTACGAACGGTCGTCGCGGCGGTCGTACGACGGACGGTCGTCGCGACGGTCGTCCCGGCGGTCGTAGGAGCGGTCGTCGCGGCGGTCGGCGCGGTAGTCGCGGGTCTCCCGCGGCTCGCGGTAGTCCCTGCCGTCCCGGTCGTTGCGGCGCGTGTCCCCCGACCTGTCGAACGAGCGGAAGCGCTGCTCCCGGCGGTCGGGCCGGGTGCCGGTGCGGTTGTACGGGCGCTCGGAGCGGTCGCCCCGGTCGGAGCGGTCCGTACGGGCCTCGTACGCGCCCTCCTCCGCCCGCGGCTCCGCCGGCGCCTCGTCCTGCGCCACCGGCTCCGCCGGCTGCTCCGGCGTCACGCCCGCGCGCGTCGCCAGCCGCGTCGCCTCCGCGCGCAGGTCCACCGCGTGCTTGCGGGCCCGCTCCAACTGGGCCTCCAACTGCGTCACGTCCCGCTCCGCAGCCGTGGCCGCCTGGGCGGCCGAGTCCGCCTGCACCTCGTCGATCGAGCGCGCGCCGGTGATCCGCGCCACGTCCGGGTCGAACGCCCCGCGCCCGCTGATGATGTGCCGCGAGGCGTCCACCGCCGCGTCCTCCAGCAGGCGGAAGACCGTGCGGCGCTGGTGCGGCAGCGCGAGGGAGACGACCGTGCCGGACTCGCCCGCGCGGGCCGTACGGCCGGCGCGGTGCAGGTAGTCCTTGTGGTCGCCGGCCGGGTCGACGTTCAGCACCAGGTCGATGCCGTCGACGTGGATGCCGCGCGCGGCGACGTCCGTCGCCACCAGCGCGTGCACCCGGCCGTCCTTGAAGTCCGCCAGCGTGTGCGTACGGGCGCCCTGCGTCATGCCGCCGTGCAGCGCGGCGGCGCGTACGCCGGTCTCGCGGAGCTGGTCGGCGACGCGGTCGGCGCCGAGCTGGGTGCGTACGAAGACGATGGTGCGGCCCTTGCGCGCCGCGATGGCGGCCGTGACGGGCGCCTTGTCGCGCGGCTTCACGACGAGCACGTGGTGCGTCATCGTCGTCACCGCGCCCGCCGACGGGTCCACCTCGTGGCTGACCGGGTCGACGAGATAGCGCTTGACGAGCGTGCCGACGCCCTTGTCCAGCGTCGCGGAGAACAGCATCCGCTGGCCGCCCGGCGGCACCTGGTCGAGCAGCTCGGTGACCTCGGGCAGGAAGCCCAGGTCGGCCATCTGGTCGGCCTCGTCGAGGACGGTGATCTGCACCCGGTCCAGGGAGCAGGCGCCGCGGTCGATGATGTCGCGCAGCCGGCCGGGGGTGGCGACGAGCACGTCGACGCCGCGCTCCAGCGCGCCGATCTGGCGGCCCATGGACGTACCGCCGCAGACGACCTTCATCGACAGCCGCAGCACGTCGCCGTACGGCTGGAGCGCGTCGGCAACCTGCATCGCCAGCTCGCGCGTCGGGGTGAGGATGAGGCCGCGGGGGCGCTTGGGGTCGGTGTGGCCGCCGGCGAGGGTCGCGAGCAGCGGCAGGCCGAAGGAGAGGGTCTTGCCGGAGCCGGTACGGCCGCGGCCGAGGACGTCACGGCCCGCGAGGGCGTCGGGGATGGTGGCGGCCTGGATCGGGAACGGGGTGGTGACCCCGTAGTCCGCGAGCTTGGCCACGACGCCGCGGGGCAGGCCGAGGTCGCCGAAGGTCGGCGCGGCGGCCTCCGGGGCGTCGCCGGTGACGGCGGTTTCCTCGGTGACGGCGGCCTCGCCGGTGACGGCGGTTTCCTCGGTGACGGTGGCGTCGTCGGTGTCGGTGGTCTCGGTCGTCTCGGTCGTCTCGGTGGTCTCGGTGGTCTCGGTGGTCTCGATCGCCTCGGTGATCTCGGTCACCTCGGGCGTCTCCGCCTCGTCGAGGGCAGGGGCGAGCACAGGGGTTTCAGACATGAACGAGTAAAAGCCTTCCGCAGTCGTCGGCACGCGCCACGACTCCGTGGCGGATTTACATGGACCGCCTCTTGCGGTCTGCCACGGCAGGGAAGGGAACGCGCCACACACGGCGCGCTTCGGTGGGGCGCCGGGCAAATGGGATCAAACGATCTACCAGAGTACGCACCCGGTGGGCCGGCTGGCAAATCCGTTCCGCGGGCACGGCTCGCGGGGTGGCTCCCACGGCGCGCGGATCGGCTACGCGCCGGTCGGTGCGCCCCGCGACGCGCCCCGTGTCCTCCGCGGGCGCTGGGGAGTTGAGCGTACGACACGTCCTGAAAGGGGCTCCCCATGCCTGAGCCGACAGCCCGTGCCGCCCTGCGGATCTCAGCCGCCACGCTGGCGGTGCTGGCGCTCGGCGGGTGCATGACCGTCTCCGGCTCCGGCAGGCCCGGCGCCCCCGACCCCGGCTCGGGCCGCAGCGGCACCGAGCCCGACGGCGGCGTACGGGTCAACGACGCACCGTCCGCCGCGGCCGGCGGCACCGGCACCGGCGAGGCGGGCGGCGCCGGGGGCGCCGCCGGGGAGCGCGACGGCGACGAGAAGGACCCCTCCGCTACGGGCCGGAAGAGCGGCGGCGAGGCCGACCCGGCGTCGCCGTCCCCCCGCGCCGGCGAACCCGCCGACGCGGGCGGCACCATCGGCACCCCGGACCCCCCGCAGCCCACCACCCCGCGCCCCCGCCCCCAGCCGACGACCCCGTCCCCGACCGCCACGGCCCCGGACCCGACGCCGACCCCCACACCGACACCGACCCCGACGCCCACCGACGACGACACGACCGGCGGCGGCACGGCCGCCGGCGCCGGCGGCTCCTCCCCCCAACTCCCCTCCGCCTGACCGCCGCCACCGCCGCCACCACCACGGCCGCGCGGCCCGTACAGCCGGGCACCGGTGGACGGCCCAGCGGCCACACGGGAGCGGTGGGCCGTCGAGCAGCAGCCGAACCCGCCGGGCTCCGCCCCCCGCGGCGCGGGGGCGCGGCGCGGGCGCGGCGCGGGCGCGTGGGCTCACAGCCGGCCAAGGTCCGGCTCACGTCCGCCCCCGGCCGGCCAGTGGGCGAGGCGGGCGGTCAGTTCCTCGCCGCCGGGGTTCCGCTCCCCGGGCCGCCCCGGTCTCTCCGATGCGTACGGGCACGCGGCCCCACGCTCCCGGCGGACCGCGGTCATCACCCCGTCCCGCACGGTGAGTTGCATCGTCGCCGCACGCGCGCCGCCCCCGCGGCGGCTTCCTCAGCCGTAGCCCAAGGCGTGCAGTCTGTCGTCGTCGATGCCGAAGTGGTGGGCGATCTCGTGGACCACCGTGATCTCCGTCTCCGCCACCACGTCCTCCCGCGACTCGCACATCCGCAGCGTCGGCCCGCGGTAGATCGTGATCCGGTCCGGCAGCACCCCCGCGTACCACTCGCCGCGCTCCGTCAGCGGCGTGCCCTCGTAGAGGCCGAGCAGCCCGGGGTCGTCCGGCGGCGGCTCGGGTTCGACGAAGACGGCGACGTTGTCCATCAGGCGGGTCAGCTCCGCCGGGATCCGGTCGAGCGCCTGCGCGACCAGTTCCTCGAACTCCTCGTTCGACATGTCCAGCACATGGCCCATTCTGCTTCAGGCCGCTGAATACTGACGGGTCACACCGGGCATACGTTGCGAATGGCCCGCGAAGTGCCTTTTGCGGTCTCGCCCGTCCGCGCCCTGTTCGAGCGGCTCCGCCGCGCCCCCGCCCGTGTCCGCCGCCTCCCCGCCGCCGTCCGGCGTCTGGCCGACCGGGCGCGCGGAGCGCGGCGGGCGCGCCCGCCGCGCGCGCCCCGGCGGCGCCGGGTCGAGTCGTCTCTCGTCCAGCGCCCCCACCCGTACGCGCGCGCCCTCGGCCTCGCCGCCGTCACGGTCGTCGGGGCCGGGCTCGGGCTGCTCGTCGTCGGCGGGGTCGAGACGTCGGTCGGGCCGATGGACACCCGGATGGCGCTCACGCCGAGCGTCACCGGCGACACCCGGATCAGCGTCTCGCCGCTCGGCGCCATCGACATGGACAGCCACGACGCCCCCCTCCGCCTCGACGTCGAGGTCGAGCGGCTCGACCCGGACCGCTCCCGCGCGCTCGTCGCGCACCCCGAGGAGTTCTCCGGGCTGGAGGACGAGGTGGCCGCCGACATCCGGCGGAGCACGTTCGATCTGGGCGTACGCTCCGGGGGCGCCGCCCTCGTCGGGGCGACCGCGCTCGGGCTCGCCGTCTACCGCACGCCGCGCCGGGCGCTGGCCGCCGGCGGGCTGGCGCTCGCGCTGCTCGCCGCGTCCGGCGCCGCCGCGTTCGCGACGTGGAACCCCAAGTCCGTGCTGGAGCCGAAGTACTCCGGGCTGCTGACCAGCGCGCCCAGCGTCATCGGCGACGCGCGCAGCATCGTCACCGAGTTCGACGTGTACCAGCAGGAGCTGGCCCGTCTGGTGACCAACGTCAGCAAGCTGTACGACGCCGCGTCCACCCTGCCCGCGTACCGCCCCGACCCCTCCACCGTCCGCTTCCTGCACGTCTCCGACATGCACCTCAACCCGGCCGCCTGGGGCATCATCCGCTCCCTGGTCGACCAGTACGAGCTGGACGCCGTCATCGACACCGGCGACACGATGGACCACGGCTCGGAGGCGGAGAACGTCTATCTCGACCCGATCGCCACACTCGGCGTCCCGTACGTGTGGGTCCGCGGGAACCACGACTCGCTCGCCACCCAGGCCGCCGTCGAGCGGCAGAAGAACGCGCGGGTCGTGGACGACGGCGAGTCGGTGGTGGTGGCGGGGGTGCGGATCGCGGGGATCGGCGATCCGCAGTTCACCCCCGACCGCTCCGTCGCCGCGGCCGGCGACCCCGCGGAGTCGGCGGCGGGCAGGCGGCTGGCCGCGGCCCTCGCCGGGCTACGGGACCGGGGCCGGCCCGCGGACCTGGCCGTCGCGCACAACCCGGTGGCACTGGAGCAGGTCGACGGCCTGGTGCCGCTGGCGCTCGCCGGCCACCGCCACCACCGCAAGCAGCACGATCTGCCGGAGGGTACGCGGCTGATGGTCGAGGGCTCGGCGGGCGGCGGCGGGCTGCGCGCGGTGGAGGAGGAGGCACCGGAGAAGGTGAGCGCGTCGGTGCTCTATCTCGACCGGAGTACGCGCAGGTTGCAGGCGTGGGACGAGATCACGCTGGGCGGGCTGGGGCTGACGTCGGCGGAGGTCAGCCGGCATCTCATGGAGGAGAACCGGCCCGGTGGCGCCGATGGGACGGACCCGTCGGGTGCCCCCGGCGAGGACTCTTGACAGCCCTCCCTCACAAGAATTAACTCAACCAGACGCGAACCAACAGAGTGCAACACGTCAGTTCATCGGTTCCTCCTGCTCATCCGATGTGTAAGGAGCACCCGTGCCCATCCTCGGCCCGCTGGGACGGCGGCCGGCCGGCACCATGCTGACCGCGTTGACTGTCCTGGCCACCGCCTGGCTGTCGCCCGCCGTGGCGACGCCCGTCCCCGACTCCCCGACCCGTACGGCCACGACCTCCGATGTCTGGACCGTGGCCGCACCACAAGGCAACAAAGATCAACTCACCGCCGACGTCGTACGCGACGACGCGACCGGCGCCCTCACGCTCACCGTCCGCCGGGGCGCGGACGAAGTCCTCCCCGGCTCCCCGCTGGGCCTGCGCACCGAGGGCGCCGACCTGACCCGCGGGCTCGACGTCCTCGGCCGCGACGACCGCAGCGTGCGCGAGCGGTACGAGATGACCACCGGCAAGCAGCGCCGCGTGGACTCCCCCATGACGGAGTCCCGCTTCGCGCTGCGCGGCGACGGCGGCGTGCGCATGGACCTCGTCGTCCGCGTCGCCCGCGACGGCGTCGCGTTCCGCTACGAACTGCCCGACTCGAAGGGCACCGTCGTCACCGGCGAGGCCAGCGGCTACCGGCTGCCCGCCGACGCGCCGGCCTGGCTGCTGCCGCACACCTCCTGGTACGAGGAGGTACGCGGCGAGACCACCGCGGGCGGCGCCGCCGCGGACGACTACGGCTACCCCGCGCTCTTCGAGGTCGCCGCCGACGACTACGTACTGCTCACCGAGTCCGGCATGGACTCCACGTACCCCGGCAGCAAGCTCGCGCACGCCGCCGGCAGCGGCGCGTACGACGTGGCGCTCGCCGAGGCCGAGGTCGTCTCCCCCGGCGACCTGGCGACCCCGTGGCGTACCGCGATCGTCGGGGACCTGGCGACCGTCACCGAGTCGACGCTCGTCAGCGACCTCGCGCCGGACGCCGAGTTCTCCGACACCTCCTGGATCCGCCCCGGCACCGTCTCCTGGTCCTGGCTCGTCGAGCACGACAGCCCGCGGGACTTCGAGCGGCAGAAGGACTACGTCGACTACGCGGCCGCGCACGGCTGGGAGTACACCCTGGTCGACGAGGGCTGGAGCCGCGAGTGGGTGCCGGAGCTGGTGCGGTACGCGCGCACCAAGGGCGTCGACATCCTGCTGTGGTTCCGCTGGTGGGAGGTGGACACTCCGCAGGAGATGGACACCGTCTTCGGCGAGCTGAACGACTGGGGCGTCAAGGGCGTCAAGGTCGACTTCATGAACTCCGGCGGGGGCGAGCCCGAGGGCGTCGGCAGGCACGCCTGGTACGAGGACGTGCTCGCCGCCACCGCCGGGCACAAGCTGCTCGTCAACTTCCACGGCGCGACGCTGCCGAAGGGCCTCCAGCGCACCTGGCCGCACCTGATGACGTACGAGGCGGTGCGCGGGCACGAGTACTACTCCTTCAACCAGCCGCTCACGCCCACGTACAACACGATGCTGCCGTTCACCCGGAACGTCGTCGGCTCCGCCGACGTCACGCCCGGCACCTTCTCCATGACCAACAGGACGCACAGCGACGCGCACGAGCTGGCGCTGCCCGTCGTGTACGAGTCCGGGCTCCAGCACCCCGCGGACAGCCCGGAGACGTACGCCACGCTGCCCGGGGCCGAGCGCGTGCTCGACCAACTGCCCACGGTGTGGGACGAGACCCGCTACCTCGGCGGGCGGCCCGGCGACGACGCCGTGCTGGCGCGGCGCGCGGGCGACCGCTGGTTCGTCGGCGGCATCCACGCGGGCGCGGCCGGGACCGCCGAGGTGGACCTCGGCCGGCTCGGGACGGACGACGGCGAGCGGCTGCTCGTGGAGCTGGTGACGGACGGCGCCGACGGGCTGGCCCGCGAGACCCGCAGGGTCGAAGGGGACGCCCGGCTGACGGTGCCGGTGGCGGAGAACGGCGGGTTCGTGGCGCTGGTCTGCGCCGCCGAGCGCGGCCGGACGACGTGCGACGAGCCGGTACGGACCACGCCCGCGACCGGGCTCGCGGTCACTCCGGACACGGCGACCGCGGCGCCCGGCGACGAGATCGAGGTCACCGGCCGCTTCGCCGCCGCCGACGGGGAGTCCGCGACGCTGCGGAACGCCACCCTCGGCGCCCGGCCGCGGACCGGCTGGACGGCGGCGGGCGCGGACGTGGCGCGCGCGGCGCTGCAGCCGGGGCAGGCGCTGTCGGGAAGCTGGAAGGTGCGGGTGCCGGAGTCGGCGGAGCCCGGGTACGTGGACGTGCCCGTCGTCGCGGAGTACCGCGCGCCGGGGGCGGGTCCCGCGGAGCCCCGGGTGCACGTCGAGCGGGCCGTGCGGGTGCTGGTCGCCCCGCCGGTGCCGCAAGGCGACGCGCACGTCGGCGACCTGCACCTGCTCACCGCGTCGAACGGCTGGGGCCCGGTCGAGATCGACACCAGCGTCGGCGACAACGGCGCCGGCGACGGCGCGCCGCTGACCATCGGCGGCACGACGTACGCCAAGGGCCTCGGCGCCCACGCGCCGTCCCGCGTGACGGTGTACCTCGGCGGCGCGTGCACCTCCTTCACCGCGCAGGTCGGCGTGGACGACGAGGTCGGCGACCGCGGCTCGGTGAGCTTCCGGGTCCTCGGCGACGGCACCGAGCTGACGACGACCGGCACCCTGCGCGGCACGGACGCCGCGCAGCCGGTGACGGCCGACGTGACCGGCGTCGGCCTCCTCACCCTGGAGGTGGCGGACGGCGGCGACGGCATCAGCTACGACCACGCGGACTGGGCGGACCCGAAGGTCACCTGCGGCTGATCGGCACCGCATCTCTCGCGGCCCGGCGGATTCGTCCGCCGGGCCGCGGCACGTGCGGGCGGCAAAGCCCCTTTCCCGCACGGGAGTCGAGAGCAATCCACTTCTCCCCGGCGATTCGCCGCCTACCCGGACAACACCGGCGCAGACGTCGGAGGGCTTCAGAACACCGCGCTGGCGAGCACCACATGGACCGCCGTGCCGCCGAGTATCGACAGCAGCACGTTCCGCCGCCACAGGTGGACGGCCACGGTGGCCGCCAGCGCGAGCACCGTCGGCCACGCCGCCCCGGGGTCGCGGGGGGTGAGGTGGCGCAGGGTGTAGGCGGCGAGGATCACCATGACGCCCACGGGCATCGCCGCGTCGAGGTACGCCACGAGCGGGCTGGACCGCAGCGGCGCCAGCGCGGCGAACGGCAGCGCGCGCAGCGCCCAGGTGACGGCGACGGCGACCGCGACGGCGGCGAGCAGGTACCCGGCGGCGGGGGCGTCAGGCACGTGCGCCCGCCTCCCGGCGCCGTACGACGGCGTAGCGGGCGAGGAGCGCGGCGGCGAACAGCACGAAGGCGGCGAAGAGCTGCCCGCCCGGCACCGCGAACCGCGCCGCCAGCGCGCAGCCCAGCGCCAGCGCGGGCACGGCGGGCCCGGGCCGGTCGCGGAGCGCGTCGAGGGCCAGCACGGTGAAGAGCGCGGTGACGGCGAAGTCCAGGCCCTCGACGCCCGCGGGGACGGCGGCGCCGAGCAGGGCGCCGGCCGTGGCGCCGCCGGCCCAGTAGAGGTGGATGAAGACCTGGAGCCACAGCACGCGGCGCCCCGGGTAGGACTGGGCGGCGGGGTGCGCGGTGACGGCGTACGCCTCGTCGGAGAGTGCGAAGGTGCTGTACGCCCTGGCCGCGCGGCCGCGGACGCGGTGCAGGGGGAAGGACAGGGCGTAGAAGACGTGCCGGAAGTTGACCGTGAACGCCGTCACCGCGATCTGCCCCAGCGGCGCGGCGGCCAGCACCAGGCCGAGGAAGAGGAACTCCAGCGAACCGGCGTAGATCAGGCCCGAGAAGACGCTCGCCCACCACCAGTCCAGGCCCGAGTGGACGACGAGGACGCCGAACGCGACGCCCATGGGGAAGGCGCCGAGCCCGACGGACCCGGAGTCGGCGAGCGCCCGGGAGAGGTCGGCGCGTAGCTGGTGCGGCATGTGTCGATCCTAGAAACTTCCGCGGCTCATATGGTTGCGGATTGTGGCGCTAATGTGGGGCTGTGAGCAATGAAAGAAAACTTGATGAGCTTGATCGTGAAATTTTGCGCCAGCTCCAGCGGGACGGCCGGCTGACGAACGTCGAGCTGGCCCGCCGCGTCGGCCTGACGCCGCCGCCCTGCCTGCGCCGGGTGAAGCGGCTGGAGGAGGCCGGGATCATCACGGGCTACCGGGCGCGGGTGGACGAGGAGGCGGCGGGGCGCGGGCTCGAGGTGATCGTGTCGATCGAGGTGTCGGTGAGCGATCTGGACACCCTCGCCGGGCTGGAGGCGACGATCGGCGCGTACGACGAGGTGGTGGAGTTCCGGCGGGTGTTCGGCACCCCGGACTACTTCCTGCGGGTGCTGGTCGCGGACTACGCGGCGTACGAGCAGTTCCAGACCGGGAAGATCATCGGGATCCCGGGCGTCGCCCGGGTCATCTCGCAGCCCACGATGAAGAAGATCAAGGTCGTGGACTGATTTACCGGCGGGCCCCATTTCGTCAATTAAATGGCCTGACAGGGAATCGGGTTGGGAAATCGAATTCAATTCGTCGGACCTCTTGCTACGCGACTTACGCCCGACTACGTTACGGCTCGCGTCCCTTGGCGCGGCATCTTTCGCCGCCGCCGGGAATTCCCCCACCGCAGACCCGAACGTGAGGTAAGCCCTCGTGACGATTTCCAGACGCAAGCTCATCCTCTCCGGCACCGCCGCCTCCGCCGCGACCGCGGGCGGCGTGTTCTCCACCCGGCTCGCCGGCGCCGCCGAGGAGCCCGCGGCGGCGGCGAAGGCCGCCGCGCGGCCCGCCGCGAGCCCCGTGGGCGACGTGGTCGGCAAGGTGACCGTCGGCTACCAGGGGTGGTTCGCCTGCCCCGGCGACGGCGCGCCGATCAACGGGTGGTGGCACTGGAGCCGCGACATGAGCCGGCCGCCGTCCCCGGACAACACGACCATCGCGTCCTGGCCGGACATGCGGGAGTACGAGCACACGTACCCCACCGCCTACGCGAACCTCAACGGCGGCGGTCCCGCCACCCTGTTCTCCTCCTGGGACGACCAGACGGTCGACACGCACTTCCGCTGGATGGCCGAGCACGACTGCGACACCGCCGCCCTGCAGCGCTTCAACCCCTTCGGCGGCGAGGGCGCCACGCGCGACGGCATGGCCGCGAAGGTGCGCGCGGCGGCGGAGAGGCACGGGCGGAAGTTCTACATCATGTACGACGTCACCTCCTGGACGCAGATGCAGTCCCAGATCAAGGAGGACTGGACGACGAAGATGAAGGCGTACACGTCGTCCGGAGCGTACGCGATGCAGAACGGCAAGCCGGTCGTGTGCATCTGGGGCTTCGGCTTCAACGACGACGGCCGCCCCTTCACGCCGGGCCCCTGCCTGGACGTCGTCAACTGGTTCAAGAACCAGGGCTGCTACGTCATCGGCGGCGTCCCCACGCACTGGCGCACCGGCCAGTCGGACTCCCGTCCCGGCTTCCTCGACGTGTACCGCGCGTTCCACATGATCTCGCCGTGGATGGTCGGCCGGATCTCCGACGTCGGCGGGGCCGACCACTTCTTTAACAACGTCAACGGCCCCGACAAGGCGGACTGCGACGCGCACGGCATCGACTACCAGCCCTGCATCATCCCCGGCGATCTGCAGAGCGGCCACCGCGCGCACGGCGACCTGATGTGGCGGCAGTTCTACCACATGGTCCGGCTGGACGTCGCGGGCGTCTACATCTCCATGTTCGACGAGTACAACGAGGCCAACCAGATCGCCAAGACCGCGGAGAACGCGTCCCAGGTGCCCTCCGGCTCGGGCATCCGCGCGCTGGACGAGGACGGCACCTCCTGCTCCTCGGACTACTACCTGCGGCTGACCGCGGACGGCGGCCGGATGCTGAAGGGCAGCCTCGCCCTGACGCCGAACCGGCCCACGCCGCCGCGGCCCTGATCGCGCCCCGCCGGGCTCGCCCGTACCGCCCCCGCGGGCGGGTCCGGCGGGCGCCCCTGCCCGCACGCCGGCGCGCCCCGCGCCTCCCGGCGCCGCGCCCCGGCGCCCGCACCACCCGAGTCCTTCCGTCGCACGAACGACCTTCGAGGTGAGTGGACATGTCCGGAGACATCACCCGCAGAACCACCGTGAAATCCGCCCTCGCCGCCGCGGGCGCCCTCACGCTGGGCACCCCCGCCCTCGCGTACGCCGCCCGCCGCGCGGCGGCCGACCCCGGTGACGCCTGGCGCCTCTGGTACGACAAGCCCGCCGCCGACTGGGAGCGCGAGTCGCTGCCGCTGGGCAACGGGGCCCTGGGCGTCGGGGTGTTCGGCACGCTCGCCTCCGAGCGGCTGACGCTCAACGAGAAGACGCTGTGGACCGGCGGCCCCGGCTCCGGCGGCGGCTACGACTTCGGCAACTGGCGCGACCCGCGGCCCGGCGCGCTCAAGGCGGTGCAGGACCGGCTCGACGCCGAAGGGCAGCTCAGCCCCGAGACCGTCGCGCAGCGACTCGGCCAGTCCAAGCACGGCTTCGGCGCGTACCAGATCCTCGGCGAGCTGCTGCTCGACCACCCGTCGGCGCCCGGCGGGCCCGACGGCTCGTACTGGCGCGACCTGGACCTCGCCGAGGGCGTGGCGGCCGTCGCGTACGCGCACCAGGGGGCGGACCACCGCCGCGAGTACTTCGTCTCGCAGCCCGACGGGGTCGCCGTGGGCCGGCTGACGGCCAGCCAGCCGGGGCGGGTGGCGTTCACCCTGCGCTACACCTCGCCGCGCAACGACTTCCGGGCCACCGCGAGCGGCGACCGGCTCACCATCCGCGGCACGCTCCAGGACAACGGGATGGTGTTCGAGGCGCAGATACGGCTGCTGACCGAGGGCGGCAACGTGTCGGGCGGGAACGGCACGCTGACGGTGAGCGGCGCGAACAGCGCCTGGTTCGTGCTGGCCGCGGGCACCGACTACGCGGACGCGTATCCGGACTACCGCGGCGCCGACCCGCACGACCGCGTCACCGGCGCCGTCGACCGGGCCGTCCAGGCGGGCCACGGCGCGCTGCGGCAGCGGCACGTCGCCGACCACCGCGGGCTGTTCGACCGGGTCGCGCTCGACATCGGCCAGCAGCAGCCGGCGCAGCCCACGGACCGGCTCCTCGCCGGCTACGGCAGCGGCTCGGCCGCCGACCGGGCGCTGGAGGCGCTGTTCTTCCAGTACGGGCGCTACCTGCTCATCGCCTCGTCGCGGCCCGGGTCGACGCCGGCGAATCTGCAGGGCGTGTGGAACAACGTCACCAACCCGCCGTGGAGCGCCGACTACCACGTCAACATCAACCTGCAGATGAACTACTGGCCCGCCGAGATCACCAACCTCGCCGAGACCACCATTCCGTACGACGAGTTCGTCGAGGCCCTGCGCGCCCCCGGCCGCGTCTCGGCGCGGGAGATCTACACCACCGGCGGCTGGGTGGTGCACAACGAGACCAACCCCTTCGGCTTCACCGGCGTGCACGACTGGGCGTCGTCCTTCTGGTTCCCGGAGGCCGCGGCCTGGCTGACGCAGCAGATGTACGAGCACTACCTCTTCGACGGCTCGACGGACTACCTGCGCACCACCGCGTACCCGGTGATGAAGGAGGCCGCCGAGTTCTGGCTGGCGAACCTGCGCACCGACCCGCGCGACGGCAAGCTCGTCGTCACCCCCAGCTACTCGCCCGAGCAGGGCAACTTCACCGCGGGCTGCTCCATGTCGCAGCAGATCGTGTACGACCTGCTGACCAACACCCTGGAGGCGGCGCAGACCCTCGGCGACAGCCCCGACTTCCGCACCCGCCTGGAACAGACCCTCGCCGCCCTCGACCCCGGCCTGCGGATCGGCCGCTGGGGGCAGTTGCAGGAGTGGAAGGCGGACCTGGACGACCAGAACAACGACCACCGGCACGTCTCCCACCTCTTCGCCCTGCATCCCGGGCGGCAGATCGAGGTGGGCAGTCAGTGGGCGGAGGCGGCGAAGGTGTCGCTCACCGCGCGCGGTGACGGCGGTACGGGCTGGAGCAAAGCCTGGAAGATCAACTTCTGGGCCCGGCTCACGGACGGCGACCACGCGCACAAGATGCTGAGCGAACAACTCAAGTCCTCGACGCTGCCGAACCTCTGGGACAACCACCCGCCGTTCCAGATCGACGGCAACTTCGGCGCCACCTCGGGCATCGCCGAAATGCTGCTGCAAAGCCAGCACGGCCCCATCGAGGTGCTCCCCGCCCTCCCGGGCGCCTGGCCCTCGGGCTCCGTACGCGGCCTGCGCGCCCGCGGCGGCGCCACCCTCGACATCACCTGGACCGGCGGCCGCGCCACCCGCATCGCCCTGCACGCGAGCCGGACGCGCCGGCTCACCCTGCGCAGCGACCTCCTCCCCGGCGGCGAACAGGTCGTCGACGCGGTGGCGGGCCAGACGTACACCTTCGGCTGACCCGCCCGGAATGCCGCCCGGGCCCGCGATGTGCGCCGCGGGTCCGGGCCCCCGGGGTCCGGTTGTCAGGCCGTTTCTTTCCAGCATTGCGCCGGGCGTCTTTTAATTCCCCTGACAATTCACCAGCGGCTTTTACAGGCCCGCAACTAAAAGGAGAGGACGGGCCGTTGACTTAATAACACACCTGGTTTTACATGTGCGGCACGAGCTGGACAGGAAGGCCACGCCATGCACCCCCACAAGCAGGCGACCGTCACCGCTGCCGCACCGCCCTCCGCCGCCATACCCGCGGCAATGCCCGCGGCAATGCCCGCCGCCCGTCCCTCCGCCGAGGACACCGGTCTGCTGCGGCAGTGGGCGGCCGAGGGCGGGGCGCTCGAACTGCGGGCCAGGATCGTGCTGCTGGCCGGGCAGGGCATGCGGGACACCGACATCGCCCGGCGGCTCGGCGTCTCCCGGCAGACCGTCGGCACCTGGCGGCACAAGTGGGCGGACGAGGGCATCGCCGGGCTGCGGCACCGCGCCCGCCCCGGGCGTCCCGCCACCGTCGACGAGGCAGAGGTCATCGCCCGTACGCTCCTCGCCAGCGACGGCGCCGCCGCCTCCCGGGCCGTGGGCCGCGAACTGGGCCTGTCCCACGCCACCGTGGCCGCCATCCGGCGCCGCTGGTCGGACCACCCGCCGGCCGACCCGCCGCTGCCCGGCTCCGACATCTGGGTCGTCGGCCTGTACGCGGACGCCCACGGCGCCGTACTCCTCGCCGGCGCCAGGACCGGCGCCGCCGCGCAGCCGCGGCCGGCCGGCAGCGCCGTGGGCGCCGACGTGCTCGCCGGGCTCGACCGCGCCTGCGACGCGCTGCCCGGCGCCGTCGCCGGCAGCCGCCCGCCGGCGCCGCACCGGGCGCTCGCCGCGTTCCTCACGAAGGCGCGCAGGCGCCACCCGCGTATCGAGTTGTACGCGCTCACGCTCTGGACCGCGGACCCCGCGGCAGCCCACCCGCACGCCTCCCCGCCGGCCGCACCCGGTCCCGTGCCCGCCCCCTCGATCCCCCGGGCTTCCGGCCAGGCGGCCGCGCGAACGGCCGCCCCGCCCACGGCCCTTCGGTCAACCGGCGCGGCAACCGGCCCGGCGCCCGGCCCGGCGACCGCCCGCGCGGCCACCCCCGGCCCCGCGCAGCCGCCGCCCGCCATCCGCCCCGAAGCCTCGCCCCCCGCCACCCTCCACGGCATCCCCGCCACCTGCACCTGGCGCAGCTACCTCCGCGCCCTGGTCGCCCTCGACAGCTCCCGCCACCCCGAGTCCTCCCGCCGCGTCTACCTCGACCTCGCCGGCGCCGTCGAGGCGTACGCCCGGCGTCCCCCCGGCGAGCCGCTGCAGTGGCTGCGCGAGTCCATCGCCAGCCACGCCGCCCCGCCCCGCCCCCGCGGCCGCTCCGGGGGCGGGGCGGGGGCGGGGCGGCGGGAGGCCGCCGGCGGGGCGAACCACATCGACCTCGGCTCGTTCAACGAGTGCGTGGTCATCGAGGCCGTCCGCCTCGCCGGCACCGTCACCCGCGGCGAGATCGCCCACCGCACCGGGCTGACCCAGCAGTCGGTGTCCCGGATCGCCCGCTCGCTGCTGGCCCGCGGCATCCTCGTCGAGGAGAACCGCCGCCAGGCGACCTCAGGCAAGCCGCGCACGCCCGTGCGGCTGCGGGGTGAGGCGGCGCACGCCGTGGGCATCCACATCGACCCGGAGGTCTTCACCGCCGTCGTCATCGACCTGGACGGCGCCATCGTCGCCGAGCGCACCCGGCCCGTACACCCGACGGCCGATCCCGACGTGCTGGTCAGGCAGGTGGCCCAACTCGGCCGCGGTGTGCTGGCCGACGCCCGCGGCGCGGTACGGCCCGGAGGGTTCCTCGGCATCGGGGTGGCCGTCCCCGGTCCCGTGGACACCGACTCCGGCACGGTGCTCGACCCGCCGCTGATGTCGGTGTGGACGGACCTGCCGCTGCTCTACCTCCTCAAGGACCACTTCCAGTGCCCGCTGATCATGGAGAAGGACGCGGCCGCCGCGGCGGCGGGCGAGCGGTGGATCGGCCGCGACCGGCGCGCCCGCGACTTCGCGTACGTCTACCTCGGTACGGGCGTGGGCTCCGGCCTCTACCTCAACGGCGACCTGCACCGCGGCACCAGCGCCAACGCCGGCGAGTTCGGCCAGTTGTGCGCCGTCGCACTCGGCCGCACCGAGCGCGGCGGCCGGCCCGAGGTGCTGCCCGAGTGCAACCCGCCGCTGGGGCTCTCCCGGCTCGCCGCCCGGCACGGCTTCCCGCTCGACGCCGCGCTGGCCGGCACCACCGCCGGCTACCGCGCCGTCACCGAGGCCGCCGCGGCCGGCGACCCGGCCGCCACCGCCGCGGTACGGGACCTGGCGCGGGCCGTCGGGCAGGGCACCACGAGCCTGGTGGACCTGCTCGACATCGACCTCGTCGTCCTCGGCGGGCCGTTCTTCACCGACCCGGCCGCCCCGCTGTACCTGTCCCACATCGGCGAGATGGTCAACGACTTCCCCACCGCGCGCCGGCTGCGGCACGTCGACGTCGAGCGGTCGGTGCTCGGCCCCGAGGCCGCCGCGGTGGGCGCCGCCTCCACGATCTTCCACGCCGCGTTCACCCCGAGGCTGCGCGGCGGGACGGCCCTGCGGGCCCTGTGAACCGTACGACCCGGGGCTCCGCGCCCCGGCAACGACCCGGGCCCTGTGCCCCGCAACGACCCGGGGGCCCCGTGCCCTCGTACGAACCGTCACCACTCAGGCACCAGGAAGGAACCCGATGAGACGCACCCCCCACCGCCGGTCCCGGCCGAGACGGGTGGACAGACCCGGCCGTGCCCCGCGGCTGCTGGCCGTCCTCGCGCTCGTGCTCGGCGGCGGCGCGGTCGCCGCCGGCAGCCCGGCCGCGGGCGCCGCGGCCGACATACCCCCCGGCGACTACCAGCACGTCCAACTGGCCTCGGGTCCGGCCGAGATGGGCGAGCCGATGTCGCTGGCCGTGCTGCCGGACCGCGCGGTGGTGCACACCGCGCGCGACGGCACGGTCCGGGTCACCGACGCGGCCGGCAACACCAAGGTCGCCGGAAAGCTCGACGTCTACAGCCACGACGAAGAGGGCCTTCAGGGCGTCGCCGCCGATCCCGGGTTCGCCGCCAACCGGCAGCTCTACCTGTACTACTCGCCCACGCTCGACACCCCGCCCGGCGACGCTCCCACCACCGGCAGCCCCGCCGACTTCGAGCGCTGGAAGGGCCACCTGAACCTCTCCCGGTTCACGCTCAAGGCGGACAACACGCTGGACCTGGGCAGCGAGAAGGTCATCCTCGAAGTCCCCAACGACCGCGGCCAGTGCTGCCACGTCGGCGGCGACATCGACTTCGACGCCCAGGGCAACCTGTACCTGACCACCGGCGACGACACCAACCCCTTCGCCTCCAGCGGCTACTCCCCCATCGACGAGCGGGCCGGCACCAACCCGCAGTTCGACGCCCAGCGCTCCTCCGGCAGCACCAACGACCTGCGCGGCAAGGTGCTGCGGATCAAGCCCACGGCCGACGGCTACACGGTCCCGTCCGGGAACCTCTTCGCACCCGGCACGCCCGAGACCCGTCCCGAGATCTACGCGATGGGCTTCCGCAACCCGTTCCGGATGTCCGTCGACCGCGAGACCGGCGTCGTCTACCTCGGCGACTACGGCCCGGACGCCGGCGGCAGCGACCCGAACCGCGGGCCCAGCGGCCAGGTCGAGTTCAACCGCCTCACCGGTCCCGGCAACTACGGCTGGCCGTACTGCACCGGCACGAACACCGCGGCGGAGACGTACAACGAGTTCACCTTCCCCAACGGCCCCTCGGGCGCGAAGTACGACTGCGCCGGCGGCCCGGTGAACAACTCCCCGCACAACACCGGGCAGGACAGGCTCCCCCCGGCCAAGCCCGCCTGGATCCGCTACGGCGGCGACGCGGGCAGCCCGCCGGAGTTCGGCGGCGGCTCGGAGTCCCCGATGGGCGGCGAGGTCTACCGCTACGACCCGGACCTGGACTCGGACGTGAAGTTCCCCGAGTCCCTGGACGGCCGGTACTTCGCGGGCGAGCTGGGCCGGCAGTGGATCAAGGCCATCGAGGTCGGCCAGAACGGCTCCCCCGGGGTGATCGAGGACTTCCCGTGGGACGGCACGCAGGTCATGGACACCGACTTCGGCCCCGACGGCGCGCTGTACGTCCTCGACTACGGCTCCGGGAGCGGCAACCAGGCGCTGTACCGCATCGAGTACCTCGCGGGCTCCAACCGCAACCCGGTCGCCCAGGCGGCCGCCGACCGCACCTCGGGCGGCACGCCGCTGACCGTGAAGTTCAGCTCCGCGGGCAGCGCGGACCCGGAGGGCGGGGCGCTCGGGTACCGCTGGGACTTCGGCGACGGCGCCACCTCGGACCAGGCGAACCCCTCGCACACGTACACCTCCGCCGGGACCTTCACCCCGACCCTCACCGTCACCGACCCCGAGGGCCTGACGGGCACGGCGAGCCTGGTGGTGACGGCGGGCAACACGGCGCCGACGGTGACGCTGCAGACACCGGGTGACGGGCGGCTGTTCTCCTTCGGCGACGACGTGCCGTTCACCGTGGCGGCGAGCGACCCGGAGGACGGTGCCGTCGACTGCGCGAAGGTCCGGGTGGCGTACTCGCTCGGGCACGACAGCCACACCCACGAGATCACCTCGTCGAACGGCTGCAGCGGCACCATCAGCGTCCCGGAGGACGGCGAGCACGACACCGCGGCGAACCTGTACGGGGTCTTCAAGGCCGAGTACACCGACTCCGGCGGGCTGACGGGCACCAGCACCCGCACCCTCCAGCCGCGGCACCGGCAGGCCGAGCACTTCGGCGCGATGTCCGGCATCCAGATCGCCGGGCACGGCGGCGCGGAGGGCGGTGCGACGGTCGGGTTCACGGACAACGGCGACTGGGTGTCGTTCGAGCCGTACGCGCTGAACAACGTGACCGGCATCGGCGCGCGGGTCGCCTCCGGCGGTCCCGGCGGCACGATCGAGGTCCGTACGGGCTCGCCGACGGGCGGCCTGCTCGGCACCCTGACGGTCCCGCCGACCGGCGGCTGGGAGAACTACCAGGAGGTCAGCGCCTCGCTGACCGCGGCGCCGCCGGGGGCGACGACGCTGTACCTGCGGTTCGCGGGACCGACGGGGCAGGGGAACCTGCTCGACATCGACGCCTTCACCTTCACGACGGGGTAGGCGGAGAGAGTACGGGCCGATGACCGGCCGGCACGGTGCGCCCGGCTGGGCGGAGCGCACCGTGCCGGTCTCCCGGCCCGAATGTCCCCCCGGACCCGCCCTACCCGATATGCACCTCGCACACCCGCCTACCCGTTATGCCCCCGCACTCCCGCCCCAGGGTAGGCCGCCCCACCGACAACCGGCTTCCCTACGGCAGTTGGGCGCCCCCACGCCCCACGCCCCCGCGACTTCCGCGCCCCCGCAGGCCGCGGCTCTACGCCTCCGCCGCCGCCAGCGCCGCCAGCAGCTCCCGCTCCCGGGCCGGGCTCAGACCCGCCCTCCGCGGCCGGTGGAGACCCTGCTCCCGCTCCCACGCCAGGGTGTCCGCCAGCAGCTCCGCGCGCGGCCTGTGCGTCAGCCCCGCCGCCACCGCCGCGGCGCCGCTGCGCGCCGTGAAGCCCTCCCAGCCCGGCTCGTCCAGCCACATCGCCAGCGACTCGGCCCCCATGAACTGCTCCACGCCCTGCCCCCGCAGCCACGTGGAACCGGCCGCCGCCACCGGGCCGGTGTGCCCGCCGACCTCCCGCGACAGCCGGATCCAGTCCTCCAGCGAGACGACCGGGCCGACCGTGTCGTACGTGCCGGCGAGGCCGGCCTCCGCGTTGTCGAGCAGCCAGCCGACGAGGTCGCGGACGTCCACCACCTGCGTCGACAGATGCGGCCCCGAGGGGACCAGCATCGGGGCCTCCGGGTCGCGGGCGGCGCGGGCGACCCAGTAGCCCGTACGGCCGGTGTGGTCGCCGGGGCCGCCGATGAGGCCGGCGCGGGCGACGACGAGCCGGTCGCCTTCGACCGCCGCCCGGGTGGCCTGCTCGCAGGCCGACTTGGCCTCGCCGTACAGCTCGCGGTCGACCTCGTCGAGGTCGGTGGGCTCCATCAGCGGCGCGGACTCGTCGGCGCCCGGCCGGTGGTGGGTGGCGTAGACGTTGCCGGAGGAGACGTAGGTCCAGTGCCGGGCGACGTCGGCGAGCGCGGCGAGGGCGCCGCGGACGAAGCCGGGCTGCCACGACACCTCGACCACGGCGTCCCAGGGGCGGTCCGCGGTACGCGCCGGCAGGCCGTCGTACGCGCCCGGCGCCCGCCGGTCGGCGGCCACCAGCTCCGCCCCGTCCGCCACCCCGCCGCTCTCGCCGCGCGCGAGGCACGTCACCCGGTGCCCCCGCGCGAGCGCCAGCTGCGCCACTTCCCGGCCCACCCAGGCCGTACCGCCCAGCACGAGAATGTCCATCCCCGCACCCAAGCACCGATCCCGACCCGGCACAGCATCGCTACGCCGACAGCAGATCCCGGTCACCGCGAACGCGTTACGCCCCCCGCGCGGACGTACGCGCCAGCCGAACCTCCAGGCCGTCGAGGATGAAGTCCAGCCCGGCGGCGAAGGTGCCGTTCCAGTCGTCGTCGCGGAGGTAGTCGCTGGCGGCGAGCGTCGGGTACCGGTCGGCGGCGGCGCGCACCCGCTCCTGGGCGATGTCCCGCTCTTCGGCCGTGACGTCCAGCGCCACCTGCGTGGAGGCGGAGCCGAGGACGTGGTTGTGCAGCGCCCAGGTGGCGGCGAGGAGGTCGCGTCCGGTGAAGCCGGCCCGTACGAGCGTGGCCTGCAGCACCTCCATCCAGGCGAGGAAGTGGGGGCCGATGCCGGGCTTGCGGCGGGCCGGGACGGCGGCGGCCCAGGGGTGGCGCAGCAGCACGGCGCGCCAGGTGCCGAGCACGGCGGCGACCCCCTCGCGCCAGTCCGGGTCCGCGGCCGCGGTCTCGTCCGGGGTCCCGGCAGGGGTCAGGGCAGCGGACCCGGCAGCGGATCCGGCCACGGGCGGCTCCACCTCGCCGAAGATCGCGTCCACCGCGAGGTCGACGACGTCGTCCTTGGTGTCGACGTGCCAGTACAGAGAGGGCGCGACGACCGCGAGCCGGTCGGCGAGGCGGCGCATGGTGAGCCGGTCGATGCCGTCCTCGTCCAGCAGCGCGACGGCCGCGGTCCCGATCCGTGCCCGGGTCAGCGGCGGCTCGCCCCTGGCCGACGTCCGCCCGGGGCGCAGCCAGATGCTCCGAGCCTCGTCCCCTGCACCACGTTTCCGCTGGTCACGCGGCTTTCTCTCGCTACCCACCCGGCCCAGTGTAGTACGGTGTGCGACGTTCCCTAACGTCGTTAGGGAGTCCCATACGCCGTTAGAGAAGGATGGATCCCGTGCCGGATGAGACGCACGCGCGCGCCGGGGGCCGGCGCCGCTGGTGGACCCTGCTGGCCGTCAGCACGGCCCAGTTGCTCGTCGTGCTGGACAGCACGATCGTGAACATCGCCCTGCCCTCCGCCCAGCAGTCGCTCGGCATGACCGACGCCAACCGCCAGTGGGCCGTCACCGCGTACGCCCTCGCCTTCGGCGGCCTGCTGCTGATCGGCGGCCGGGTCAGCGGACTCCTCGGCCACCGCCGCGCGTTCGCCGCGGGACTCGTCGGCTTCGCCGCCGCCTCCGCCCTCGGCGGGGCCGCGACGGGGCCCGGGATGCTGTTCGGCGCCCGCGCGCTCCAGGGCGTCTTCGCCGCGCTCCTCGCGCCCGCGGGTCTCTCGCTGCTGACCACGACGTACACGGAGACACGCGAACGCGGGCGCGCCTTCGGGGTGTTCGCCGCGGTCGGCGCGGCGGGTGCGGCGGTCGGCCTGATCGCGGGCGGGCTGCTGACGCAGTACGCGGGCTGGCGCTGGTGCCTGTACGTCAACGTGCCCGTGGCACTCCTCGCCGCCCTCGGCACCGCGTTCGTGCCGCACGCCCCGCCGCTGCGCGCCACGGGCCGGCTCGACGTGCCGGGCGCGCTGCTCAGCACCGCCGGCTTCGCCGCCGTCGTCTACGCCTTCAGCGAGGCCGAACCGCACGGCTGGGGCGACCCGAAGGTGCTCGCGCTGCTCGGCGCCGGGGTGCTGCTGCTGGCGGCGTTCGCCGCCGTCGAACTGCGGGCGCCGCACCCGCTGCTGCCGATGCGGGTACTCCTGCACCGGGCGCGGGGCGGGGCGTTCGCGGCGATCACGCTGATGTTCGTCGCGATGTTCGGCTTCTACCTGTTCATGAGCTACTACACGCAGACGGTCCTCGGCTACTCGCCGGTGGAGTCGGGGCTCACGCTCATCGTGAACGCCGCCGCCGCGCTCGCCGGCTCCATGCTCGTCGCGGGGCGGCTGCACGGGCGGGTCGCGCCCGCGGCGCTGATCGTGCCGGGGCTGGTCGCGGCGGCGCTCGGCATGCTGATCCTCACCCGGCTGACGGCGGACACCTCGGCGGTGCTGGGGGCGTACCTCGTACCGGCGCTGGTGCTCACCGGCCTCGGCCTCGGCTGCGTCATGCCGCCGACGGCGGCGCTGGCCACCGCGCACATGCGCCCGCACGAGATCGGCGCGGCCTCGGCGGCGTACAACGCGTCCCAGCAGTTGGGCGCCGCGCTGGGCACGGCGCTGCTCAACACCCTGGCCGCGAGCGCCGCCGCCGCGCACCTCGCGTCGGCGGCCGGCACCACGGCGACGGCGGCCACGGTGCACGGCTACACGACGGCGCTGGCGGTGGGGGCGGCCGTGCTGCTGGCCGCGGCGTGCCTGACGTCACTGCTCGCGACGCCGCGCCCGGAGCGGGAGCCGGAGCCCGCGGCGGAGGCCGAGTCCGCCTACGCCAAGGAGCCCGAGGCGGCCGGCGCTCAGCAGGTCTCGCGGACGTAGTCCGCGGCGCCCTCGGGAGAGACCGCGCGGTCGCGGCGGACGATGCTCAGGCGGTCGGCCCACTGCCCGCAGGCCGCCGCGAGCCCGCCCGGCGTGTACTCGACGACCAGCACCCGGTCGTCGAACGCCGCGGCGTAGGCGGCGCACTCGTCGTACTCGCCGCACTCCTCCGCGACCGCGAAGTCCAGCCCGGTACGCGCCCGGTCGGGGGCCAGCTCCGCGGTGTTCTTCTGCGCGACGGCCAGCCCGCGGTCGTGGGCGCGGCCGGCGAGGAGCGCGGCGTACGCGCGGGCGTGGCCGGCCGTCAGCAGGCGCGGGAAGCGGGTGTACGTGTCCAGGTTGTCGGGCTCGACGGCCTGGTAGCCGCGCTCGGCGCAGCCGTCGATCCAGCGGCCGACCTTTGCCGCGATGCGCTCGCGCTTGCCCGCGGTGCGCAGGTCGAGCACGGCCTCGCCCCAGTCCTCGTCGTAGACGACCTCGCCTGCCGCGTCGCGCAGCAGCAGGTCGGGGTCCCACCGGTCCTCGGCGCCTGGCTGGGCCTGGAAGGCGTTGACGTAGCAGACGTTGTACGCGCCGGGGGCCGGGTCGTCGCCGCGGTCCCGGACGACGACCTCCACGCCGGGGGGCGGGTCGTACGCGCCGCCGATCTGGTAGTCGACCCCGGCGCCCGGCGGGGGCAGCGCGGGCTCCCGCGCCCCGCCGCCGTCCCGGGGGGCGACGACCAGGGTCACGAGCAGGGCGGCGGGCACGACGGCGGCGCCGGCGAGGGCCGCGGCGGCACGGCGGGTGCGTACACGGGTCACCCCGCCACTATCGCGCGCACGCGAACGGCCAGGGCGGGCGCCCTGCCGCCACCGCCGGGGCGCCTCCTTAGAATTGCCGGGTTCGCGGCCCCGACTGCCCGCGGACACCGGGGTGGAGCGGGCGGAGGGAACGGGCATGTCCCAGCAGCGACCGGGCGACGCCGGGGCGCCGACGATGCGTGACGTCGCCAACCGCGCCGGGGTCAGCACCATGACGGTCTCGCGGGTGCTGAAGGACGACGCGCGGGTCAGCGAGGAGACCCGGCGGCGCGTCCTGGCCGCCGTCGACGCCCTCGGCTACCGGCTCAACGCGACCGCGCGCAGCCTGCGTCTCGGCGGCAGCGGCATGATCGGGCTGATCGTCACCAACCTCGCCAACCCCTTCTACTCGCGGCTCGCGCTCGGCGTCCAGGAAGTCGCCTCGCAGCACGGGCTGAGCATGCTGCTCAGCAACACGGGCGAGCAACTGGACCGCGAGCGCGGGCTGGTGGAGGACCTGGCGTCGCGGCAGGTCGCGGGCATGATCGTGGTCCCGGCGGGCGGCAGCCACAGCCATCTCACGCCCGCCGCGCTGCGGGACATGCCGGTGGTGCTGGCCTCCCGGCCACCGTCCGGCATGGAGGCGGACTGCGTCCTCGTCGACGACTTCGGCGGCGCCCGTGACGCCACCGCCCGGCTGCTCGCCGCGGGCCACCGCCGGATCGGCTTCCTCGGCAACCCGCCGGCCATCCACACCGGCACCGAGCGCTACCGCGGCTACCGCGCCGCCCACGAGGCGGCCGGCCTGGAGCCCGGCGACGGGCTGGTCCGGCGCGGGCTGACGGACGTGGCGACGGCGGAGCGGGAGGCGCGGGGGCTGCTGGCGCCGGGCGGCGCGCCGGGCTCCGGCACCGCGCCCACGGCGCTCTTCTGCACCAACAACCGCCTCACCCAGGGCGCCATCCGCGCGGTCCGCTCCCTCGACCTGCCGGTGGCGCTCGCCGGGTTCGACGACTTCGACCTCGCCGACGTCCTCGGGATGCCGCTGACCATCGTGTCGTACGACGCGGACGAGATGGGCCGGCAGGCCGCGCGGCTCCTCATCGACCGCATCAACGGCGGCCCCGCCGCCTCCTGGCCGCCGCGGCGCACGGTCCTGCCCACGCACGTCATCCGCTACGGGCCGGACTGAACCGGCGCGCGCCACCGCGCCGGTCGGGTTCCCGGCGCGGGGCGTGCGGGGCTTGCGGCGCGTACTGCGCGTACGGGCGTCCGTCAGCAGGACATGCCGTTCGGCTCGTCGATCTCGACCGAGCTGAAGAAGTCCTGGAACGAGGAGAAGAAGTTGCCCTTGCCGCCCGGGCTGGTGACCGCCATGCAGCCGGTGTAGTCGGCGTCGGACCAGAGGTTGATCCAGTGACCCGTCCGGTTCCAGTCCGACTTGGCGCGGTCGTCCATGCCGACCGCCGCCAGGTTCGGGGTGTCGTCCTGGAGGGCGACCATGTCGCCGGTGCCGTCCGGGCCGGAGAAGAGGCAGTAGTGCTCGGCCGGACAGCGGTCGTAGCCGTCGGCCATCGCCTGGGCGGACGCGCCCGGGGCGGCCAGCAGGGCGGCGGCGGCCGCGGCGGCGGTGACGAGGGCGGCGTGGAGCTTCTTGGTCATCTCTCTCCTCGGTGGGGGGCAGAACCCGAACACCCCGCCGCCCACGAGCGACCCGGGGCGGCGGGGGAGCATGCGGGAGCGGCGGCACATGCCGCCGCCCGGTTCTCGGAGTGTCTCAGTCCAGAGCCTCGAACGCCTTGACCAGCTTCCGCTGGTAGTCCGTGATCTGGTAGTACGACCCGAGCTTGTAGTACTCCTCCTTGGGCGTCAACGTGAGCCCGTAGACGAGGGTGCGGTTCTCGCCCGCGTAGGCGTAGGGGGCGCTGTTCGCGTACGTCGAGAACTGCGTGACCTCGGGCTCCGACTTGGTCGGGGCCAGGGTCGGGTCGGAGCTGATGACGGCGTAGCAGAGGCGGTCGATGACGTCGGTGTCATAGCCCAGCGTCGGGTACACCGCGAACGATCCGCTGGCGAACTCCTGCCCCATCCCGGTCGGCTCGACCAGGCCCATCTCGGCGGCCAGCGCCTTCACCTGCGCCGGCTGGAGATAATCCGTGTTCAACTCGCTGAAGTACAGGTTCACCTGCCTCTTCGGGTAATCCACGGAAACCATCTGGACCTTGTCGAGCCCGTAATTCGCGAAGAGCTTGGCGTTCGCCCGCGCACTCGCCGGCATCGACGGCACGTCGAGCAGATCGGCCAGCGGCTGCGGCTCGTTGGTCGGGAACGAGGCGTACGTCTTCTTGAATCCGGTGCTGACCATTCCGTCGATGGCGTACATACCGAGCGGGAATCCCTCGCGCAGTTCCGCGAGGAGATTGTCGACGGGGTGGCCGGTCTTCTCGGTAAGGCCGCGCTGCAGCGCCGTGGTGAACGGGTCGCCGTGGTCCGTGGGTACCGAGATACTGAAGTCGAGTTCCGTCGCCCGGCGGCCGCCCGCCATCGAGAAGACGACGACGGCGTCCGCCAGCGCGTCCTGGTACGCGGTCAGGACCGGCCGGACCTTTTCCCTTGCGACGGGCACACCCAGGAGGCCGGCCGCTTCCTCCATGGCGGAATAGACACGTTCGACGTCGTTAGCCCCGGACATGGAATCCTCCGCTTGTCGATCACAAGTGACTACGTGGGGGGCCTGGTCGGACTGGGTGGAGCCGGGTCGGCACATCGGCATTCATCGGAGGGTGTCCCCAGACCGTGGCCGCCGCCTGCTGCTCACTCCCCCGATTTTCGCCGAGCCTACGGGCCCGGACTGTGAATCCGCTTGGCGTCCACTTGGCGTCGGGTTCGGCCGGCGGCGGGTGGCCGGCACTATGCGCCGCACCCGCCGTGTCCGGTTGGCCCAAGTCGGCACCAACTCAGCCCCCAGTGCCGCACAAGGCATCTACCAGATGCTGACGGCACCATGGCCGGAACGGGGATTTCCCGGCGACGGACGGGACCCATCCGCGTCGACCTCGAAGATGTAGGAAGAATACCGAGAGGCGAACATGCCAACTCCCCGAGGCAGGGTCCTCCTGGCCGAGCCCCGAGGCTTCTGCGCCGGTGTCGACAGGGCAATAGAGATCGTGGAGCGTGCGCTGGACATTCACGGCGCACCGGTGTACGTGCGCAAACAGATCGTGCACAACGAGCATGTGGTACGTGAACTCGAGGAGCGCGGCGCGATCTTCGTCGACTCCGAGAACGAGGTGCCGGAGGGCGCGGTCTGCATCTTCTCCGCGCACGGCGTCTCCCCGCAGGTGCGCAGCAACGCTGCGGACCGGCAGTTGAACGTGATCGACGCGACCTGCCCGCTGGTGTCGAAAGTGCACCAGGAGGCGCGGCGGTTCGCGCGGGACGAGCGGACGCTGCTGCTGATCGGCCACGCGGACCACGAGGAGATCGAGGGCACGTACGGCGAGGCGCCGGACCGTACGCTGATCGTGGAGGACGCGGACGAGGCGCGGCGGATCGAGCTGCCCGAGGGCACGCGGTCGGCGTTCCTCACCCAGACGACGCTGTCGGTGGACGACACGTCGGAGATCGTCGACATCCTGCGGGAGCGCTTCCCCGGGATCGTGGGCGCGGGCAGCGAGGACATCTGCTACGCGAGCCAGAACCGGCAGAACGCCGTCAAGGCCATCGCGGCGGAGAGCGACTTCGTGCTGGTCGTCGGCTCGGAGAACTCCAGCAACAGCGTACGGATGGTCGAGGTGGCCGAGACCGCGGGCACCCCGGCGAGGCTGCTCCCGTCCGTCGACTCGCTCGACCCGGCCTGGCTGGAGGGCGCGGAGACGGTCGGCGTCAGCTCGGGCGCCAGCGCGCCGGAGGTGCTGGTCGAGCAGGTGATGGCACGGCTCGCGGAAATGGGCTACGGGGAGGTCGATGCGGTCGTGACCGCGCAGGAGAACGTGGTGTTCCGGCCGCCGGCGGGCCTGACGCGCCCGACGGACGGGAAGGACGGGGCGGAGCCCGCCGCGGACCCGGGCGTGGCCACGAAACGGCTCCTCACCCGGGTCTCCTCCCGGATCGAGGACCTGCTGGCGGCGGAGCGCAAGACGTGGGACGACGTCGACGCCCGGATGACCCGGCCGATCGACGCGATCGCCCACCTCGTCGCGGCGGGCGGCAAGCGGCTGCGGCCGACGTTCTGCATCAGCGGCTACCTGGCCGCCGGCGGCGAACTCGACGGCTCGCAGGCCGAGGACGCGGTCGTCTCGGCGGGTGCCGCACTGGAACTGCTGCACGCCTTCGCCCTGATCCACGACGACGTGATGGACAACGCCCCGACCCGCCGCGGCCGGCCCACCGTCCACATGAAGCACGCCGCCGTGCACGCGGAGCAGGGCTGGGCCGGCGAGCCCCGCCGCTACGGCGACGGCACGGCGATCATCGCGGGCGACCTGGCGTACGGCTACGCCCACACGGCCGTGGAGGCGCTGTCGGGCCCGGCGCGCCGGGTGTGGAACCACCTCGGCACCGAGATGATCTTCGGTCAGCAGCTCGACATGTCGCTGGCCGCGGAACTCGTCCCGGACCCGGCCCTGGCGCGCTACGTCGCCGTCTGCAAGTCGGGCCAGTACACGATCCACCGGCCGCTGGCCCTGGGCGCGACCATCGCCGGCCGCGGCGACCTGGACGACGCCTTCGAGGCGTACGGCGTGGCGGCCGGCGAGGCGTTCCAGCTCCGCGACGACCTCCTCGACGCCTTCGGCGACCCGGAGGTCACGGGCAAGCCGGCGGGCCTCGACATCCGCCAGCACAAGATGAACCTGCTGCTCGCGCTGGCGGCGACGAAGGACGCGGAGGTGGCCCGCCTGGTCGCGGACGGCGGCGACTGGGACGCGGACCGCCTGCACGACGCGCTGCGGGCGTCGGGGATGCGGGAGGAAGTGGAACAGCGCATCGAGGACCTGGTGGCGACGGCCCACAAGGCGCTGGAGAACGCCCCGCTGGCACCGGGCTGGCGGGAGCGGCTGAAGGAGATGGCCGTCAAGGTCGCCTACCGCGAGACCTGATCGCCGACGGCCGGCGGCTGACGACTGGCGCCGCACCGCGCGGACCTTCGTCCGCCGCCCGCCGTCCGCCGGACGTGCGCGGACACCGCGCCCTCGCCCCCGGGTCGGTCGGGGACGAATGCGCGGTGTCGGTACGTCCGGCGGGGCGGGCTACTCGCCCGGGAGGTGCCCGGTGAAGGTGGTCTGGAAGAACGCGTTCTTGGCGAAGTGCTCCAGATAGCGGGGGTCGCTCACTTCGAGCGTGAAGAAGGCGGACGTCCCCTCGCGCTCGTCGGGGTCGGCGTCGGCCGGATCCTCGTCGTCCTCCTCGATCTTCCAGGAGACGATGATCTCTTGGGTACGGCGGGCGAACGCGCCCGGCTCCGGCGTGAGGCAGATGTAGCGGACACCGTCCGAGGAGCCCCGCCCGCCGTACGGATCGATGCGGTCCTTGTAGAACTCCTCCGCCTTCACGCGGGGTATCCGCACCTCGGTGGAGCCGTCCTCCAGCAGATAGCCGTCCTCGTCCATCCACGCCTTGGGGCCGAAGTACAGCTCGAAGAGCTCCTTGAACTCGGCCTCGGTCTCGGCCGATACCGGCCCGGCCCCGAAGTCGCCGCCCTCGCCCCAGGCGTCCATGATGAGCTGGAGCCCGAACGCGGGCCCCTGGTCGAACCCGTAGTTGTCGGGATCGCGGTACTGCACGGTGCCGGAGAGGGTCGTTCCCCTGGTCGCCTCGGTGAAGACGTCGAAGATCATGGTCATGCGGCAGGAGCCTAGCGACGGGGACTGACATCGGCTCGCACACCCCGCAAGCGGCGGGTCATCGTGCCCATCGCGGGCAGAACTCCACGTGCAGTTGCTCCCAGTCGCGGCAGTTCCGCGGATCCAGGTCCCAGTCGTAGACGGGCCGGCAGACGTGGTAGTTGCAGGCACCGGGAATGTAGAGACGGGTCCCCGCCGCCTCGGGCGGTCCGTACTTCGTGACGGCGAATATCTCCTTGGCCCCCTCCCGGAAGGCCGCGGCACCGCCCGTCAGCAACAGCGTCTCGGCGTAGAGGTCCTTGCGGAGGACGTACGTGCCCGCCGCCTTCGGGTCGTCGGGAAGCGGGCAGTGGGCATCGAGGCCGGGTAGGTCCCGCTCCGGCATGCGCGCCGTGTGCACCTCCCGGGCGGCGCCGCCCGCGCGGAGCTGCTCCCGTACGCGCTTCCAGCGCGAAGGGCGTATCGGCGCGGTGCGGGGTGCCAGCACCAGGTCGAGCGGCCGCGCGCCGTCGTCGCCGATACCGGGCACCGCCCGGGTCGTACGCATCGGCAGATAGACCAGCGAGTGCGGCGACCGGGCCGCGAGCAGCCACAGGGTGCCGATGCGCCTGCCGTCCGTCCGGTCGACGTACATCTCGTAGTGGGGCCGGTTCTTGTAGAGCGCCCCGTTCTTCAGCGGCTCGGCCGGCCGGATCACGCGGTACTCCTTACCCGCCACCCGCACCTGCTGGACGACGATCCGCACCCGCAGGCCGTCGCGGGTCAGGTGGGCCCGTGATCCCGTCATGCCGCTCCCTCCGGCCCTCCGCCCGGGTCAGCACACATGGCCGGTCATGGTCGTCTCCCAGCGCATGCCGGGCGCCATGTGCTCCAGGTAGCCCGCGTCGCTGACCGTCAGCACGATGTCGGCGTACGGAAGTTCGGCAAGGGTGTGGTCGCCGAACAGATCCCACACGTCGTAGTCGTCCAGGTCGGCCGGGCCGTCCGGCTCCGCGGGGTCCCGGGGCTCGTCCGGATCCCGCACCGCGGCCACCTCGCTCAGCAGCGGAACGTTCCGGTAGGGGCTGATGTCGTACGAGGTCACGATGGCGGCGGCGCGGCGGGAGAACTCCTCGGCGTCGCCGGAGGTGAACACCGAACAGCCGGGACGGCTGCCCCCGCTCAGCTTGTACACCTCTTCGGCTTTGCGCCTGGGTTCGAGGACGGTCCTGCCGTCGTCGGCGAGCAGGTACCCGTCCTTCGTGACCCGTATCTCCTTGCCGAGGATGAGTGCGAAGAGATCCGGGAACTCGTCCTTCAGCCGCATCCCCGCGGCGATGTCCCTGCCCCGCTCCTCGGTGAAGGGGTACCGCTCCCCGTCCTCGCCGTCCTCGTTGCGCAGATACCCGTTGTCCAGCTTCGCCCAGGCGTCGGCCAGGAGGGACAGCGGGAAGACGCTCTCCTCCGGGACGAAGGGCACGTCGGGATTGACGATGTGCACCCTCCCGCGGAGCGTGCGGTCTTCGACGGAGTCGACGGACACGGTGAAGATCGTGGTCACGTGGGGGCGCCCCTTCAGACGGAGAACGGTGGTCACATTCGACCACCGGCCGGCGGGAGGCGGCTCCGCGAATGCGGCTTGCCCCGGTTCGTCGCGGTGGTGAGGCGGTGAGGCGGTGCGGCGCGGCGGTGCGTGCCGCGTCAGTAGTAGCCCTTGGTGCCGTCGATGAGTTCGCGGACGATGTCCGCGTGGCCCGCGTGCCGTCCGGTCTCCTCGATGAGGTGGATGAGGATCCAGCGGAGGTTGGCGTGGTTCCGGGGGAAGTCGGGGTGGCGGGCGACGTCGTCGAGGGAGGCGGCGGCGATGATCTCGTCGCTACGGGCGCACTGGGCCTCGTAGTCCGCGAGGACCTGCGCAAGGGTGACACCCTCGGTGAACCAGTCGGCGTCCTCCTCGGCGGACTCGTCGAAAGCCGGGTTCCGCGAGCTGTCCCCGCCGAGGAAGAGGACGTCGAGCCAGGTGTGCTCGGTCCAGCGCATGTGGACGATGAGCCCGGCCATGGTCATCAGCGGCGACGTAGGGACGACGGAACGGTGCGCGTCCGCCTCGCTCAGTCCTTCGCACTTCCAGCGCAGGATGCGGCGCTGGAGTTCGAGCCAGCCGGTGAGCGAGGTGTGCTCGCCGGCGAGGAGGGGAGGGCGTTCGAAGACATGAGACATGGTTGCGGACGCTATCGCGCGAGGTCATGGGGTGTCGCCGGGTTTTCCGCGGGTCCTACGCCTCCGGCTTCTTCGCCATGACCACCACACCCGGCCCGGTCTGCCCGTCGCCCGGCAGCCGCAGCTCCGCGACCGGCCGCAGCCCCGCAGCCTCGATCAGGCCCACGAAGTCCTCCGGCCGCCACCTGTGGGTCGTCCAGCGCACGCCCTCCCTGCCGTACGCCTCCGTCCGGAGCAGATCCCCCTCCCCCACGTGCGTCCCGGTGAGGAAGTGCCCGCCCGGCTTCAGCGCCCGCGCGAACAGACCGAGCACCTGCGGCAGCACGTCCCGCGGGAGGTTGAACAGCGACCACCACCCGAGCACGCCCGCCAGCGACCCGTCGGCGAGTTCGAGATCGGTGGCGGAGGAGACGCTGAATCGGCACTGCGGGTGCAGCCGGCGGGCGTTCTCGATCATGCCGGGCGAGAGGTCCACGCCGGAGGCGTCAAGACCGCGTTCGGCAAGGTACGCGGTCACCTGGCCAGGTCCGCAGCCGACGTCGAGGACGGGGCCCGAGTCGCCCACGGTGTCGGCGAACACGTCGACCGCGGCCTTGAGCCAGGGGTACCGGCGGATGTCGCCCATGCCCGTCGTCTGCATCAAGTGGACGTAGTCGTCGGCCACATGGTCATAGGACGAGCGGACGGTGTCGAGGTCTGCGGGGCGGTCGATACGGGGGGTGTCAGCGCGCATCCCGCCAAGGTAGGCCAGGGGTCTGACAGCGGCGCTCGGCCCCCGTCAGTCCTTGCGGCCCACGCCCGCGTAGATGCCGATCTCCCGGTACCGCTCGGGCGGCGGCATGTCCGGGCGCCAGAACGGGACCTGCACCAGGCCGGGTTCGGCCAGGGCGAAGCCGTCGAAGAACGGCTCGATCTCCGCGTACGTACGCAGGTTGAGGCCCGCGGTGGCCTTGTTGTAGACGGCCTGCGCGTCGGTGCGGTCGGCGAAGTCGCCGGTGGCGTGCGAGAGCACCAGGAAGCTGCCGGACGGCAGCGCGTCGCGCAGGGTGGCGACGACCTCCCGGGGCCGGTCCTCGCCGGTGAGGAAGTGGAGGACGGCCACCAGGAACACCGCGACCGGCCGGTCGAAGTCGATGACCCGGCGGACGTCGGGGTGGTCCAGGATGGACCGCACGTCGCGGACGTCGGCCTGCACGATGCTCGTCGCGCCGGCCTTGCTGAGCAGCGCGTCGGCGTGGGCGCGGACGATGGGGTCGTTGTCGACGTACACGACGCGCGTGTCCGGCGCGGTCTCCTGGGCGGTCTCGTGCACGTTCGGGGCGGTGGGCAGGCCCGTACCGATGTCGAGGATCTGGCGGATGCCGCCGGCGACGACGTGGCGGACGGCGCGCTGGAGGAACGCCCGGTTGGCGCGCAACCCGATCCGCGCCTCGGGGGCGGCGGCGACGAGTTGTTCGCCGGCCTGGCGGTCGACCTCGTAGTTGTCCTTGCCGCCCAGCAGGTAGTCGTAGATCCGCGCGGGATGCGGTCTGCTGACGTCGATCTCCTCGAAACGGAAGCCCTCCGTTGTCACACTGCGCTCCTCTCGACGTCCGCCACATTAGTACGGCAATACGCCCCCGGTTCGGCCTCCTGCCCCGTCGTCGCCTACGTGGAACCATGTGCCCCACCGACGAGAGGGAATGCCATGCCGGACCACGGCATCGAACGGATCCCCGGCCCGGCCGCCGCGAGCGAGAGCGAGGGCGTCAAGGCGATCGCGGCGGCGGGCGGGCTGCACACCTATCAACTGAAGCTGCACGCCGAGTACGGCCCGCTGGTGCGGTTCCCCTTACCGGGCGCCGACATGGCGGTATCGGTGGCCGACCCCGTACTGCTGGAGGCCACCGCGGAGATCGACAAGCGGCCGGAGAAGCTCTTCGCGTTCCTGCAGCCCCTCCAGGAGTCGGGCAACCTGCAGACGCTCCCGGCCGCCGAACACGGGCCGTGGCGGCGCGTGATGCTGGAGGTACTGGCCGGACGGCCCGCGCACGAGGCGCACTTCGCGCAGTTCGCGGCGCTGACGACGGCGATGGCCGACCGCTGGGCGGAGCGGGCGGCGCACGGGCCCGTAGAGCTGCAGAAGGACCTCAGCAGGCTGTCGCTGCAGATGGTCTGCGAGTTCGCGCTGGGCAGCGGCCTGGCGTCGGAGGAGTCCGCGGGGCGCGTCGTCTCGGCGTTCGAGGACCTGCTCACCGACTACCTGGCGCGGCTCTACCAGGTGGACGCGGCAGGCCCCGCGGAGGAACGCCGCGCCCGCTCGGACCGGGCCCTGGCCTCCCTGCGTACGACGGTCGACGAAGTGCTCGCGGCGCACCGGGAGCGGGACACCGCCGCGGCGGCGGACCACAGCGACATGATCGCGGCCCTGGTCGCGGCGGGCGAGTCGCCCGCGCGGATACGCGACACGGTACTGATGACGATGATGGCCGCCCAGCACACGACGGGAGTCGCCATCTCCTGGGCGCTCTACCTGCTGTCCCAGCACCCCGAGGCGGCAGCCCGCACGGCGGAGGAACTGGACCGGGTCCTCGGCCCCCGCCCCACGCCCACCTACGCGGACCTGAAACGGCTCACCTACCTGGACACGGTCCTCCGCGAGTCGATGCGCCTGTACCCACCCGGCCCGTACGGCGCCCGCGAAACCACCGCCGAACTCCGCCTGGGCGACTACACCCTGCCCGCGGGCACGACGATCTTCTACCCCTTCTGGGCCGTCCACATGAACCCGGACCACTGGCCGGACCCGACCCGCTTCGACCCGGACCGCTTCACCCCGCAAGCCTCCGCGGCCCGCCACCGCCTCGCCTACATCCCCTTCGGCATCGGCCCACGGAGCTGCGAGGGCGCCGCCCTCGCCCTCGTCGAGGCGAAGCTGGTCCTGGCCACCCTGCTGAAGCGCTTCCACCTGCAACTGGCCCCGGACCAGACGGTCACGCCGATCGAACGCTTCGTACTCTGGGCCGCCGAAGACATCCGCATGACCCTCACCCCCCGCTGACCGTTGGCCTTCAGTGGGGGTGTCTGCGAAGGAGAACGTTGCCATCGCTGACGGCCGACATATCCCCCGACGCACGGGCCGCTGCGCGAGCGGCGGCCAGTTCGGCGCACCGCCCGCACCCGGGGACCGGGGTGGCGTCGGGGATGGGCCATGTACCCGGCAGGTGGACTGGATCGCTCATAGAGATGCGGTCCCCGGAGGCAGACACGGTCACCGCTCCCCACGGCAGCGGCGGCAGCGGCACGGCGGCATGCTGATGCTGAACAGAGGCGGCTCGCAGTCGCGTGCGTAGAAGCGCCTTTCCGGCTCCCAGGTTCTGCCGTTGTCGTGGGAGACGCGCAGCGTCATCAGGGGGCGTTCAGGCGCCGACGGCGCCTCGTGCTTGACGGCCATGGGCCCAGGTAATCGCCGCATGCGGCTGCGCGGTGGACACAGGGGCGGACCCCGGGCCGGACTTTCACGTTCGTAGCGGACGTTCACCGGGAACGTCCGCTACTACGGTGTGGTGCCAGCAGCACGGCCAGGGGCGCTATATGACTGACCAGACGGACTTTCAACAGGCGTGTGCGGAACGGGGCTGGGCGACGCCCGGCCGCTTCTTACGGGTGTTCGCGGAGACCGCCGCTCTGATCGGGGAGCCGGTGACGATCACAGACCGGCAACTGCGCCGGTGGCGGAAGCCCCACCCCCCGCGCCCGAGATCCCGTGCCTGGCGGGTGCTCCACGCGATGTTCGGTATCAGCCCTCTCGTACTGGGCTTCCCCGGTCCGGAGCCGACCGACGCGGCGGACACCGCAGCCGGGGGGCACAGCCGGGCGGCGGGGGTCGCCCGCCGCGGCTTCGTCGCCGACACCCTCGGCGCTGCGGCCGGGCTTGCGCTCGTCACCTCCACTTCCGACGCCGTAGGCACCGCTCACATGGAAGAGCTACGCGAAGGTCTGCGGTCGCTGTACGCCCTCGATGACGCCTACGGCGGCGAGGACGTACGTTCGCTCGCGGCCCGGCACCTTCGCCGCATCCGCCGTGTGATCAACACCGGCAGTTATCCAGTCAGCATCGGCCGCCAACTCGAACTGCTCGGCGGTGAAACCGCCGAACAATGCGCCTGGCTCTCCTACGACGCCGACGACCAGGAGTCGGCCCGCCACTACTGGGGCGAGGCGCTGACCACCGCCACCATGCTCCGGGACGCGTCGCTGGAGGTGCTGGTGCTGGCGTCCCTGTCCATGCAGGCCACTTACGAGGAACGTCCCCGGGACGGCTACAACCTCGCCCGCGCGGCGCGGCAGCGCGCCGAAGGCATGGCATCGCCGGTGCTGTTGTCCCTCATCGCTGCGCGAGAAGCCCGCGCGCTGGCGGTGATGCGCGACGGCCGGGCCGCCCGGCAAGGGCTCTCGCAGGCAATGCGCTTGGTCGAACGCGCCGACCGGGGCCGACCGCCGCCGGAGTGGGCAGCCTTCCACGGCCCGGCCGAGCTGGAGTACGCACACGGCCTCATGTACGCCGACGAGGACCGGCACACGGCCGCGGTGCCGTTCCTGCGCGCCGCCCTGGCCCACCAGGACCGGGCGTACGGCCGCAACCGGGCACTGTACCGACTCACGCTCGCCCGCGGCCTCATCAAAACCCGCGAGGTCGACGAAGGTGCCGCGGAGGCCATGGGTGCGCTCGAGCAACTGGCAGAGGTCGAGTCCCAGCGGGTGAACCGCCGCGTCGTGGAAGTGCGGAACCTCCTCGATGCGGCCGATACAGCCGTCGCCCGCGAGACATCCGAGGCGCTGGCCGCATATGTCCGGTGAGGAGGGCCGCATGGCTGAGGTGACGGTGCAGTGCTACGACGGGGCCGCGGCGGCGGAGAAGCTCGGGAGCTTCCTGCCCGCGTACCGGGAGGTCTACGTCGAGCCGCCGTACCGCGAGGGCCCCGAGGACGTCGCCGACTTCACCGGGCTGTTCGCCGTCCAGGCCGGGCGGCCCGGCTTCCGGGTGGTGCTGGCCGTCGACGGCGGCGAGGAGGTCGTCGGCTTCGCCTACGGCTTCCGCCTGCCGCCGGACACCGGTTGGTGGCGCAACCTCCTTCGGCCCCCGTCGGCCGACTTCACCGCCGAGGACGGGCAGCGCACCTTCGCCGTGATCGAGCTGGCCGTGCGCAAGCCCTGGCGGCGACAGGGGGTCGCCCGCCGGCTGCATGCCGCGCTCCTCGACGGGCTGGCGGTGGAGCGGGTGACGCTCACCGTGCGGCCGGAGCCCGAGGCGGCGCCGGCGCGGGCCGCGTACGAGTCGTGGGGCTACCGGAAGCTCGGCACATCGCAGCCCGGTGCCTGCGCCCCCGTGTACGAGGCCATGGTTCTGCGACTGCGGCCACGTGCTGCCGACGGCAAGGCCCCGACCACGTAGCTGCTGGTCAGGGCCTTGGTGTGTGGGTGCCCCCAACGGGATTCGAACCCGTGCTACCGCCTTGAAAGGGCGGCGTCCTGGGCCACTAGACGATGAGGGCCGACGGCCCGCCGGGGCGCTGGCTGAGCTGCGCTCGGGGGCTCCAGCAGGATATGGGATGGCGGGGGAGATCGCCAAAACGATTCCTGCCCAGCCCTCGCGCGCGGCCGGCGGGCCGTCGCGGGGACCCCGGCGGGCGCCGGGGTCAGGCGATGATGAAGAGGAGCGAGGCGAGGCCGAAGGCCGAGAGGCCGATCGTCGTCTCCATCACCGTCCAGGTCTTCAGCGTGGTCTTCACGTCCATGTTGAAGAACTTGCCCACCAGCCAGAACCCCGAGTCGTTCACATGGCTGGCCGTGACCGACCCCGCCGCCGTGGCCAGCACGATCGCCGCGAGCTGCACCGCGTTGTAGTCCGCGTCCAGCACCACCGGCTGGATCAGTCCCGCGGCCGTCGTCAGGGCGACCGTCGCGGAGCCCTGGGCGATGCGGAGTGCGGTGGCGACGACGTACGCGACGACGATGACCGGCAGGCCGAGGTCGCTCATCGCGTCGGCGAGGGCGTCGCCGATGCCGCTGGCGCGCAGGACGCCGCCGAACATGCCGCCGGCGCCGGTGATGAGGATGATCGCGCAGACCGGGCCGAGCGCCGAGTCGACGAGCTTCTCGATCATCTCCAGGCCCTTGCCGCGGCGCGTCCCCAGGACGTACGACGCGACGAAGACCGTCAGCAGCAGCGCCACCGGCGTCGAGCCGAGGGCGCGGGCGACGTTGTACCAGGACTCCGTGTCCTCCACCCAGCCCGCGGCGCGGGCGGTGTCCAGGCCGGTGTTGGTGAAGATCAGCGCCAGCGGGAGCATGAGCAGGCCGATGACGGTGGCCGCGCTCGGCGGGTCGGTGTCCTTGTCCTCCTGCGGGCCGCCGGTGAGGATGTCCGGCACCTGGAGGACGATCTTCTCGCCGATCCACAGGCCGTAGAGGTAGCTGGTGACGTACCAGATCGGGATGGCCATGACCACGCCGATCGCCACGACCAGGCCCACGTCCGCGCCCAGCAGCTCGGTGGCGGCGACCGGGCCGGGGTGCGGGGGCACGAAGACGTGCATGACGGAGAACGCGCCGGCGGCGGGCAGCCCGTAGCGCAGGACGCCGCCGCCGAGGCGGCGGGCGACGGTGAAGACGATCGGCAGCATCACGACGAGGCCGGCGTCGAAGAAGATCGGGAAGCCGAAGATCAGCGACGCGACGCCGAGCGCGAACGGGGCGCGGTCCTCGCCGAACTTCCGGATCATGGCGTCCGCGAGGCTCTGCGCGCCGCCGCTGACCTCCACCAGCCGGCCCAGCATCGCGCCGAGGCCGACCAGTAGCGCGACGCTGCCGAGCGTCGTGCCGAAGCCGTCGGTCGCCACGGGGATCACCTGGGCGGCCGGGATGCCGGCGGCGAAGGCGGTGAGGATGCTGATGGTGACCAGCGCGAGGAAGGCGTGCACGCGCAGGTAGATCACCAGGAACAGGAGCACGGCCACGGCCGCGCCGGCTATCGCGAGCAGCGGGCCCGCGGACATCGTCTGGGTCCAGTCTTCGACCTCTTGGGACAGATGCACCGTCGTCATCGGAAAAGCTCCATCGCTTCTCGGGTACGGGGACGGGGTTGCGGTCGGGGTTGAGGGGACGGGTCGGTCGGCCGGGGTCGGGGGGATCGGCCGGGGTTGGTGGTCGAGCGGGTCGGGGAGAGTCGAGCGGGTCGAGCAGGGAGGTGCGTTGCGAGGGCGGCGTCAGCGGTGCTGTGGGAGCCGTGGCAGGTCCAGGCGGCGTAGCGCCTCCTCCGCCACCTCCTCCGGCGTCCCCCCGATGTCCACCGCCACCCCGTCCTCGTCCCCCGTCAGCGGTTCCAGGTCCGCCAACTGCGAATCCAGCAGCGCCGGCGGCATGAAGTGGCCCGATCTGCCGCCCAGTCGGCGGGCGAGGGTGTCGTGGTCGCCGTGCAGGTGGACGAAGCGGACGCGGGGGCCGGCCTCGCGCAGGATGTCGCGGTAGGCGCGCTTGAGTGCGGAGCAGGTGACGATCGCGTTCTCGCCCGCGTCCGCCCACCCCGCCAGCCACGCCGCGATCGCCCGCAGCCACGGTTCGCGGTCGGCGTCGGTGAGGGGGGTGCCGGCGCGCATCTTCTCGATGTTCGTACGGGGGTGGAAGTCGTCGGCCTCCGCGAGCGCCCAGCCGAGCCGGTCGGCGAGGAGCCGGCCGACGGTGGTCTTGCCGGCGCCGGAGACACCCATGACCACGAGCCCGGTGTGGGTGCCCGGGGTGGTCGGGGTGGCCGGCCCGGGCGTGGAAGGCGGGGACATGAAGAACCTCCCTGGAATGGTGTTACCAATCGCGGGGAAAGGTAGCACCAATGCGCGAGAACGGGGAAGAGCCCTGCCCGGGATACTCTTCAGCGGTGGAGCTACGGGGCGTTGGCCATGGGAAGCGGGAGAACAGGGCGTCCCCGCCGCCCCCCGCCACCGACGCCGCCGTCCTGCACAGCTCCGTCCTCGACACCATCGGCGAGGAGATCACCGGCGACGCCCTCCCCGAGGGCCACGTGCTCACCCTGGAGCAGATCCGCGAGCGCTTCGGCGTCTCCCGCACCGTCGCCCGCGAGACCATGCGGATCCTGGAGTCGATGGGCCTGGTCCGCTCCCGCCGCCGGGTCGGCATCACCGTCCAGCCCCGCGCCTCGTGGAACGTCTACGACCCCCGCGTCATCTGGTGGCGCCTCTCCGGGCCCGGGCGCAACGCCCAGCTCCGCTCGCTGACCGAACTCCGCATCGCCGTCGAGCCGCTCGCCGCCGGTGCCGCCGCCCGCAGCGCCTCCGCCGCGGAGCGCGAGCGGGCCACCGAGATCGCCGCCACCCTCCGCACCCTCGGCGAGGCCGGCGACCTCGACCGGTTCCTGGAGGCGGACATCGCCTTCCACACCCTGCTGCTCCAGGCCAGCGGCAACGAGATGTTCGGCGCGCTCGCCGACGTCGTCGCCGTCGTCCTCCAGGGCCGTACCCAGCTCGGCCTCATGCCCCACCACCCCGAGCCCGCGGCCCTCGACCTGCACGAGGCCGTCGCCGACGCGGTCGCGGGCGGCCGGCCGCGGGACGCGGAGACCGGGATGCGGGAGCTGCTGGCGGAGGTGCGGCACGCGATGCTGCCGCTGTGGGAGCCGAGTACGCGCAAGGGGTGAGCGGGCGCGGGTCGCGTACGGGCACGTCGCGCTCGCCGATCCGCTCACCGATGACGCGCGGCTGCGTCCCGCGCGCCCGTCCCCGTACGGCAAAGGGCCCCGCCCGTCGTCCTTCGACGACCGGCGGGGCCCTCGGCTTCCGGCTCTCCGAGCCGGAAACCGTCAGTGCTTCTCCAGCTCCACCTTCGGCAGGATCTTCGCGAGCGGCGCCGGCAGCCACCAGGCACGCTTGCCCATCAGCTCCATCGCCGCGGGCACGATCATGCATCGGATGATGACCGCGTCGACGAAGATCGCCACCGCGAAGGCCAAGCCCGACTGTTGCAGCATCCGTGTCGGGCTGAGGATGAAGGCCGCGAAGATCACGATCATGATCGAGCCCGCCGCCGTGATCACCGAGCCGGTGTGGGCCAGACCCTCCCGTACGGCGCGTGAGGGGTCGCCGTCCTTGGAGTTGACCCATTCCTCGTGCATCCGGGAGATCAGGAAGATCTCGTAGTCCATCGAGAGGCCGAAGACGATCGCGAAGATCATCACCGGCACGTACGCCTCGATCGGTCCGCCCTCGAAGCCGAACCGCCCGTCCTGGAAGACCAGCTTCATCACGCCCAGCGCGGCGCCGATGCTGAGGAGGTTCAGGAAGGCGGCCTTCAGCGGGATGAGAATCGACCGGAACACCGCCATCAGCAGGATGATCGCGAGCCCCACCACGATGATCATGAACAGTGGCATCCGGTCGGCGAGCTTGCCGGCGTAGTCCTCGGACGCGGCCGTGCCTCCGCCGACGAGGTACTCCGCGCCGTTGTCCGCCGTCAGCCCCGGCAGCACGTCGTCGCGCAGGGTGCCGACCAGTTCCGTGGTCTCCTCGTCCTGCGGCGAGGTGACGGGGTAGACGAGGACCGTCGCGGCCTCGCCGTCCGGCGTGGGCATCGGCGGCGCGGTGGCCGCGACGCCTTCGGTCTCGCCCAGCGTCTGCGCCGCCGCGGTGGCGGCCTCTTCCGCGCTGCCGTCGCCGCCGTCGGTCACGACCAGCAGCGGGCCGTTGAACCCGGGGCCGAAGCCGTCGGAGAGCAGGTCGTACGCCTGCCGGCTGGTGGAGTCGCTCGGGTCGTTGCCCGCGTCGTTGAAGCCGAGGCGGATGCTCAGCGCCGGGAAGGCGAGGGCGCCGAGGAGCACCGCCGCCGTCAGCAGGGCGGCGAGCGGGCGCTTCTGCACCGCCGTCGCGAGCTTCCGCCAGCGCTCGCCGTCGTGGGACTTGCCCTTGGCCTTGCGCTTCTCGGCCCGCGCGAGGAACTGGCGGGCGAAGCGCTTGCCGAAGATGCTGAGCAGCGCGGGCAGCAGCGTCAGCGAGGCGATCATCGTCATCAGCACGGTCAGTGCCACCGACAGCGCCATGCCCTGGATCGAGCCGAGCCCGAGGGCGGTGAGGCCGAGCAGCGCCAGCAGGACGGTGCAGCCGGCGAAGAACACCGACCGGCCCGCGGAGTCCATGGCCGTGATGGTGGCCCGTTCCGGCTCCACGCCCTTCACGAGTTCGGTCCGGTAGCGCGCGAAGATCAGCAGCGCGTAGTCGATGCCGACGCCGAGGCCGACGAGGAACATGACCGGTGGCGTCCAGGACGCGATGGTGAACAGGTGCGACGCCAGGATGATGACGCCGACCGTCGAGCCGACCGCGAAGAGGGCGATCACGATGGGCAGGCCGGCCGCGATGAAGGTGCCGAACATCAGCACCAGGATGACCAGCGCGGCCACGAGGCCCACCATCTCGCCGACGCCGGTCTCGCCCTCCGCCAGCGCCCGGACGGCTTCACCGCCCAGCTCGACCTGGAGCCCCTCGCCCTCGATCTCCTGCGCGGCGTCGAGGATGCTCTCGGTGTCCTCCACCGGCATGTCCACCGACGGCACCTCGAGCTGCACGGTGGCGTAGCCGATCGTGCCGTCCTCGGAGATGGCGTTCGGGTTCTCGTAGACACTCTGGACGCCGCCGACGTTGGGCAGCTTGGCGACCTCGGCGAGCATCGGGTCGACCCGCTGCTGCACCTGGGCGAGCCCGCCCTCGTCGTGCAGGACGATGTCGATGGTGTCCCCGGCGCGCTCCGCGCCGTGGTCCGCCAGCAGGTCGGCGGCGGCCTGCGCCTCGGTGCCGGGGAGGGACATGTCGTCCTTGTAGGTGTCGCCCACGGCGGTGGCCACGCCGTACACGCCGAACAGGACCACCACCCACAGGATCACGGCGACCCATTTACGTCGGTAGGCGAAACCCCCGACCCGGACGAACACCCCCTTTTGCAGGGGCGGTTCCGCGGTTTCTTCTCGATTATCGGTAATCGTCATGGTCTCTTCCCCGGAGGGTCGTCAAGCGTCCCCGGGGTGGCCCCGGGCTTCCGTAGCCTGTTGACGACGTAGCCCTTCGAGGTGTGACATGGACACTCGTCGGAACTGGGCCGTGTCACCATGTGACCGGCCCTTCGGCTGAACGGGACAGGGGAATGACGAATCGGGACGCGCAGGACGCCGCACCGCAGACCAAGCAGGGCGCCCCGCGGGACACGGAGGAAATGCTCGCACGGTCTTTCGAGGCCAACAGGCCGCGGCTGCTGCGTGTGGCGTACACGATGACCGGCTCCCTGGTGGAGGCCGAGGACTGCGTGCAGGAGGCGTGGCTGCGGCTGCGGCGGCTCGACGACCCCGGCTACGTGCGCGACCTGGGCGCCTGGCTGACCACGACCGTCAGCCGGCTGGCGCTGGACGCCCTGAGCAGCGCGCGGGCGCGGCGCGAGCAGTACGTGGGCACCTGGCTGCCCGAGCCGCTGGTCGCGGGCCGCTCCGACGACGACCCGGCCGACCGGGTGACGCTGGACGAGTCGGTGAGCATGGCGCTGCTGGTGGTGCTGGAGCGGCTGTCGCCCGCCGAGCGCACCGCCTTCGTGCTGCACGACGTCTTCAGCGTGCCGTTCCCCGAGATCGCCGAGGTCGTCGGCCGCTCGCCGGCGGCCGTACGGCAGTTGGCGTCGCGGGCGCGGCGGCAGGTGGAGGACGGCAGGCCGCGGACGCCGGCGACCCAGACGCAGCAGCGGGAGCTGGTGGCGGCGTTCACCGCGGCGTGCCAGGACGGCGACCTGCCGGGGCTGATCGCGCTGCTCGACCCGGACGTGGTGCTGCGCGGCGACGGCGGCGGCAAGGCCGTCACGCTGCAGCGCACCGAGCGCAAGTCGGGCCGGGTGGGCCAGATGATCGTCGCGTACGCGGACTTCGTGGGGCCGCTGGACATCCGCCCGATCGAGGTCAACGGCACGGCGGGGCTGGCGATGCGGGGCAAGGACGGGCACCTGTCGGTGCTGTCGTTCACGGTGGACGCGGGGCGGATCACGGCGATCGACATCATGCGCAACCCCGACAAGCTGGCGCGGGTGCCGGACCTGGACTGAGCGGGGGCCGCCGCGGCGGCCCCCGCAGCACACAGCACTCGGCATCCCGCCGCACTCAGCTCCGCGGGACCGGGAAGGCCACCGGGCTGCGCTGCCCCGCGCGGTTCACGGCCCGTACGCCGAAGAAGAGGTTGTCCTTCGACGCGCGCACGGTGTGCCGGGTCACGTCGCCGACCGGCTCCACGTCGGTCCACTCCGGCGCCGTCGTCTCCCGCCGCACCACCTCGTACCCGGCGAGGTCCGGCTCCGTGCCGCGGTCCCAGACCAGCTCCGTGTCGTTGGTCAGCGCGGAGGTGACGATGCCCACGCCCGTGGGCGTGCCCGGGGCCTGGGCGAGGGTCCAGACGGCGGCGAGGTTGACCCGCGCGACGCGCGCGATGTAGCCGAAGTCGCAGAACTCGGGCAGGTCGCCGTACTGCTTGCCGTCCTCCACGCGGACGTCCTGGTGCTGGTGCGCGTAGTCCTCGGCGGGCTCGGTGAAGCGGGCGGCGGGGAAGCGGCGTTCGAGGAACGGGATGTGGTCGCCGCCGCGGAGGTAGCGGTCGCGGCGGTAGATCACGCGGACGCCCATCCCGGTGGCGTCGTTGTCCGCCACGTCGCGTACGAACCGGGCGAGCTGCCGCGCCGGGGAGTCGTTCTCGCCGCCGACGGAGCGGCGGGTATTGGCCTCGGCGGGGGTCTCGGCGGTGGGGACGCCCTCGGCGAAGAGCCGTACGGTACGCGGGTCGCGGGTGCCGTCGTCGGCGGTGGAGCTGCCGACGATGTCGTTGGTGAACATGCCCTGGACCCGGGTGCCCCCGATCCTGAACTGCTCCGCCATGTGCGCCGCCCCGTACAGCCCCTGCTCCTCCCCCGCCACCGCGGCCAGCACGATCGTCGCGGCGGTGCGGCGGGTGGCCAGCACCCGGGCCAGCTCCATGGCGACGGCGACGCCGGAGGCGTCGTCGTCGGCGCCGGGGGCGTCGGAGGTGGCGTCCATGACGTCGCTGGCGCGGGAGTCGTAGTGGCCGGAGACGACGTAGACGCGGTCGGGGTCGGTGTCGCCGCGCAGGGTGGCGAGGACGTTGGTGATGCGGGTGGGGACGGGGATGCGGTTGGCGGGCTGCTGGACGTAGGACTGCAGCTCGACGGTCATCCGGCCGCCGGAGGCGGCGGCGTGCTGACGCATCCGGCGGTGGATCCAGTCGCGGGCGGCGCCGATGCCGCGGTCGGGGTCGTCCTGGGTGGAGAGGGTGTGCCGGGTGCCGAAGGCGGCGAGGCGGCGCACGTCGGCCTCGATCCGTCCCGCGTCCACCTCGGCGAGCAGGGCGCGGAGTTCACGTCCCGGCCGCTGGACGGTGGCGGGCGGGCGGCCGGAGCCCTCGCCCGCGGGCGCGGCGGGGCCGCTCGCGGCGGCCGGCCCCGCCGTGATCCCGGCGGCGGCGGTGGCGGCGGCACCGGCCGCCAGGACGGTCCTCCGGTTCGTACCTCGCGGTTGCGGCGACACGGGGTCTCCCCTCCGTAAAACTGGCAGTGGCCATGTCAATTACGGGCGCTGCCATGCTCGTTGACGCCGAGGCACCTGACAACCCCGCGAAGTGACACCGCGTCGCGACCGGGGAGGCGCCCGCGGGGCCGGGGCCGGCGCGGCGACAGGCGGAGAAGGGGCGGAGAGGCGGAGGCGGGGGGCCTGGGAGGAGACGGCGCTCCTGCGGCCCACCACAGCCCTGACACGGACGCCGGCGCGGCCTCCCCCGAGCCGTGCCCGACCTCCTGTTCCCGTCACCACCCGCAGCCCCCGGGCGGGAGCCGCCCCCGTACGAAGACGCCCCCACGCCGGTGGTGGGCCGGGTGGGGGCGTCGGGCCCGGACGGGTGGTCCGGGGTGGGCGGGCGGGGGAGGGTCCGCCCGGCCGGTCAGGGGGCGGTGCCCCAGGTGAGCGTGCCGGAGGTGTAGACCCCGACGCGCGGGTTGTCCGCGTAGCCGGTGTTCGTCGCGCGGCTGTAGTCGTCCGACTCGTTGAAGTTCGACCAGTCGCTCTTCGCCAGCCGCACCTGGATCTCGCCCGTCGACGCGCCCGGCGCCAGCGTGCCGGAGCCGAAGCCCACCTCCAGGTACCGGTCCGCGCCGGGTGCGGAGGAGCCGGACGCGCTCACGCCGTGCGTGACGCTCCCGCAGCCGACGACGGCCCAGTCGCACCAGGTGGCGAACGACGTCGCGCCGGAGTCGCCGCTGAACCAGTAGCGGACCTTGACCGTGGCCAGGTTCACCGGCGTGCTGCCGGTGTTGACGAGCTGGAGGCCCATCCGGATCTGGTTGTCGGTCGCGGCCGTGTCGGTGTTCTTGTACTGCGCCTTCACCGCGCCGCCACCGCCGCCGTCGCTGCCGGTGGTGGCGGTCACCGTGGACGTACGCGCCGAGGCGTTGCCCGCCGCGTCACGGGCGCGGACGGCGTAGGCGTACGACGTGCCCGCCCGCAGCCCGCTGTCCGTGAACGACGTGCCGGCCGTCGAGCCGACCTGCGTGCCGTCGCGGAAGACGTCGTACGCGGTGACGCCGACGTTGTCGCTCGACGCCGTCCAGGACAGGGAGGCGCTGGCGCCCGTGGTCCCGGTCACCCGGAGCCCGGTGGGCACGGTCGGCGCCTGGGTGTCGTCGCCGGGGCCCGGGCCGCCGTCGACCGGCGGGTAGGCGTTCGCGACGAGCTGGCGGAACTGCGCGGAGTACCAGTGGCCCGAGAGCGGCGAGTCTGCCAGGGCGCCGGTCGGGTTGTTGCCGTTGCGCGGGTTGCCCTCGTACGTGGGGTCGCACATCCGGTCGAAGCCTTTGCCCTCGTCGTTGTCGATCGCCCGGCTGGAGCCGTCCGACTCGCCCGGGGGCTTGGCCCAGACGTAGGCGTCGATCCCCGACTCGGGTGCGGCGACGGGCCGTTCGCCGAGGCCCGCGCCGGACTGGTTGCACCAGTTGCCGGCGTGGATGCGCCGGTCGACGCGGCCGCCGTTGACGAAGTCGTCCACGGAGGTGGTCGGCCCCGGCCCGGTGGGCCTGGCGGTGCCGCCCCAGCCGTTGCGGGAGGTGTCGATCAGCATGCCGATGCCCGGGTCGAAGCCGCCGCGGGAGACGAGCAGGCCGCGCAGCGCCTGGGCGAAGGACAGCTCGTCGACGTACTGGTTCCAGTCGACCCACTTCGCCTGCCGCACCGGGGTGCCGCCGACATTGCCGCCCACCTCGAAGTACGGCTCGTGCAGGGCGGAGTAGTTGGCCGTGTTGACGATGAAGCCGTGCACGTCACCGACGGTGGCGCCCTCGGAGGTGGCGGCCTTCTTGAACTCGTCCACGGCGGGCGCCAGGTTGGAGTCCCAGCCGAGCCAGCCGTGGTGGGCGGCGTCGACGTAGTTGTAGACGTTGGGGATGTCGGCCAGCGTGCTCAGCGCGTAGCCGACGCCCTTCTCGTAGTTGCCGAGCTGCTTCATCCGTACGCAGGCGTCCGTGGAGCCGTCCGTGCCGCCGGCGTTGGTGACCATGTTGGGCAGCGAGTCGGGCTCGATGAGCGTGACGATGCGCAGGCTCGCGTACTTGGGATCGGCCAGGATGTCGGCGATCGGGTCGATGTACTGGGACTTGTAGAGGTCGAGTTCCTCGGGCTTCAGCTCGCCGTTGGAGGCGAGCGCGGAGCAGTCGCGGCCCGGCAGGTTGTAGATGACGACCTGGAACAGGTCGGCGCCCTGGGTCAGCGCCTCGTCCAGGTGCCGTTCCAGGCCCCAGGCTTCGCCGACGCCGCCGATGGCGGCCCTGCGGTCCATCCAGACGAAGGTGGGCTCGTCGGCGACGGCGCCACCGCCGTCGGCCGTGGCCCTCGCGGACCACTGGGGGTTCACGTACGGGGTGGCGCCGGCGTACGGGTTGTCCACGCGGGCGGCCGCGCCTGCGGCGGGCGCCACGGTGCCGGTGAGCACCAGCGCGGCACCGACGGCGAGTGCGGCGAGGATCGCCGCGGGCCGCCAGGGTCTGCGTCGCGTACGGGCAGGGGTGCTGGTGCGTGGTCCGCCGCCACTTCGGCCGGGGCTGCTGCCACTGCTGCTTCTTCGCACTGTCATCGCGGCTCTCGTGCTCCTCTCGGATAGCGGGACCGGTGGCGGGACGCAGCGGGAAGGCTCTCCCGCCACCGGGGCTTTGCGTGCGTGCGCGGCACGTGGGGGAGTGCCCTCGGATCGACGTGCGGAGCACATGCGCGGCGCATGGCCTGCGCCGTCCGTGCAACGTGCGTACTGCGTGCAAGGCTTGAAGCTATGGGAGCGCTCCCACCGTCGGGCAAGCCCGCGGGGCTGTCAACCCCCTGTGCACGAACCCGTTGCCGGGCCCCCCGCCTCACCGGCGCGTTCCCCCGTACGGAGATCTGAAGAATCCGCCGAAGCGCAACCCTTCGGCCGCCGCGTCGTTTTCCGGGCCGGAAACACCTCTCGCACGGACGGGTGGACAATGCTGCGGCAACTGAACAGAGCACTCGGCCGGTTGACCGGCCTCCAGATCCGGCGCGCGCCCAGGCCGCACCGGAAGAAGACGAAGGCCGCCGCCCCCGCCGTGCGCCCCGGCCGCCGGCCCGACTACCGCCCGCCCCGGAACCCGCAGGTCGACCGGCTGATCAAGCAGCCCGTCTTCATCATCACCCCGGTACGTTCCGGCGCCACCCTGCTGCGCATGCTCCTCGGCGGCCACTCCCGCCTGCACGCGCCGCACGAGCTGCACGTGCGCCGGCTGGAGGTCAGCGCCGGCACCGAGCTGGCCGTGGAGGCGATGAACGAGCTGGACCTCCAGCGCACCGACCTGGAGCACCTGCTCTGGGACCGCGTGCTCCACCGCGAGCTGGTCCGCTCCGGCAAGGACGTCCTGGTCGAGAAGACGCCGAACAACGCCTTCGCGTACCAGCGCATCGCCGCCTGCTGGCCCGACGCCCGCTTCGTCTTCCTGCTGCGCCACCCGGCCTCCATCGCGCAGTCCTGGTACGAGGCCGACCCCTCCAAGCGCACCCCCGAACAGGCCGCGCTCCAGGCCCTGCACTACACCCGCGCCACCGAGCGCGCCCGCCGGGAGCTGCCGGGACACCTCGTGCGCTACGAGGACCTCACCGCCGACCCCGAGAGCGTGCTCCGCAGCATCTGCGGCTTCCTCGGCATCGCGTACGAGCCGGAGATGCTCGACTACGGCCCCCGCGAGGAGGGCGAGCTGCCGAAGGGGCTCGGCGACTGGAAGGAGAAGATCCGCAGCGGCCGCGTCCAGCAGGGCCGCGCACTGCCCGAGCCCGCCGAGGTGCCCGAGCCGCTGCGCGAGATCAGCACCGCGTGGGGCTACCTCGTCGACCCGGAGGGCGCGGCCGCGGACGCGGCGGCCGACGACCCCTGCGCCGAGGTCACCGAGGTCTGGCCGCGGGACGGCCTCATCCGCATCGTCGGCCGCCTCCACGGCGTTCCGGCGGCCGGGGACGTCGCGCCGCGCTGGCGGCTGGCCGTCACGCTGACCGGCTCGCCCGAGCGCCGCCTCGACTACCCCGCGACGCTGCACGGCGAGACGTTCGAGGTCAGCGTGCCCGTCGCCGACCTGGCGCCCTCGGGGATCGCGCTGCCCGCGAAGTGGGACCTCCACCTGACCGCCGGCGCGGGCGCCCGGGAGGTCCGGCTGCGGGCCACCCGGATCCTCGACGACATCGAGCAGAAGAAGAACATCATGGTGTTCCCCGCCCAGTCCGTGTCGTCCGACGCCGACACCATCCAGGTGAAGCCCTACTACACCGTCCGCGACAACCTCTCCATCGCGTGCCAGCTCCGCGACGACCTCTCCCGGACGCTCTCGTGAAGATCCGCTATCTTCTCCTGAACGCGTACGGCAAGGGCGGCACCATCCGCACGGTCTTCAACCAGGCCGGCTCCATGGCCGCCGCGGGCCACGACGTCGAGGTGATCAGCGTCCTGCGCCGCCGCGAGTCGCCGTGGTTCCCGCTGGACCGGCGGGTGCGGGTGACCGCGATCGTCGACGACTACGGCGCCCCCGCCGCCCCCGAACCGCGGGTGTGGGCGGCCCGGTTCAGCAACCGCGGCCGGCCCTCCCGGTTCGTACCGAACGGCGAGGTCTCGCGCGAGCACTTCACGCGGGACGTGGAGACCCGGGTGATCCGCTGGATGGCGCGGCTGCGCGGCGGGGCGCTCGTCACCACCCGCCCGTCGCTCAACATCCTCGCCGCGCAGCACGCCAGCACCGACGTGGTGCGGGTCGGCCAGGAGCACATGAACCTGGCCACCCACCACCCCGACGTGCGCGCCGCCATCACCCGGCTCTACTCGCGCTTCGACGCGGTCGCCGTGCTCACCGAGCGGGACCGCGAGGAGTACGCGCGACTGCTGCCCGGCACCCGCGTCGTGTGCATCCCCAACGCCGTGCACACGGGCGCGAAGCGCCAGTCGACGTACGCGAACCGCATCGCGATCGCCGCCGGCCGGCTGAAGAACCAGAAGGGCTTCGACTTCCTCATCCCGGCGTTCGCGCAGGCCGTCGCCACCCGCCCGGACTGGCAGTTGCGCATCTTCGGCACCGGCGACAAGGAACCGCAGCTCCGCCGGCTCATCGAGCAGCACCACGTCTACAACCACGCCTTCCTCATGGGCTTCACGGCACGGCTCGACGACGAGCTGGCCAAGGCGTCGATGTTCGTGCTGAGTTCGCGCTTCGAGGGCCTGCCGATGGTCATGATCGAGTCGATGACGCACGGCCTGCCGGTGGTCAGCTACGACTGCCCGACGGGACCCGCGGACGTCCTCACCGACGGCCGCGAAGGGCTGCTCGTACCGCCGAAGAACGTGGACGCGCTCGCGGTGGCCATGGGGCAGATGATGGACGACGAGGGCATGCGCGCGGACATGGGCATGGCCGCGCTCGCCAAGTCGCGGATGTACGCGCCGGAGGCGGTGCATCCGCGGTGGGAGGAGCTGTTCGCGTCGCTGGCGGCGGAGCGGGCGGCGCCGCGGCGGAAGCTGGTACGGACGGCGGCCTGAGGGCCCGTACGGCGAACGGCCCCTGATCCGTCTCCGGACCAGGGGCCGTTCCGTCGTTCTGCCGTGCTGTTGTGCTGCTGTCCTGCCGTTGCCGCCGTACGGGCCGGTCAGCGACCGGTCACGTACGGGACGTCCGGCAGGCGGCGCCCGCGGTCAGCGCGCCCGGTAGGCGTCGAAGATCCGCTGCTGGACGCTGTTGCCCTGCTTGTCCACGGCCTTCGCCTTGAACGACACGGTCTTGCCCGCGGCCGGGTTGACCACGGTGACCTTGCCGTCCCGTACCGGCAGCTCCTTCCAGGTCGCGCCCCGGTCGGTGGAGGCCCACACGGTCAGCGACTTGAGGTTGCTGCCCGCCGCCGAGCCCTGCACCTTGACCGGCACCGACTTCGTCGCCCCCGCGTTGGAGCTGCTCGCCGCCGACAGCGTCGGCGAGTAGCGCACCACGGAGAACGGCAGCCTCTTCGGGCCGTCGGTCCTGGCGGAGGAGAACGTCCAGGTGGCGGTCACCTGCGTGGACGTCTGCGCCACCGTGGCCGGGCGGGTGGAGGAGGTGGTGAGCTTGTAGTCGGCGCTGCCCGCCGGCACCGTGAACTGCGTGCCGATCGGGAGGTCGGCCACCGACCCCAGCTTCGTGCCGTTGCGGTAGAGGGTGGTGTCGGCGTTCTCGTACGCCGAGTAGCCGTAGTGGGCGGGGTTGTCGAGATAGACCGGGATCAGGGCGTCGATCGTGTTGCCCTCGCGGTAGACGCCGGTGTCGCTCGTGAGGATCGGGCCGACGACGGCGGCGTTGAAGGACTCCTTGTACGTGCTCCCGCCGGCGTAGGTGCGCGCCTGTGTCGAGTAGGCGATGTCCTCCCACTCGTCGCCGAGCTGCCAGTACTCCAGCTCCCAGTTGATGCGGTCGCCGCCGCGCACGTACAGCGTGCCCTCGTACGGCAGGTCCCGCGCCGTGGCCGTGGCACCGGTGCTCCCGGCGATGTACGGCACCGCCCACACCCAGCCCTGCCGGCCTGCCGCCGAGGAGCCGAGCGTGAGGTCGAGCTTGGCCAGCTCGCCCTGCGGGGTGGCCCGCGTGATGCCGGTCCAGGCGGTGGTGCGGTTGGCGTCGCTGTAGACGGTCTGGTACTCGGTGCGCGCGCCGCTCGCGAAGTTCGCCTGCACCTGCTGGTACAGCTCGCCTGCGCCGGTCGCCGGGCCGAGGTGCGCGGTGCGCGCGTCGACGTCGCCCTCGACGGAGGAACTCAGCGCCATGCCCATGCCGTCGATGCCGACGTCCAGGCCGAGATCGAGGTTCGTCCGTACGGCGGCCGCGTCCGGCACGCTGAGGTCGACCGGCTTCGCGGTCCTGGCGTCGAGGGTGACGGTCGTGTCCCCGGTGACGTCCAGGCGCGGCTGGTTGATCCAGTCGTACTCGGTCAGCTCGTCGCCGTCGAACTTCGCGATGTCGCCGCCGACCAGGTAACGGCCCTTCGGCACCCGCACGGTGGCGGTGCTCTGGCCCGCGGTCTCCTCCCAGATCTCCCAGTTGCTCTCCTCCATGCCGGTCAGCAGCGCGGCGCCGTCCGTGGTCGGCTGCCCGTCGCGGCCGAGGAACTTCAGGGTGACGTCGTACGCCTCGCCCTCCCGCTCCACGCCGCCCGGGGTGACGACGCGCTGGCCGTCGCCGGCCGCCGTGACGTACACCGAGTACGCGCCGTCGACGTCCCCGCCGCGGCGGGTGTCGACGGTCACCGGCAGTTCGGCGGTGCCGCCGCCCGGGACGGTGATCACGTCGGTGCCCATGCTGAACATCCCCGAGGGCGCGGCGGCGCCGCCGGGCTGCACGGTGGACGCGGTCAGCGACAGCGTGACGTCCTCGGCGCCCAGGTTCCGGTACGTGATGGTCTTCGTCACCGGCTCGTCGTCCTGGTGCGGCCACTCCTGCCTGCCGAAGCTCAGCGACGCCGGCTCGCTCACCACCGACTGCCCCATCGCCTGGTCCGCGGCGATGAGCCCGGCGCCCTGGCCGAACGCACCGCGCTTGGCTGCGGGCTTGGCGGACGCGGACAGCGCGGCCTTGAGCTGCTGGCCCGTCCAGTCCGGGTGCTGCTGCGCGAGCAGCGCGGCGGCGCCCGCGACGTGCGGCGTCGCCATGGACGTACCGTCGATCGTCAGATACCCCTCGGGGTTCTGCCCGACCTCCTGGTCGATGACGCTGCCGGGCGCGGCGGCCGCCGTGATCGCCACGCCGGGGGCGGTGACGTCGGGCTTGACCGCGCTGTCGCCGATCCGCGGGCCGCGGGACGAGAAGCCCGCCAGCCCGCCGTTCGCACCGACCGCGCCCACGGTGAGCGCGGCGTCGGCGGAGCCGGGCGAGGAGATGGTGTGGCTGCCCGAACCCTCGTTGCCGGCGGCGACGGCGAAGAGCACGCCCTCGTCGGCGGAGATCCGGTTGACGGCCTCCTCCAGCGGGTCGACCTCGGGGGTGTCGCCGCCGCCGAGGCTGAGGTTGACGATGTCGGCGTCCTGGGCGACGGCCCACTCGAAGCCGGCGAGGATGCCGGAGTCGTCGCCGTAGCCGTCGTCGTCGAGCACCTTGCCCGCGAGCAGCTTCGCCTTCGGCGCGACGCCGGTGAACTTGCCGCCCGACTTCGCGCCGGTACCGGCCGCGATGGAGGCGACGTGGGTGCCGTGGCCGTAGCGGTCCTCGGCGTCGGCGGCCGGGGTGAAGTTCTCGCTGGCGAGGACCTGTCCGGCGAGATCCGGGTGGGTCTCGTCGACGCCGGTGTCGAGCACGGCGATCTTCACGCCGTCGCCCTTGTAGCCGGCGTTCCAGGCGGCCGGAGCGCCGATCTGCGGGACGCTGACGTCCAGGCTGGCGCGGCGTACGCCGTCCAGCCAGACGCGCTTGACGCCGGACTCGGCGGCCAGCGGCTCGGCGGCGCTGCCGCCTTGCCGGGCGCGCGTCAGCGCCTTCCAGGCCCCGGCCGCCTCGCCCTTGGCGGTGGTGACGGCCTCGGCGTTGAGCCGCGGGAAGCGGTGCTCGACGTCGGTGCCGTCGGCGGCGTGCAGCCGGTTCTGCGCCGCGGGGCTCTCGCCGCGGTAGTCGACGATGAGCTTCAGGCCCGCGCGCTGCTGGCGTACGTACTCGGGGCGCGCCTGCAACGTGACGTCGAACAGCCGGCGGTCCAGCGTGCCGTCCGCGACGAGCGCGGTGGCGTCGCGCGGGACGACGTAGGTGTGGCCGGCCCGCTCGAAGGTGCGTACGGGTATCCCCGCGCGGCCCGGCCCGCGGTCGATCACCACGGCCTTGCCGTCGGCGTCGACCCGTACCCGGTCACCGGTGATCAGCGTGACCCAGGTGCCACCCTGCTTCGCGTACTGCGCCGAGCCGTTCCCCCCGGACGACCCGGCAGAGCCGGCTGCCGGCGAGGCGGACGCCGCGGGCGCGGCCGTGAGGCCCGCCGTGAGCGCCGTCGCCGCGGCAGCCGCTAAGGCGGCGGCTCCCGCCCTCTTGATGTGTCTGCGCACTGAACCCCTCCCATTGCCTCACGAGGTCAGGAGTCACTGGCGCCCCCGCCCTCATTCGCACAATGATCCGACAAACCGCGCGGAGTTACTCCCTCCGTTTAGCGGTTCGCCGGGCGGCCGGGCGTGAGTGCAGGTCAGAGGGTGGCGAAGGGAGTTGTTCAGCGGACCGTTTTGTTCAGCGGCGACAAGTACTGCTGTTCGCACGGGCGTTACGCGCCGTTCAGCTCACCCCTGGTCCTGCTCGCGGAACTCCGCCCAGATCGCCTTGCCGTCCCCCTGCGGCTCGACGCCCCAGTTGTCGCACAGCGCCTGCAACAGCAGCACCCCGCGGCCCGACGACGCCATCTCGCCCGGGTGGCGGCGGTGCGGAAGGTTGCCGTCCGCGTCGGCGATCGTCATCCGCAGCACGCGCCGTCCCGGCGGTCCCGTGAGGTCCGCGAGGACGTTGGCGGTGCTGTCGGTGTGCATCATGACGTTCGCGATCATCTCGGAGAGCGCCAGCTCCGCCGCGTCGATCTGGTCCGCGGTCGCCCAGTCGTAGAGCAGGCCGCGCAGTTGGTGCCGGGCGTCGGAGATGCGCTGCTGCTCGGACTGCGGCACCGCCAGGTACATGTGCCGCTCCGACTCCGGGTGCGCCAGCCGGGTCGCGCCCGCGGTGCGGAGCAGGACGAACGCGATGTCGTCCTGGCTGCGCCCGGAGTGCGGCCCGCGGGTGGCGTACGAACCGGGCCCCGTGACCGTGTCCACGATCGCGTCCGCCACCGTCTCCAGACCCGCGCCGAGCGTCGCCTCGAACGCCGCGCCGAGCCGGGCCTGCCCGCTGTACAGGTCGTGGCCGCCGGTCTCCACCAGGCCGTCGGTGCACAGGAGCATGGTCTCGTCCGGGTCGATCTTGTGCTCGGAGAGCGGGTACACCGGGTCGGCCTCGATGCCGAGCGGCAGGCCGCCGTCGCTGGGGTGGATGATCATCGTGCCGTCGGGCAGCGCCACCGCCGGGTCGAGGTGGCCGGCGCGGGCCACCGTCAGCGTGCCGGTCACCGGGTCGGCCTGGAGATACAGGCAGGTGGCGAAGCGGGCGTCGGCGGGGTCGTCGACCTGCCGCTCGTTGAGCCGGGTGAGGAAGGCGGAGGCCCGGGTCAGCACCGCGTCCGGACGGTGGCCCTCGGAGGCGTACGCGCGGATGGCGATACGGAGCTGGCTCATCAGCCCCGCGGCCCGTACGTCGTGCCCCTGGACGTCCCCGATGACCAGGGCGGTCTGCCCGGAGGGCAGGCCGAAGACGTCGTACCAGTCGCCGCCGATCTGCAGCCCGCCGCCGGAGGGGACGTACCGCGCCGCCACGTCGAAGCCGGGGACCCGGGCGACCGCGGGCATCATGCTGCGCTGCAGCCCGTCCGCCAGCTCCCGCTCCGACTCGTGCACGTGCGCGTCCGAGAGCGCCTGCCCCAGCATCCGCGCCACCGTCGTCAGCACCGACCGCTCGTCCGGCGTGAACGGCACCACGTCCTCGAACGCCGCCATCCACGCCCCGACCGTCCGCCCCTCCGCGATCAGCGGCAGGAACGCCCACGACCCGCGCGGCACCGCCCGGGCGTACTCCCACGCTTCGGGGAAGCGGCGCTGGTACTCCTCGCGCCCCGCGATGTACACGGCGCGGGAGGTGCGCGCCGCCTCCGCGGAGGGGAAGGAGGAGTCCATGGGGATGGTGCGGAACGGCTCGGTCTCCTCGGGCCGGTAGCCGTGCTGGCCGATGAGGACCAGGTCGTCGCCCTCCACCGCGAAGACCCCCATGCCGTCCGGCGAGAACCCCGGCATCGACAGCGACGCCGCCACCCGCAGCACCTGGTCGGTCGAGCGCGCCTCGGCGAGCGCACGGCCGGCGGAGAGCAGGAACGCCTCCCGGGACAGCCGCCAGTCGCTGGTCCCCTGCGGTCCGTCGCCGGGTCCCGCGGGCGCGTCGATGACTTCCTGGATGGTGCCGACGATGTCGGTCTGCTCCCCCGGCGCCGACTCCAGCGCCCGCATCCGGCAGCGCACCACCCGTACGACGTCCCCGTCGGTGTCGATGACGCGCAGCCGGCCCTCGGCGAGGGTGCCCTCGGCGAGGGCGAGGTCGAGGATGCCGTTGAGCTCGATGAAGTCGACGCCGTGCAGCCGGGCGCGTACCGCGGAGGCGTGCACGGTGACCAGCGCGGGCGGCAGCCCGAGCAGCCGGGCGGCCTGCGGATCCAGCACCACCCGGTCGGTGTGCGCCGCCCAGCGCCAGACGCCCGTACCCAGGCCGGATAGGACCTCTTCGGTGCGCATTGTCCACATTTTATGCTTCACCGAGCAAAGTGGGCTGCTTTACGGCATTCTTCCCCTCCGGGCGAGGCGCGGGCGGGCGGGCGGCGGCCGCGGCCCGCCCGGCCGGGGCGGCCGCAGCGCCATGCCGGGCACCGGCGGGGGGCGTACGCCGACTGAGGCATCCGTCTCTCCTCACCGAGACGGCTTACGGACCGCCTCCCGGCCGGGGGACGATCGGGGGAGGCAGGTTTTCGCCCCCGACCCCGAGCCGAACGGGAGAAGAGCCCTGTGACCTGTGCCGACGATGCCGAACGTGACCGGGTGGCGGCGTTTCGCCGCGCGCTCGGCCTGGAGCATCTGATCGACGTGCACACCCACTTCATGCCGCAGCGGGTGCTGGCGAAGGTGTGGGCCTACTTCGACGCCGCCGGCCCGCTGGTCGGGCGGCCCTGGCCGATCATGTACCGGCAGGAGGAGGCCGAGCGGGTGGCGCTGCTGCGGGGCTTCGGGGTGCGCGCGTTCACGTCGATGCTGTACCCGCACAAGCCGGGCATGGCGCGGTGGCTCAACGACTGGTCCGCCGACTTCGCGGCCCGTACGCCGGACTGCCTGCACACGGCGACGTTCTTCGCGGAGCCGGGCGCGGCGGACGACGTACGGCGGGCGGTGGGGCAGGGGGCGCGGGTGTTCAAGTGCCACCTCCAGGTCGGCGCGTACGACCCGAACGACCCCGTGCTCGACGAGGTCTGGTCCCTCCTGGCCGACGCGGGCCTCCCGGTCGTCACCCACTGCGGCTCCGGCCCGGTCCCGGGCCCGTACACCGGCCCGGGGCCGATCGCGGCGCTGCTGAAGCGGCACCCGCGGCTGCGGCTGGTCGTGGCGCATCTGGGGATGCCGGAGTACGAGGACTTCCTGACGCTGGCGGAGCGCCACGAGGACGTCATGCTCGACACGACGATGGCGTTCACCGCCTTCTCCGAGTCCGCCGCCCCCTTCCCACCCCACGCCCGCCCCCGCCTGGCCGCCCTGCGCGCCCGCATCCTCCTGGGCACGGACTTCCCGAACACCCCGTACCCCTACGCGGCCGCCCTGGAGGCGCTGACCACCCAGGACCAGGACGAAGCCTGGCTCCGCGCCGTCTGCCACGACAACGCGGCCCGCCTCTTCGGGCTGTCGGAGCCCCGCGGCTTCGTTTAGGGCACCAGGCGGGGCTTCTGCTACGCTGATCCAGCGACGTCACGGCCCGTAGCCGACGACGGAGAATCCCGGTAGGGATCACGCATCACACTGTGCGAGACTAGGGCTCGCGCAAGCCTGGTCCTGTGGAGCAGTTTGGAGTGCTCGCCACCCTGTCAAGGTGGAGGCCGCGGGTTCAAATCCCGTCAGGACCGCCACCCTCGGGCACCGCCTGAGGGCCACCCGACTGGGGACTCTGGTCCCCAGCCACCGGGCTGGGTAGCTCAGTTGGTACGAGCGTCCGCCTGAAAAGCGGAAGGTCGCCGGTTCGACCCCGGCCCCAGCCACACGAAGCCCCCTCTTCGGAGGGGGCATTTTCATGCCCGCGTACGGCACGGGCGGCGGGAGAGCCGGTCTGTGTCCCGGAGGGGACTCTCGTCGGGCTCGCCGGCGGGAGTTTCGGAGGCAGAGCCGGCCCCGGGGCAGTCACTGAAGGCGGTCACTCCGATGTCGGTTCCGGAAGCGCCGAAGCCGACCCCCGTGGGGTAAGAGTCGGCGATGGCGGGCCGCAAAGCTAACGCGGCCACCCCGGGAAGCAATGCCTCCGGACCAATGTGCACGGCGCCCAGTTCGGCGGTCCGATGGTGCACAGTGCACGCTGATCGGCATTCGTCACGACGGCAGGTGCCCCACGCCGTCGAGCTCCGCTCGGCGGTGTCAGTGCTCTGACGTACTCTCCGAGCACCACGAGTCGCCTGCAGTCGTCTGGGGGGGCGCATGACCGGTTGGATCCTGACCTGCAACCCGAGCGTCTTCGACTTGGAGGCGTATCGACGTGACGGGCACACTCCCGACTCCTGGAGCGTCCACCGCTATCGGGGGCAACTCGCACCTGGCGACCCCTTCGCTCTGTGGGTCACGGGCGCCGACGGCGGCCTGGTTGCCCATGGACGCATCACGGGGGCGCCGTGGTTCGGTCCGCCCAGCGATGGCGGGTACTGGCGGGAGGACCCCGGTGAGCGGTGGTACGTGCCGCTGGCTGTCGACAGGTGGCTGGAGGGCGTCGTACCGCGCAGCCGGATCGCCGAAGACCCGCGCGTGGCGAAGACCACCATCTTCACGCAGCCGTTCGCCGGCAATCCTCATCGGCTCGCAGACGCCCAATGGGAGGCGGTCTCCGAGCTGATGAGCCAGACCTCGGGCGGGGCCCCGGGCCGGGGGCCGAAGCCGGGCGAGGAGATCCACCGCGCGGAGCTTCACCGACGTGACGGCGGCGAGGGGAAAGGAGGAATCGGCTCCACCACGCGGCCTGCCCCCCAGGTATCGGTGGGAACGAACTACCGGCCGGCAGACGAGGACGTGACGCCAGAGGCGTCAGAGGCACCGAGTGGCCCTGATCCGGACCTGTCGGGCCGCAACCTCCGGACCCATCGCCGACTTCAGAACGACTTGGCTGCTGCCGCTCAAGCGCAGGGCTTCAAGGTGCTCTCTCCCGCGGCAGCCGACCCCACTTCGACGTGGCATGGCGAGACGGGCGCAACCGGCTGACGGTCCCCGAGGTCAAGTCGCTGACGCCGGCCAACGAGACACGGCAGTTGCGTACGGGGCTGGGGCAAGTGCTCGACTACCACGATCAGTTAGCTTTAGTTTTAACTTGTCGCTGAGCCCTCGTTCCAGCGGAACCAGGCGCGATCCTGATCGATGTGTAGGAGGAACTCAGCAACGGGCCCCCATGGTGACTCCAGGGTCAGGGCGCCTTCGATGAGGTCGTAGACCTCATCGAACCGTTCGAACTCCTCGGCTTCGACAATGGCGTTGATCTCGTCAAACCAGGGCTTGAACTGGCTGAAGGCAGGCTGAGGGGAGAAGCGTCCGCGCTGCCAGGGCATTCCAGGCACGTCGACGGCAATCGTGCCGACGAGGGTACTGCCGCTCAGAAGCCGCCACTCTTCGTGATGATCCGTCATTCTGGCTCCATGGTGTGGTTCCTACGGCCTTCACACCTGGTCGTGTCCCAGCACGGCTTGCCCGGGTCGCTGAGGTTACGCAACACCTGCGCGACGGCACCGCGCCGGGGTGGCGTTCCGAAGCCTCTCCCGGTCCGGCCCTCGCTCGCTAGTCAAGCGCTGAGCTGCGCCGCAGCGGAAGTGCTGGTGTCAGTGAGGTCGCAACCCGAGCTCAGCTTGTTCTTCATCCGGCCTCGAATGGCGATTCGAACTATGTCACTCACCTGGGGATTCACCGGACGTGAGGGCGGCCTTCGCTTGATCCTGTGCTCCGTCACAGAGATACGGGATCAACCGAAGGCCGTTGTCATGAGTGTGGTGTGCCGTGATGTCCGGCGCGAAGCGTTCGCCGAAGCGTCACGCTTCCGGGGCGAGTTCTACGAGTGTCTGACCGCCCGGCGTGACGAACTGTTCGAGCTGACCGACGCGCTGCTGTGCGTCGACGGGCCGGTGGCCTCGCCGGTGGACCTGACGCTGGTGCCCGAGCACCGTCGTGGGCACGGCGCGTTGTACGGAGCCCTCAATCGCGGCCGGATCGACGTCGACAGGTTACGGAACGTGCTGGCCGGCATGCCTCTGCCGCGCTTCGAGGGCGGGCGCCTGGTGCTGGCGGTCGACGTGTCGCCGTGGCTGCGCTCGGATGCGCCGTGCTCGGCGGAGAGGCTGTTCTGCCATGTCTACGGGCGGGCGAAGTCCGCCTCGCAGTTCATTCCGGGCTGGCCGTACTCCTTCGTCGCGGTCCTGGAACCCGGAGCCACGTCGTGGACTTCGATCCTGGACGTGCTCCGGCTCGGCCCCGAGGACGACGCGACCGCGGTCACCGCCGCCCAGCTGAGGGCGGTAGTCGATCGGCTCGTCGCGGTCGGCCAGTGGACGCCCGGGAGCCCGGACGTCACTATCGTCATCTGACGCCGGTTACGACGTCACCCGCCTGGCCTGGGTCCTGCGGGATCTGCCCGTCCAACTGGTCGGGCGGATCCGCTCGGACCGGGTGATGCGCTGCCCGGCACCCTCCCGCAAGGAGTGGGATCTGGCTCACCCCCAGGGCGGCCGCCCGCCCAAGCACGGGCCGGAGTTCCGCTTCGCCAAACCGGAGACCTGGCCCGAGGCAGCGATCACCACGGTCACCCACACCGTGAACTACGGCAAAGCCGAAGCCCAGGCATGGGACCGGGTCCACCCCCGGTTGACCCACCGCTCGGCCTGGCTGGAGCACGACGGCGAACTCCCCGTCGTCGAGGGCACCCTGGTCCGCCTCAAGGTCGAGCACCTCACCAAGGACTGGGAGGCCCCGCCGGTCTGGCTGTGGTCCTCAAAGACCGGAGCCGCCCCCGCGGACGTGGACTTGTGGTGGCAGGTGTTCCTCAGGAGATTCGATCTGGAGCACACCTTCAGGTTCGGAAAGCAGACGCTCGGCTGGACCACCCCGAAACTGCGTACGCCCGAGGCCGCGGACCGCTGGACCTGGCTCCTGGTCGTCGCCCACACCCAGCTCCGCCTCGCGCGGCCGTTGGCTGCCGACCTCCGCCGGCCCTGGGAGAAGCCGGTCATGCCCGAGCGCCTCACTCCGGCCCGGGTCCGCCGAGGGTTCAGGAACATCCGTCCCCACCTCGCCTGTCCGGCCCGTGTTCCCCAACCTCGTGGTGCTGGCCCCGGACGTCCACCTGGGACCAAGAACCGCCGTCCGGCACCCCGCTATGACGTGGGCAAGACCGTTAAACGCCCCGAGACCCTCAAGGCCATCGGCAGACCCGGTAGGCCCTGGTAGATAAAGAACAAGGTTGGTGCTTGTTTCCGAACCTCCGATGCTGGCTCTCGGTACTCTCGGACCGGGCTGGCTCTGGGCCGTCTTCCTGGCCACCAAGCCGGGCCCCTGGGCCAAGTCCACCGCGGTGGACTTGGTTTCTGTCCCAGGCGCACCCCCTGCCCCGATGGTTCGGTTCGGGTCTCCGCCACCGTGACTGTTCAGCGAACGGCACAGTTTTCCGACTGCTGCCGTCCCATGGCACTGGCCTGCCGTTTCGGGGTTCGGAAACAAGCACTTACTGGGGCGGGCCGCCGAGGTGCGCGCCCTTCTGTGGGTGGAGCGGGAACCGACCGAGGCCCGTTGGGTTTCGCTCTGCGAGCGGCACGGGGTCATCCTCGCCTGGCCGGGTCATGAAGGGGACATCTTCACGTAGACCGCCCGCGCACGCTCGTGCCGGGCGCGGAGGTCGGGACGCCGCCGTCGTTTACGGCTGAGTCACCGTCCATAGCCAGCCCAGCGGGGTGAGGTTCAGGGTGCGGGCCACCGCTCGGGAGGCGTGGTTCCCGGTCGTCGTGCTGTAGAAGAGGGCTTCCACGCGGGCGCGTTGGAGGTGCGCCCAGGCCGCGACCGTGTGCGGGGCCAGGCCCCGGCCGCGGTGCGCCGGGTGGGTCCAGGCGCCGGCTTCTGCCGAGGCCGGAGTCGATGCCGGGGTGTGGCAGATCGAGACCGGGGTGTCGTCGTCGATGGCCATCGCCCACGGGCCCAGCGTGCCCGTCGTCAACTCGGCCCACTCCCCCGGTTCCCAGTTGGCCGGCCGCCGCAGGCTCCGCGCGCGGCGCAGGCCCGACGCGTCCGACACCAGGAGCGGGAGCGGCGGCGGGCGCAGCGGGGGGAGGGCCGGGGGGAAGACGTAGCTGGGGCCGCCCTCCAGGGTGCCGTCCAGGGTTCGGGCCAGGGCCTCCATCGGGCGCGGGGCCCGTTCCGCCTCGTACGGAGGCGGATCCGACGACAGGGCGCGCTCGTGCCCCGTACCCGCCAGGTCCTCCGCCACCGCCACCAGCCGCGCCCCCGGCGACCACGCCCACACCGCCCGTACGCCGGCCGGCGCGCTGACCGTCGGCAGCCCACCGGCACTCCCCCGCGCCAGCCCGTGCACCCCCGTCACCTGCAGCGCCAGCAACCGCCCCGCGTCCCGCTCCATCCCGGCAACCCTACGGTGCCACCCGATCCCGCCCGCCCGGGTGCCGGTGGCGCCAGGTCCAGAAGACCGCCGTCCCGGCGATCGCCCACCCCGCCAGCACCAGGTACGGGAACGGGTGCTGGTGCCCCGCGAAGTACACCGCCGTGTGCTGGGCGTTGACCGACGCGCCCGGCGGCAGCCAGCGGCCGATCTCCCCCAGCGGCGACGGCAGCAGCGGCCACGACACCGCCCCGCCCGACGACGGGTTGCCGACCAGGACCATCACCACCCACGTCGGCAGGATCGCCCACCGCCCCATCAGGGTGTTGAACATCGTGAAGACCATCCCCGACGTGAACATCGTCAGCGCCAGCGTCAGCCACGACTGCGGGAACGGCAGCCGCACCACCCCCAGCAGCAGGTCCACGACCGCGTAGATGGTGAACCCGCCGAGCAGCGCGTACGCGGCCGTGAAGGCGATCCGCTCCGCCGGGTTCAGCGCGTGCGCGTGCACGCTCAACTGGATCGCGCCCATGAAGCCGACGATCACCGCCGCGAGCGAGATGTAGAAGAGCGCGAGCCCCTGCGGGTCCCCGGACTGCATCGGCTTGATGTCCCGTACCGTCGCCGGCACCCCCACCCGCTTCGCCACCCGCGGCGCGTCCTCCATCAGCAGCCGCGCCACCGACGCGCCCGCCGCCCCCGACAGGTCCACCCGCATCCGGTCCTGCCCCACCCGCAGCACCGCGAACACCCGCTGCTCCTCCACCGCGTCCCTGGCCTGCGTGTACGTCCCGTACGGGCGCAGCTCCACCGACGCCTCCAGCGCCTCCTCCAGCCCCCTGACGAACGCCCGCGCCCCCGGCTCGGCGGCCACGTCGCCGACGACCGCGACCGGCAGGTTGTGCGGCGTCGGGTTCGCCATCGCGGCGGTGTACGAACCGGCGAAGAGCCCCGCGACGGCGGCCAGGAGCAGCACCAGCACCACCGGCGTCAGGAACGGCCCGGCGCGGAACGCCCGGATCTGCTCGGGTACGGGCCGCGGGCGGGCTCGCATCCGGGCTCGCATCCGGGCTCGCTGCCCGGCTCGCCGCCCGGGGCGCGGGAAGGACCGCGGCCGGGGTCGCGGGCGTACGTGCGCCCGCAGCACCCGCCGCCCGGAGCGCGGCCGCCGGACCCGGCGCGACCTCCCCGCACCGTCCCCTCGCCGGCCCTCGTCCTCCGTCACAGACGACCAGCTTAGTGTGATTTACGTCATTTGCCCCATCCGAACCCCCGCCGAAATAGTTCGCCGACGCCCCCGCCCGGGTGAGATCCTTGACTCCGTATGTCCACTTCCGCCACCCCCAGCCTCGCCGACCTCGGCGCCCGCCTGTCCGCCCTCACGCTCCGCGACGAGCAGCGGCTCGGCCGCCGCCTCGACGGCGCCCGCCGCGTCCGCAAGCCGGAGGCGCGGGCCGCCGTGCTCGCCGAGATCGCCGCCGCGGTCGACGCCGCGGAGCTGACCGCCGAGCGCCGCCGCGCCGCGGTGCCTCCCGTGTCGTATCCGCAGGAGCTGCCGGTCAGCCAGAAGAAGGACGACATCCTCGCGGCCATACGCGACCACCAGGTCGTGATCGTCGCGGGCGAGACCGGGTCAGGCAAGACGACCCAGATCCCCAAGATCTGCCTGGAGCTGGGCCGCGGCGTCCGCGGCCTCATCGGCCACACGCAGCCCCGCCGCATCGCCGCCCGCACGGTGGCCGAGCGCGTCGCCGAGGAACTGCGCACCCCGCTCGGCGAGGCCGTCGGGTGGAAGGTCCGCTTCACCGACCAGGTGGGCGGCGACACCCTCGTCAAGCTCATGACCGACGGCATCCTGCTCGCCGAGATCCAGACGGACCGCGAGCTGCGCCAGTACGACACGATCATCATCGACGAGGCGCACGAGCGCAGCCTGAACATCGACTTCCTGCTCGGCTACCTCGCCCGGCTCCTCCCCCGCCGCCCCGACCTCAAGGTCGTCATCACCTCCGCGACCATCGACCCGGAACGCTTCTCCCGGCACTTCGGCGACGCCCCGATCGTCGAGGTCAGCGGCCGCACGTACCCGGTCGAGGTGCGCTACCGCCCGCTCCTCGAAGAGGGTGCGGAAGACAGCGACCGGGATCAGATCACCGCCATCTGCGACGCCGTGGACGAGCTCCAGGCCGAGGGCGACGGCTCCGGCGACATCCTCGTCTTCCTCTCCGGCGAGCGCGAGATCCGGGACACCGCCGACGCGCTCGCGAAGCAGAAGCTCCGCAGCACCGAGGTCCTGCCCCTCTACGCCCGCCTCTCGCACGCCGAGCAGCACCGGGTCTTCCAGCGCCACGGCGGCCGACGGGTCGTCCTCGCCACGAACGTCGCGGAGACGTCGCTGACCGTCCCCGGCATCCGGTACGTGATCGACACCGGCTTCGCCCGCATCTCCCGCTACAGCCACCGCACCAAGGTCCAGCGCCTGCCCATCGAGCCCATCTCGCAGGCCAGCGCCAACCAGCGCAAGGGCCGCTGCGGCCGGCTCTCCGACGGCATCTGCATCCGGCTGTACGCGGAGGAGGACTTCCTCGCCCGCCCCGAGTTCACCGACGCCGAGATCCTCCGTACGAACCTGGCGTCCGTCATCCTCCAGATGACCGCCGCCGGCCTCGGCGACATCGAGAAGTTCCCCTTCATCGACCCGCCGGACAGCCGCAACATCAAGGCGGGCGTCCAGCTCCTGGAAGAGCTGCACGCGCTCGACACCGCGCAGAAGGCCCCCGGAGGGAGCAAGGGGCAAAGGCTCACCCAGACCGGCCGCAAGCTGGCCCAGTTGCCCGTCGACCCGCGGCTGGCCCGCATGGTGCTGGAGGCCGAGCGCAACGGCTGCGTACGCGAGGTCATGGTCATCGCCTCCGCGCTGTCCATCCAGGACCCGCGCGAGCGCCCCGCGGACAAGCAGCAGCAGGCCGACCAGCACCACGCCCGCTTCCGCGACGAGTCCAGCGACTTCGTGACGTTCCTCAACCTGTGGACGTACGTGCGCGAGCAGCAGAAGGCGCTGTCCTCGTCCGCGTTCCGGCGCATGTGCAAGCGCGAGTTCCTCAACTACCTGCGTATACGCGAATGGCAGGACATCTACTCCCAACTGCGCACCATCGCCCGCGGCATGGACATCCACCCCGCCGACCAGGACGCCGCGCCCGACCTGGTCCACCAGTCGCTGCTGGCCGGCCTCCTCAGCCACATCGGGCTGAAGGACACCGACGCGAAGAACGAGTATCTGGGCGCGCGCAGCGCGAAGTTCGCCGTCTTCCCCGGCTCCGCGCTCTTCAAGAAGCCGCCGCGCTGGGTCATGTCGGCCGAGCTGGTCGAGACCTCCCGGCTGTGGGCGCGGGTCAACGCGAAGGTCGAGCCCGACTGGGTCGAGCCGCTGGCGCAGCACCTGGTCAAGCGCACGTACAGCGAGCCGCACTGGGAGAAGGACCAGGCCGCGGTCATGGCGTACGAGCGCGTCACCCTCTACGGCGTGCCGCTGGTGGCCCGCCGCTCGGTCAACTACGGCCGTATCGACCCCGGGACCTGCCGCGACCTGTTCATCCGGCACGCGCTGGTCGAGGGCGACTGGCGTACGCACCACAAGTTCTTCGCCGCCAACCGCCGCCTCCTCACCGAGGTCGAGGAGCTGGAGCACCGCGCCCGCCGCCGCGACATCCTGGTGGACGACGAGACGCTCTTCGACTTCTACGACCAGCGCGTCCCCGAGGACGTCGTGTCGGGGGCGCACTTCGACTCCTGGTGGAAGAAGAAGCAGCGCGAAGAGCCGGAACTGCTCAACTTCGAGAAGTCGATGCTCATCAACGAGCAGGCGGAGGGCGTCACCAAGGACGACTACCCCGACTCCTGGCGGCAGGGGAAGCTGAAGCTGCGGGTGACGTACCAGTTCGAGCCGGGCACGGACGCGGACGGCGTCACCGTGCACGTACCGCTGCAGATCCTCAACCAGGTGGTCCCCGAGGGCTTCGACTGGCAAATCCCGGGGCTGCGCGAGGACGTGGTCACCGAGCTGATCCGCTCGCTGCCGAAGCCGATCCGGCGCAACTACGTGCCGGCGCCGAACTACGCCAAGGCGTTCCTGGAGCGCGCCGTGCCCGTACAGGAGCCGCTGACGACGGCGCTGGCGCGGGAGCTGCAGCGGATGGTGGGGGTGCCGGTCGCGGCGGAGGACTTCGACTGGGCCAAGGTGCCGGACCATCTGAGGATCACGTTCCGCGTGACCGACGAACGGCGGCGGCAGCTCGCGGAGTCGAAGGACCTGGAGGAGCTGCGGCTGAAGCTGAAGCCCAGGACGCAGGCGGCGATCACCCGGGCGTTCGACGAGGCGGCGGGCGGCGGGAAGGGCGCGCGCGGCGCCCGGGGCGCCGAGGCGGAGAGCGGCCCGGCCGGGCCCGCGCCGGACCGGCGCACCGGCCTCACCTCCTGGACCATCGGCGCCCTCCCCCGCACCTTCGAGACCCTTCCCCGAGCTCTCGGCTCCGCCCGAGCGAGGGATACCTCCCTCGGCGGCAACACCGTCAAGGCGTACCCGGCGCTGGTGGACGAGGGCGAGACCGTCGCCGTGCGGCTGTACGACACCGAGGCGGAGCAGGCCGCCGCCATGTGGGCGGGCACCCGCCGGCTGATCCTGCTCCAACTCCCCTCCAACCCCGCGAAGTTCGCCAACAGCACGCTGTCCAACCAGGCGAAGCTCGCCCTCTCCCGCACCCCCCACGGCGGCGTGCAGGCCCTCTTCGAGGACTGCGTGACGGCCGCCGCGGACCGGCTCATCGCGGCCCGCGGCGGGCCCGCGTGGGACGAGGAGGGGTTCCGCAAGCTCTTCGACTCCGTACGGGCCGACATCGTCGACACGACGATGCAGACCATCCGGCAGGTGCAGGAGGTGCTGGCGGCCTGGCACGCCTGCGAGGGGCGGCTACGGGCCGTCAAGAGCCCCGTGCTGACCGAGTCCGCGGCGGACGTGCGCGAGCAGTTGGCATGGCTGGTCAAGCCGGGCTTCGTCACCGAGCACGGCGCGGGCCGGCTGCCGGACCTGCTGCGCTACCTCGTCGCGGCGGACCGCCGGCTGCAGCAGCTCCCGACGCACGCCGAGCGGGACCGGGCGCGGATGGCGAAGGTCAAGGAGATGCAGGACGAGTACGCGTGGCTGCTGGAGCAGCAGCCGCGGGGGCGGCCGGTGCCGAAGGCGGTGCTGGACGTGCGGTGGATGATCGAGGAGCTGCGGGTCAGCTACTTCGCGCACGCGCTGGGGACGGCGTATCCGATCTCGGACAAGCGGATCGTGAAGGCGGTCGACGCGCTGGTGCCGCCGACGAGGTGAGCCGCGGGAACCGGTTCGACCGGCGGCCTGAGCTGCTGTAGAGTCGGGCACGCGCGTTCGCGCAAGCAAGGTCCTGTGGAGCAGTTTGGAGTGCTCGCCACCCTGTCAAGGTGGAGGCCGCGGGTTCAAATCCCGTCAGGACCGCACAGCCCCCGTAGGCCCTGTCCGAGGCCGCGCCCGCGGCGAAGCCGCAGACAGACGCAGCAAATCCCGTCAGGACCGCACAGCAACGCATCAGAACTCAGCAGCCTCCGTCGTCACGGCGGGGGCTTTCTGTTTCTCCCGTGGCGCGTTCCCCCTGGTACGCGGTCTAGACCGGCTGCCCGTTTCCTTGACGGGCGTACGGCCACCGAGTACTCAACGGCTATGACGACGACGGTGCGGCACGAGACCAAGGCCCTTCTGCGCGCCCATCTCTCCGCCGCCTCGTCCTACGGGCACCTCACCCCCCACTGCGCCGTCTGCAGCCGGCTGCTGCGGCTGGCGATGGAGTCAGGGCCGCCGCCGGAGATCGCGGACGCGAACGCCGCGGCGATGGCGAACGACGCGGCGGACCCGGCAGAGCCGGACGGGGCAACGCTCCCGGCGTAGGGCATGAGTTGACGGGGGGTCACTATCGCAGCGGTCACCAAGGCCGCAAGCCGCCACGACTGTGACGGGGATCACTCACTCGGTTTCACCACGGGCGGATTTACGCCCCCCTTAGGTCAGGTCAATTTTGTATATGCCATTGCACCCATGCCCGGACGGGCACCGATACTTCCGGACGTCGCGTACGCGAACGGCCCCCGGCGGCCGCCCGGGAAGGGCGGCCACTGGGGGCCGATCGGCAAATCGCGCTGGACCCGGCGGAGTCCAGCGCGATCGATGACGCTGCGTCGCGTGTGGTGCGAGGGGCGTGAGCCGGGCTAGGGGGTCCCGGCCGGCCCCGGCGACGCGGGTAGGTCAGGCCTCGCTGCGCTGCTGCGGAATGCCCGCCAGCAGTGCGCGGACCTCCGCCTCGCGGTAGCGGCGATGCCCGCCGAGCGTGCGGATCGACGTGAGCTTGCCGGCCTTCGCCCAGCGCGTGACCGTCTTCGGGTCAACGCGGAACATCGTGGCTACCTCGGCGGGGGTCAGCAGCGGCTCGGCGTCAGGGGTGCGAGCGGTCATGAGCGGCCTCCTCGGGAGAACCGAACCTTCTCGGTTCTTTCCTCTAAATTCTGCACCTTGACCCTCGTTGACCGATATGGCCAACGGGGGTCGAGTCGGTAATAGGACGAACGTCTTGTCCTCGGCACTACAACTACACCATCTGTCCAGCGGCGTCGGCCAAACCGATGGAATTGCCCTCTGAGGTGTTCAACCTCGACGGATCCCGCTGGACCGTGCCATAGCGGACAGTCACACCTTCGTGACGATCAGTCACAGCACCACCAGGGGCCACAAGGTCTCCCACGAGAGGATCAATGCTCGGCATTCCACCCTAAGTTGGACGGAACATACCCCATCTGGACTCCTTGCCCTATATCGTCACCCAGGCTACGCGGTGACGGCAAGACCCAGGTACGTGCTTTCCATCACGCTTGACCAAATAGCCTGGTTCGGGACCTTCGTCCGGGACCAAGGTCCCCAGGGGCAGGGACCGAACGGCCCCTTCCGTACCGGGGCATGGCGGGACACTAGTCCGGATTTGTTCGTCGCACTAGTGAGCCCTTGCCCGACCCCTTGCCAGAACCCCGCCGGCGCCCCGTCCGACGGGCGCCCGGCGCCCCGCCGGTGCGGCCCGCCGGCGCCGCCCAGGGCGTGCCCTAGCTGGCGAACTGCCGCTCGCGCACCACGCCCCAGCGGTCGGTCAGCCGCTGGTACGCCCGCCCGGCCCGCTCCTCGTCCCCGGCCGCCAGCGCCGCGATGCCCTCCGCGACCTCCGCCGCGGACCGGTCCTCCGCCAGGTGCTCCTTCGGCAGTACGTGCACGAGGCCGCCGTAGTCCAGCTCCACCAGCGAACGCGGATGGAACTCTTCCAGCCACTTTCCGACGTCCACCAGTCCCTCGACCAGCGGCGCCTGCCCCACCGCGTCGCGCAGCGCCTTCAGCCCGCGCGCCACCCGGCGCCTGGCCTGCACCATGGGCGTGCGGTAGCGCAGCAGGCTGCGCTCGCCCGTCTCGTACTCCCGCTCCTCGTCGGAGAAGAGCACGAACCAGCGCATCGGCACCGTCCACACCGCGGACCTGATCCACGGCCTGGCGTCCGGATTGTCCACCCGCCAGCGCGCGTGATCGGCGAGCGCCTGTTCCCGTACGACCTCGGGCAGCGCCGCCTCCAGCACCGGCTTGGGCAGCTCCTCGACCAGCTCGTCCAGAGCCAGCCAGCTCCGCAGCCGGGTACGCCACGGGCAGACGCACGTCACGCCGTCCACGTCGGCGACGAAGGCGTCGCCGCTCTCGTGCGCCGGGGCGGCCGTCGGCGGGGTGCCGGCCAGCCCCGCCAGCGCCCGCAGCAGCTCGTCCTGGCTGGTGGGAGCGGCTTCGCGGGCGGCGTAGCGGTACCAGTGGGTGCGTTCGGGCTCGGGGAAGGCGGCCAGCGGCTCGTACACGCGCAGATACGTCGCGTACGGGATCACCAGTGACGACATCACGGCCACACCCTCTCCCCTCGCCCACGTACGTATCCGAGTCTCCCGCAGACTATGGTGCTGAGTCCTCCGGGGGGACGCCTCCTGGGGACCCGAGACCCCGCCGGGGGGTCCCGGAGGGCGGCGCCGCTCTACGCTTGAGCCACTACCTGCCCTCCCCACCCCTGGAGGGCAGCAGCCCGCGACCAAACCGGAGTCACCACCGTGACCGACGTTCTCTCCACACTCTTCCGCTCCGACCAGGGCGGACATGAACAGGTTGTCCTCTGCCAGGACCGCGAGACCGGCCTCAAGGCGGTCATCGCCCTGCACTCCACCGCCCTGGGCCCGGCCCTCGGCGGCACCCGCTTCCACTCCTACGCCTCGTCGGACGACCCCGAGCAGGCCGCGGTCCTGGACGCGCTGAACCTCTCCCGCGGCATGTCCTACAAGAACGCGATGGCCGGCCTCGACCACGGCGGCGGCAAGGCCGTGATCATCGGGGACCCCGACCGGGCGAAGACCGAGGAGCTGCTGCTGGCCTACGGGCGCTTCGTCGCCTCGCTGGGCGGGCGCTACGTCACGGCGTGCGACGTCGGCACGTACGTCGAGGACATGGACGTGGTCGCCCGTACGAACAGGTGGACCACCGGCCGCTCGCCCGAGAACGGCGGCTGCGGCGACTCCTCCGTGCTGACCGCCTTCGGCGTCTTCCAGGGCATGCGCGCGGTGGCGGAGCACCTGTGGGGCACGCCGTCGCTGCGCGGCCGGCGGGTCGGCATCGCCGGGGTCGGCAAGGTGGGGCACATCCTGGTGGACCACCTGGTGGCGGACGGCGCGGAGGTCGTGGTCACCGACGTACGGGAGGAGTCGGTGGCGCGGGTACGGGCCGCGCACCCCGGTGTGGCGGTCGTGGCGGACACGGACGCGCTGATCCGCGAGCCGCTGGACGTGTACGCGCCGTGCGCGCTGGGCGGGGCGCTCAGCGACGACACGGTGCCCGTGCTGGCCGCGAAGGCCGTCTGCGGGGCGGCGAACAACCAGCTCGCGCACCCGGGCGTGGAGAAGGACCTCGCCGACCGCGGGATCCTCTACGCCCCGGACTACGTGGTCAACGCGGGCGGCGTCATCCAGGTCGCCGACGAGCTGCACGGCTTCGACATGGACCGGGCGCGGGCGAAGGCCGCCCGGATCTTCGACACGACGGTGGAGATATTCCACCGGGCGGCGTCCGACGGCGTACCCCCGGCGGTGGCGGCGGACCGGATCGCGGAGCAGCGCATGGCGGAGGCGAGGCGCCGCGGCTGAGCGCCGTACGCCCCCGGCCGCCCGCCGGCCCGCCCCGCGCACCGCGGGGCGGGCGAGGCGGATGTGCACATTCGCCAAGGCAAAGCAGCGACGTCACGTAACGCATCTCACCACCGCGCGGCGGGTCGCTCCTCGTCAGACGATAGAATCGGGTCTTGACCAGCGGGGACGCGGGCTCCACCGGGATCGGCGGCGGGGCCCGTGCTGCCAGCGACGTACCGTCAGGGTGCAGAAACAGGTACCGTTGAACCCCGATGGACGGTCTCTCTTAACGAGAGTCCGCTTCCGATCATGAACGCGTGTCAGACTCTGGGGCCATCGAGCCCCGTCGTTTGAGGGGGTCGACCCATGGGGCGCGGCCGGGCCAAGGCCAAGCAGACGAAGGTCGCCCGCCAGCTGAAGTACAGCAGCGGTGGGACTGACCTCTCACGCCTTGCCGAAGAGCTGGGCGCATCGACGACGAAGCCGCCGTCGAACGGTCAACAGCAACAGCAACAACAGCAACAGCAAGTCGAGGAAGAGTCTCCCGACGACGACCTGTACGCACGCTACGCGGAGCTGTACGAGGACGAGGACGACGACGACGGCGAGGACTCGGCCGGCTCGTCGGAGCGTCGCGGGGCCTGAACCGCAGGCAGCAAATCGGAGCTCGGCTCGGGGACACCCCCGGACGGGCCCTTTTTGCTGCCGTGAATCGGCCGCGGCCGCACGGGCACCCGTGGCCCACGGGCCCGTAGGGCCACTCCACGCCGGCACCGGGGACGCCGTACGCGCCGTACGTCCGGTACGCGTCGTGCGCGCCGCCTGCGGCAGCCTCAGCGGGCATAGTCCCCCGTAAGCTCGACATCACCCGCCCCCGTCTCCTCCTGGTCGCGCACCTCGCCGGCGACCCAGGCGTCGACCCCGCGGTCCGCGAGCAGCGCCAGCGTGACGTCCACCGACGCCTGCGGCACGACGGCGACCATGCCGACGCCCATGTTCAGCGTCCGCTCCAGCTCCGCCCGCTCGACCCGGCCCACCTCCCCGACCACGTCGAAGACGGCGCCAGGCGCCCACGTCCCGCGGTCGATGACGACCCGCAGTCCTTCCGGCACCACCCGGGCCAGATTGCTGGCGAGGCCGCCGCCCGTGACGTGCGAGAAGGCGTGCACCTCGGTGGCGCGCAGCAGCGCGAGGCAGTCCAGCGAGTAGATCTTGGTGGGCTCCAGCAGTTCCTCGCCGAGCGTACGGCCGAACTCCGGCACCGCCCGGTCCAGCGCCCAGCCCGCGCGGTCCAGCAGGACGTGGCGCACCAGCGAGTACCCGTTGGAGTGAAGGCCCGAGGAGGCCATCGCGACGACCGCGTCACCCGTGCGGATGCGATCGGCGCCCAGCACCGCGTCCGCCTCGACGACACCGGTGCCGGCGCCCGCCACGTCGTACTCGTCGGGGGCCAGCAGCCCCGGGTGCTCCGCCGTCTCGCCGCCGACCAGCGCGCAGCCGGCCAGCACGCAGCCCTCGGCGATGCCCTTGACGATCGCCGCGACCCGCTCCGGCACGACCTTGCCGACGCAGATGTAGTCCGTCATGAACAGCGGCTCGGCGCCCGTGACCACCAGGTCGTCGACGACCATGGCGACCAGGTCGTGCCCGATCGTGTCGTGCACGTCCATGCGCTGCGCGACCGCGACCTTCGTGCCCACGCCGTCGGTCGCGGAGGCGAGCAGCGGGCGCTCGTAGCGCTTGAGCGCGGAGGCGTCGAAGAGGCCGGCGAAGCCGCCGAGCGCACCGACCGACTCCGGCCGCCGGGTCTTCTTCACCCACTCCTTCATCAGCTCGACGGCGCGGTCACCGGCCTCGATGTCGACGCCCGCGGCCGCATAGGAGCCGGCGGCGGGGGCCGCGGGGGCGGGGGGCTGGCTGGCACCAGACATGGCGTTGGGGTCCTCCGGGTCGTTCACCTGGGATCGGATGGGGCCTGGCCGACGGCGCTACGGGCGGCGCAGGGCGTCGGCGGCGTCGCGCCCGCCGGCGACCTCGGTCTCCAGCAGGTGCTTGCCCAGCAGCTCCGGGTCGGGCAGGTCCATCGGGTACACGCCGTCGAAGCAGGCGCGGCAGAGGTCGTTCTTGGGGATGCCGGTGGCCTCGATCATCCGGTCGGTGGAGATGTAGGCGAGGGAGTCCGCGCCCAGCGACTGGCAGATCTCCTCGACGGACATGCCGTTGGCGATCAGCTCGGCGCGGGTGGCGAAGTCGATGCCGAAGAAGCACGGCCACTTGATCGGGGGCGACGAGATGCGCACGTGCACCTCGGCGGCGCCGGCCTCACGGAGCATCCGCACCAGCGCGCGCTGCGTGTTGCCGCGGACGATGGAGTCGTCCACGACGACGAGGCGCTTGCCGCCGATGACCTCCTTGAGCGGGTTCAGCTTCAGCCGGATGCCGAGCTGCCGGATGGTCTGGGAGGGCTGGATGAAGGTCCGGCCCACATAGCTGTTCTTGACCAGCCCGGCCCCATACGGAATGCCGCTGGCCTCCGCGTACCCGATGGCGGCGGGGGTGCCGGACTCGGGCGTGGGTATCACCAGATCGGCGTCGGCGGGGGCCTCCGCGGCGAGCTGGCGGCCCATCTCGACGCGGGAGAGGTAGACGTTCCGGCCGGCGATCTCGGTGTCGGGCCGGGCGAGGTACACGTACTCGAAGACACACCCCTTGGGCTTTGCCTCGGCAAAGCGGCTGGCGCGCAGCCCGTTCTCGTCGATCGCGATCAGCTCGCCCGGCTCCACCTCGCGGATGAAGCTGGCCCCGACGATGTCGAGCCCGGCGCTCTCCGACGCCACCACCCAGCCGCGGTCGAGGCGCCCGAGCACCAGCGGCCGGATGCCCTGGGGGTCGCGGGCGGCGTAGAGCGTCTGCTCGTCCATGAAGACGAGGCTGAACGCACCCTTGGCCCGCCGCAGCACCAGCGGCGCGGCCTCCTCCACGGTCAGCGGCTTGCCGTCGTCGTCGACCTGGCCGGCGAGCAGCGCGGTCACGAGGTCGGTGTCGTTGGTCGCCGCCGCCCTGCCGCTGCGCGAGCCGCCCTCGGGGGGCAGCGCGGCGACCATCTCGGACAGCTCGGCGGTGTTGACGAGGTTGCCGTTGTGGCCGAGCGCGAGCGACCCGTGGGGGGTGGCCCGGAAGGTGGGCTGCGCGTTCTCCCACACGGAGGCACCGGTGGTCGAGTAGCGCGCGTGACCCACGGCGATGTGGCCCTGGAGGGAGCCGAGGGATGTCTCGTCGAAGACCTGCGAGACCAGGCCCATGTCCTTGAAGACGAGGATCTGTGAACCGTTGCTCACCGCGATACCCGCGGACTCCTGTCCCCGGTGCTGCAGTGCATACAGTCCGAAGTAGGTGAGCTTGGCGACCTCCTCGCCCGGGGCCCATACGCCGAAGACGCCGCAGGCGTCCTGAGGGCCCTTCTCGCCGGGAAGCAGGTCGTGGCTGAGTCGTCCGTCACCACGTGGCACGTATTCGAGTCTAAGGCAGGATGCCCCGACACCCGCACGGCCGGAGCGTGGCCCGGATCACGTACGGGCACCCGCCCCAGCGGGCGGGGGCCGGCGGCGCGAGCGCCAGCGGGGTGGCACGGGGGTGCGACCGCGGGTTCGCGGGGGCCCGGCGGAGAAGGGGATGCGGGTCTATGCGCCGGTCAGGGGGCTTCGCCGACCAGGGCCGTCTCGGAGCGGAGTGCCCGCAGAGTGTCGAGTTCGCGGTCGATGTCCCGCCGCTTGGCCTCGAGGCGCTCGACTTCCTGGGCGAGCAACTGCTCCATCACGCCCGTACGCTCCTCGGGCGGGGCCTCCAGGCACGGCAGCACCTCGTGGATCGTGGCGCTGGACAGGCCCGCGGCGAACAGGTGCTGGATCAGGACCACCCGCTCGACCATGGCGCCGTCGAAGTCCCGCCACCCGCCGGTGGTACGCCGGGAGCGGATGAGGCCCTGCTCCTCGTAATACCGCAGGGAACGGGTGCTGACGCCGCTCGCGGCGCCCAGCTCGCCGATGCGCATGAGTCCTCCCGGGGCCGTCCGCCGGCTATCCATTCTTGCACTTGACACCGGTGTGAAGTCCGACGATCGGGTGCCGACCTCGTCACTCGTCGCCACGAAGGACAACCGCCATGCACTGGTTCCATCTCGGCCTCGCCGTCGTCTTCGAAATCGCCGTCGCCCTGTCCGCGGGCAAGGCCCAGGGCTTCACCCGGCCCGCCTGGACCGCCGCCACTCTGGTCAGCGGCGGCATCGCCACCTACCTCCTCAGCCGGGCGCTGCTGACCTTCGACGTCGGCGCCGGCTACGCGATCTGGACCTCCGTCGCCGGCGTCGGGATCGTCGTCCTCGGCGTCCTCCTCTTCGGCCAGCGCCTCGGCTGGCGCAAGCTCCTCGGCATCGCCGCCGTCATCGCCGGAGTCGTCGGCCTCCAGCTCAGCGGTGCGGCATGAGCGCCCGCGCACGAGCGTGGCTCGTACTCCTGCTGGCCGGTGTCTTCGAGGTCGGCTACGCCCTGTCCGTGGGCGGCAGCGAAGGCTTCACCGTGCTGTCGTGGTCGCTCGTCGCCGTCGTCTTCTTCCTGCTGACGCTCTACGCCCTGAGCGTCGCCCTGCGCACCGTCGACGTCGGCATCGGCTACGCGGTGTGGGCGGGGATCGGCGCCGTCGGGGCGGCCCTGCTCAGCCCGGTCTTCTTCGACGAGTCGCTCACCCCCGCCAAGGCCCTGTGGCTCACGGTGATCATCGCGGGGGTCGTCTGGCTCAAGCTGGCCGACGGCCCGGGGAAGACCGAGCACCCCGAGGGGTCCCGGCAACCGGCCCAGGAACCCGCGACGGCCCAGCGGCCCGAGCAGTCCGGCCGGCCCGACCAGACCGGGCTGCCCGAGCAGACCGGGCTGCCCGAGCGGCCCGCACCCGTGTGACGGCCGCGGTGCGGTCGGCGGCCGGCCTCACTCCGGCCGGCCGCCGAAGTACCAGTCGTGCACCTCGACCGCGGCGTACGCGTCCGCGGTGAGCACCGCCCGCGCCGCGGCCGCGTTCGGGGCCCGCAGCAGCGCGGCGGTGCCCAGCCACCCGTCCCCGTCGTCCGGCAGCAGCGGCCCGTACGCGATCAACTCGTCCCGCTCCCGCGGCAGCTCCAGGTCGACGGCCTCACCGGCGCCGAGACCCAGCACGAGGTAGCGGTTCCCGGCCGTGGCCCCGCCGGGGAAGTCCCACATCGTGCGGCCCAGGGTGTTGCGCCAGCGGCGCAGCATCACGTCGCGGTACGCGCCCGCCTGCCAGCCCGGCTCGTCGAAGGCGAACGCGCGGGCGGTGGGCACGTCCGGCAGGTCGAGGATGTGCACGCTGCCGGTCGGCACCTCGTCGTCGGCCATCGTCGGACCGCGCGCGATCATCTCGGTCGCGTACCGGTCCATGTAGGACCAGTGCTCTTCGAGCAGTTCGTACCGCAGCTCCAAGGAGCCGGGCCGGTCCCGGTGGTAGCAGAAGAACTCCATCCCCCCAGTCTGACCACCGCCGACGGCCCTCAGGGCGGCGGGCCCAGGGTCCCGGCCGCCGCGTCGATCGCCGCGGCCGGGCGGGCGGCGCCGTGGCCCGCAACCGCGTCGGCGCCGGGCTGCGCTGACGCCCCGGCCCCAGCGGTCCGGCGGCTCAGGCGAGCACCGGGAGCACCTCCGTCAGGTCCGCGCGCTCGCCGCTCGCCGCGACCGAACCCGCCGCCAGCGCCGTCGCCCACTCCGTGCGCCCCGTCGCCAGCCGGATCCACGTCAGCGGGTCCGTCTCCACCACGTTCGGCGGCGTGCCCCGGGTGTGGCGGGGGCCCTCGATGCACTGGACCGCCGCGTACGGCGGGATACGCACCTCCACCGCCGCGCCCGGGGACTTCGCCGCCAGGGCGTCCGCCAGGACGCGGACCGTGGCCGCGACCGCGCCCCGGACCAGCGGGACGTCGGCGCCGGTGGCGCGGGTCAGGTCGTCGCTGTGCACGACGAGTTCGACAAGGCGGGTGACGGTCACGTCGAGCGCGGTCATCGGGCCGAAGCGGAGCGGCAGCAGCCTGTCGGCCCGTACGGCCTCCGGGGCGGCCGCCGCCAGCCGCTCCGCCGCCGCGTCCAGCGCCGAGGCGAGCGCCGCCGGCCCCTCCCCGTACCCGGCGGAGATGCGCTCCGCGTCCCGTACGGCGACCGCCGCCAGGTCGTCCGCGGCGCCCGCCGTCGACACCGCCCACCGCTGCAGGTCGACCGCCGCCCGCACCGCCCGCGGCGGCGGCTCGGCGAGCAGCCGCGGCACGGTGTCGATCTCGCCGACGACATGCGCCAGCAGCAGCCGTACGTCCCAGCCCGGCAGCCCCGACGGCAGCGCGAGCCGGCGCTCGTCCAGCGCGTGGGCCGCGGCGCTCAGCGCGCGCACCTGCGCCGTGAGCGCCGTCCACGTCTTGTCCGGGTCGTACGTGCGCGCCCTGCGGGCGCCGCGGCGGTTGGCGGTCGGCATGACAGGAGCGTACGACCGATGTGTGACAACCCGGTCGTGTGCCACCATGCGCGCATGCCTATCGCCGACCGCTACCTCGCAGAAGACGAGTCGCTGGTGTACGTGACCCGCCAGCACTGGACCACGCTGGTCAACGAGTTCCTCGCGCTCTGCGTCATCGCGGTGGCCGCCGGGGCGCTCGTCTGGTGGCTGCCGACGGACGAGGACTGGGGGAAGTACACGAGCTTCGGGGTGCTGGCGGTGGCGGCGATCTTCGCCTGCTACTTCTGGCTCGTCCCGCTGCTGCAGTGGCGCAGCACCATGTACATCCTCACCACCAAGCGCCTGCACAAGCGCAGCGGCTTCCTGTCCAAGGCCGGCCGCAGCATCCCGCTGTCGCGCGTGAACGACGTGTCGTTCCGGGCCAACCTGTGGGAACGGATCATGCGCTACGGGACCCTCAACGTGCAGTCCGCGTCCGAGCAGGGCGTGATGACGCTCCGCCACGTACCGGACCCGGAGGGGCTGAAGGCCGAGATCTACCGCGCCGTGGACGCCCTCGGGAGCGGGCCGGAGCCCGCACGCTGACCACCCCGCGGCCCCGGACCGGGCCCGGGTCTCCTGGCCCCTACTCCGACGGCGGTGTCACGAGGGCCGAGGGTTCCGTGGGGAGGCCCACGCGGAAGAGCCGGGTCTCCCCGCCCTTCGCCTCCCAGTCGCTCTTCACTTCCACCACCGTCAGGTTGGCGGCCAGCCAGCGGCCGTCGGGCGACCACGCCAACTCGTAGGTCTGCAACGGATACCAGCCCCGGCCGATGGCGTGCCGGGTGACGACCCGGTGGTCACCGACCCGTTGAATGAGCACCTCCAGCCTTCCCGGGGACTCCACCGAGAGCGCCAGATACTCACCGCAGGGACTCACCCTGACGGAACGGATCCCGGTCTCCTCGTGGGCGATCACGTCCAGGGTGCGGCCGTCCGCCGGATCCAGCACGTACACCCGCGACCCGCGGGCGGCGAACAGCCTCGCCTCGTCCGCGGAGAACGCGAAGGCCGCGTACGGATCCGGCGCCAGCGGACCCGTCCCGCCGTCCCCTGCGTCCCCTGCGTCCCCTGCGTCCCCGCTCCCGTCCAGCGACAGCACGCGTACCTCTCCGGCCGGCGAGAGCAGGCCGACGTCCGCCCCGGACACCCACTCGGTGCGGTACCGGCCGGTGGCGGAGCGCAGCCTCCCCGACTGCGGGGGTGCCTCGGCGGGCGCGCCCCGCACCGCGTCGTAGGCCACCTGCGGGTGCAGCTCCTCGTGGTGGCGGAGCGTGATCAACGGCTCGCCGGGCACCCACATCAGCCAGGAGGAGACGTAGTCGCCGGCGCGGGTACGGACGCGCTCGCTCCACTCGGCGGTCTCGTAGACGACCAGTTCGCCCTCTTCGCTGGTGACGGCGAGAAAGCGGCCGTCGTCGGAGAACGCCAGATGGCGGGGCTCGTCCTTGCCGCCGAAGGGCTTCAGCAGCACCGCGGGGCGCCGTAGGTCGGGTATCGCGGCCGCCTCACCGGCGCGCACCCGGTCGGCCTGCGTCGGGTACGACGCCGTACGCCACCAGTCGCCGGCCGCGAGGTGCTCGATCCAGCGGTGGTCGGTGACCACGACATCGTAGTCGGCCCCGACGTTCGCCTCCTCGCTGAGGACGAGCTCCGCGGCGGCCTCCGGGCTCAGCTCGTCGAACCGGGGTTCCTCCTCCCACGGGAAGCTGAGGCGGTCCTCGTCCTCCAGCAGCTCGTCGACCTCCTCCTCCGTCAGGGGGTAGTTGCGCGTCGCGATCCGCTCCACGCTCTCGACGAAGAACCGCGTACTGGCGTCCACCCAGGTCTCGTCGAGGCGCTGGTCAACGGTGATCGCGTCCCCCAGCGGCGCACCGTCCGCCGTCTCCGCGAAGACGCGGAGGAAGAAGCTCGCGTCGTCGGTCAGCGGGGCGTGCGCGCCGCTGTCGTAGTAGATGGCGGTGGTGCGCAGCCGGATGCGGCGCTGCGGCAGGTCGACCGCCAGCACCCGCACGCCGTACAGATCAGTCATAGGGCCTTCCCCGGTGGTCTCCGTGGCTCGCGGTCCCGGTGCGTGTGCGGGACCGGAGACGCAAGGATCACATCCACCACTGACACGCGCCGTGGCAAGGGAGCGGCCGGCGTCTGCCGCCATGACGGAGGGGGCGGGTGGGCGGCCGACCGCGCACCCGCCCCCTTCACCGGAAGAACGGAATCACGTCCCCGAACCGGAGAGCGCCGGGATCAGGCGAAGAGCTCCGGGATCGTCCGCTCGTACGTCTCCCGCAGCTCCGCCAGCTGCAGCGTGAACTGGCCCTGCAGCTCCACCGCGTCCCCGTCGACCACGCCGATCCGGGTCGCGGGCAGCCCGCGCGCGCCGCACATGTCCGTGAACCGCATCTCCTCGCTCCGCGGCACCGCCACCACCGCGCGGCCCTGCGACTCCGAGAACAGGAACACCGCGGGATCCAGCCCCTCCGGCACCACCAGCCGCGCGCCGTGGCCCCCCTTCAGGCAGGACTCGACCACCGCCTGCACCAGCCCACCGTCCGACAGGTCGTGCGCGGCGTCGATCATGCCGTCGCGCGACGCGGAGATCAGGATCTCGGCGAGCAGCCGCTCGCGCTCCAGGTCGACCGCCGGCGGCAGCCCGCCGAGGTGGTCGTGGACCACCTGCGACCAGGCCGAGCCGCCCAGCTCCTCCTTCGTCTCGCCGAGGAGGTACAGCAGTTGGCCCTCCTGGGCGAACGCCATCGGGGTGCGCCGCGCCACGTCGTCGATCACGCCGAGCACGCCGACGACCGGCGTCGGGTGGATCGGCTGGTCGCCGGTCTGGTTGTAGAGGGAGACGTTGCCGCCGGTGACCGGGGTGCCCAGGGTGCGGCAGGCGTCGGCCAGGCCGCGGCACGCCTCGGCGAACTGCCACATGCCCGCCGGGTCCTCCGGCGAGGGGAAGTTGAGGCAGTCGGTGACGGCGAGCGGGCGGGCGCCGGTGGCGGCGACGTTGCGGTACGACTCCGCCAGCGCCAGTTGCGCGCCCGCGTACGGGTCGAGCTTGGCGTACCGGCCGTTGCCGTCGGTGGCCAGCGCGACGCCGAGGCCGGTCTCCTCGTCGATCCGGATCATGCCGGAGTCCTCGGGCTGCGCCAGGACGGTGTTGCCGAGGACGAAGCGGTCGTACTGCGAGGTGATCCAGGACTTGTCGGCCTGGTTCGGCGAGCCGACGAGCCGCAGCACCTGGGCGCGCAGTTCCGCCGCGTCCGCCGGGCGCGGCAGCTTCGCCGCGTCGTCGGCCCGGAGGGCGTCGAGCCAGTCGGGGCGGGCCATCGGCCGCTCGTAGACAGGGCCGTCGTGGGCGACGGTGCGCGGCGGTACGTCGACGATCTGCTCGCCGTGCCAGTAGATCTCCAGCCGGTCGCCGTCGGTGACCTCGCCGATGACGGTGGCGGTGACGTCCCACTTCTCGCAGATGGCGAGGAAGCGGTCGACCTTCGCGGGCTCGACCACCGCGCACATCCGCTCCTGCGACTCGCTCATGAGGATCTCCTCGGGCGAGAGCGTCGCGTCGCGCAGCGGTACGACGTCGAGTTCGACGCGCATGCCGCCGGTGCCGTTGGAGGCCAGCTCGGAGGTGGCGCAGGAGAGCCCGGCCGCGCCGAGGTCCTGGATGCCGACGACAAGGTCCTCGCGGAACGCCTCCAGGGTGCACTCGATGAGCAGCTTCTCCTGGAAGGGGTCGCCGACCTGCACGCTGGGGCGCTTGCTGGGCTTGGCGTCGTCGAAGGTCTCGGAGGCCAGGATGGAGGCGCCGCCGATGCCGTCGCCGCCGGTGCGGGCGCCGTAGAGGATCACCTTGTTGCCGACGCCCGCGGCCTTGGCGAGGTGGATGTCCTCGTGCCGCATGACGCCGACGCAGAGGGCGTTGACGAGCGGGTTGCCCTGGTAGCAGGGGTCGAAGACGACCTCGCCGCCGATGTTGGGCAGGCCGAGGCAGTTGCCGTAGCCACCGATGCCGGCGACGACGCCGGGGAGCACGCGCTTGGTGTCGGGGTGGTCGGCGGCGCCGAAGCGCAGCGGGTCCATCACGGCGACGGGGCGGGCGCCCATGGCGATGATGTCGCGGACGATGCCGCCGATGCCGGTGGCGGCGCCCTGGTAAGGCTCCACGTACGAGGGGTGGTTGTGCGACTCGACCTTGAACGTGACGGCGTAGCCCTGGCCGACGTCGACGACGCCCGCCTGCTCGCCGATGCCGACGAGAAGGGCGTCGGAGGGCGGTGCCTTGTCACCGAACTGCTTGAGGTGCACCTTGCTCGACTTGTACGAGCAGTGCTCCGACCACATGACGGAGTACATGGCCAGTTCCGCACCTGTCGGGCGGCGGCCGAGGATCTCGCGGATCTGCTCGTACTCGTTCTGCTTCAGGCCGAGTTCGGCCCAGGGCTGCTCGGTGCCGGGGCTGCCGGAGGCGTGCTTGACGGTGTCGAGGGTCACACTCGCTCACTCCTTCGCGCGCGGAGGTCCAGACGGTCGTGGCTCAGGGCGCGAACTCGCTCCCTCGCCGTTCCGGTATCCAGCGGGGTGCGCGTCATGCGTGGACCAGCCTCTTGAGGATCGAGGTGAAGAAGCCGAGGCCGTCGGTGCGGCCGGTGCCGACCAGGGGCTCGACGGCGTGCTCGGGGTGGGGCATGAGGCCGACGACGTTGCCCGCCTCGTTGGCGATGCCGGCGATGTCGCGCAGCGAGCCGTTGGGGTTGCCGTCCAGATAGCGGAAGACGACGCGGCCGGTGGCCTCCAGCTCGTCGAGCGTACGTTCGTCCGCGGTGTAACGGCCGTCGATGTTCTTCAACGGAATGTGGATGTCCTGGCCCGCGGCGTAGTCGGCGGTCCAGGCGGTGCCGGCGTTCTCCACCCGTAGCTTCTGGTCCCTGCAGATGAAGTGCAGGTGGTTGTTGCGCAACATCGCACCGGGCAGCAGATGAGTTTCCGTCAGCACCTGGAAGCCGTTGCAGATGCCGAGGACCGGCATACCGGACCTGGCCTGCTCGACTACCGTATCCATCACGGGCGCAAAGCGCGAAATGGCGCCGGCCCGCAGATAGTCGCCGTAACTGAAACCGCCGGGGAGCACGACCGCGTCGACCTGCCGCAGATCCTTGTCCCGGTGCCAGAGCGAGACCGGCTCGGCGCCCGCCAGCCGAACCGCCCGCAGCGCGTCGCGGTCGTCGAGAGATCCCGGAAAGGTGACGACGCCGATACGAGCGGTCACTTCGCCTCTCCCCCGTGCGCGACTTCCTCGACACGTACGGTGAAGTCCTCGATCACGGTGTTCGCAAGGAACGTCTCGGCCATCGTGTTGATCTGCGCGAGGGCGGCGTCGTCGACCGGTCCCTCCACTTCGAGCTCGAAGCGCTTGCCCTGGCGGACATCGGCGATCCCGGCGAAGCCGAGGCGCGGCAGCGCGCGCTGCACCGCCTGCCCCTGGGGGTCGAGGATCTCCGGCTTGAGCATGACGTCGACTACGACGCGGGCCACTGGCTACTCCCGGGAAGGGTTGTGAAGAAGCGGTGACGACAGCGTACCTTGCGGACAAATCTACCCGGGTAGATATGAGTCGGGCCGGTTACGGTTCCGCATCGCCCGTGATATCCACTTGGGTAAAGGGCCCAATAAAAGTAGGGTCCGCATTGCGACGTGACACGCGGACCCAATTGCTCGACTTCCGCAACAGAATCCGTCGCGATACAAAGAGAAAGCACTGATCAAATGAGCCGGCGCTCCCGCAGCCCCGGTCTTCCGCGCAGGTCGCGCGGCAGGCGAGGAAAGCGGCAGGCGCGACCGACGGAAGGACCGGTTTCGTGGCGCAGCGCGTAGTGGTCAGCCTCTTCGACGACATCGACGGCGGAGAAGCGACCGAGACGGTCAACTTCGGACTCGACGGGAAGTCGTACGAGATCGATCTCAATGCCTCGAACGCCAAGAAACTGCGCAGCACGCTGGCGCCCTTCCTGCGGGCCGGGCGGAAGCAGGCCGCGTCGGGGCGGGCGTTCACCCGCACCGACATCGCGCCCAACCCCGCCACCGTGCGCGCCTGGGCCGGGTCGCAGGGCATGGAGGTGCCGGCCAGGGGCCGTATCCCGAAGAAAGTCTACGAGGCGTTCGAAGCCGCCCACTGAGCGCCGAGCGAGCGCCCTCCGGCCCGCCCGCCGGCACCGCGGGCCCTCTTACGGACCTTTCCGGACCTCCCTTCGGGCTCTTCCGATCCGTCCGACGGCTCCCGCGTCCGCCGTCCGGCGGATCCCTCATCCGGCCCTTCCCGGGGCGGTCTTGACGCCCGTGCACCGGCCCGGCTTGCCATCTGCCCCCCGGGATCGGATAGAGTCTGGACACGCGCCAAGGGGAGACCCCCCGAGGCCACGCGGGTGTAGCTCAGTAGTAGAGCGCCCTCTTTCCAAGAGGGAGGCGCAGTGTGCGATTCCTGTCACCCGCTCCGCCACATAACCCCTGTTAGTCGTGGGGTAGAGTGGAGCACGCGCCGGACGGTGAGAGCCGTTCGGATGCATGCGGACGTGGCTCAGTTGGTAGAGCATCACCTTGCCAAGGTGAGGGTCGCGAGTTCGAATCTCGTCGTCCGCTCAGTGAGAGCCCCGGCTTCGGCCGGGGCTCTTTTCGTGTGCGCGGAAGTCTTCCGGGAAGCCGGCCGGCATGACATCTGTCATCGCGTCCGATGACAGCGTGCACTGCTCCTTCGCCCGTGGCGGCGGAAGTCTGAAGACATGGTCAGTGCACAGGAGAACGTGATCAGCGCCACGGGGCTGCGGCGCACGTACGGAGACTTCGAGGCGGTGCGCGGCGTCGACTTCGCCGTCCGCCGGGGCGAGTTGTTCGCCCTGCTGGGCACCAACGGCGCCGGCAAGACCTCCACCGTGGAGCTGCTGGAGGGGCTGGCGGAGCCCAGCGGGGGCAAGGTGCGGGTGCTGGGGCGCGACCCGTACCGCGAGCGCGGTCGGGTGCGCCCGTACACCGGCGTGATGCTCCAGGAGGGCGGGCTGCCCTCGCAGCTCACGGTCGCGGAGACGGTACGGATGTGGGCCGGCTGCACCGCGCGGCCGCGGCCCGCCGCGGAGGCGCTGGAGCTGGTCGGGCTCGCCGGCCGCCGGGACGTCCGGGTGGCGCAGCTCTCCGGCGGCGAGAAGCGCCGGCTCGACCTGGCGCTCGCGCTCCTCGGCCGGCCCGAGGTGCTGTTCCTCGACGAACCGACCACCGGCCTCGACGCCGAGGGGCGGCACGCCACGTGGGAGCTCGTGCGCGAACTGCGCGCCGGCGGGACGACGGTGCTGCTCACCACGCACTACCTGGAGGAGGCCGAGGAACTGGCGGACCGGCTCGCGATCATGGCGGGCGGGCGGATCGCCGCGGCCGGCACCGTAGAGGAGATCGTCGGCGCACACCCGGCGACCGTCTCGTTCCGGCTGCCCGCCGGCTGGCTGCCGGGCGACCTGCCGCCGCTGCCCGCGCTGGGCGTGACGGGGCACGAGCTGGCGGGGACGAGCGTACGGCTGCGTACGAGCGCGCTGCAGCGGACGCTGACGGGGCTGCTGCTGTGGGCCCAGGACAACGGCGTGGAACTGGCAGGTCTCGACGCCAGGTCGGCGTCGCTGGAGGAGGCGTTCCTGAAGATCGCGAGCGCCGCGGTGGACGACAGGCGGCGCGGCAAGAGCGCCCCGTCCGCGAAGCACACCGCCGACGTGATCCGTATCGACGAGAGGAACGCCCGATGACCGCCACCACCGCCGCCACCCCGCCGGCGCACCTCGACGACCGCACCGCGGACGTCCCGGGACCGCTCGCCCGGCTGGCCGCGATCGGCCGGGCCGAGCTGACGCTGATGTGGCGCAGCAAGCTCGTCCTCTTCGGCGCCCTGGTCACCCCGGCGGGCTTCGCGTTCGCCACCCGGTCGGCGGTCGAGGAGATGGACCTCTCCGACACCGGCCTCACCGCGGCCACCGTCGTGCTGCCGAGCGCCGTCGTCTTCGCGCTGATCTTCGTCGTGTACGCGAACCTCGTCATCGTGTACGTCGCCCGCCGCGAGGAACTCGTGCTCAAGCGGCTGCGCACCGGGCTGCTCACCGACCGCGAACTGCTCGCCGGCGCCGCGCTGCCCGCCCTGTGCGTGGCGATGGCTCAGTGCCTCGTGCTGGCCGTCACCGTGAGCCTGGCGATGGACTCGCCTGCGCCCGAGGCGCCGCATCTGGCCGTGCTCGGGGTGCTTCTGGGGATGGCGATGCTGACGGTGCTGGCCGCGGCGACCGCGGCGGTGACGAAGTCGGCGGAGAGCGCGCAGTTGACGAGCATGCCGCTGCTGCTGGTGTCGATGTTCGGCTCGGGGCTGTTCGTGCCGTTCGAGGTGCTGCCGGACTCGGTGGCGGAGGTGGCGCAGCGGCTGCCGCTGTCGCCGGTGGTGGAGCTGGTGCGCGGCGGCTGGACCGGGGACCTGGGCGGCGGCGCGGTCGCCGGGGCGCTCGCGGTGGCGGTGGCGTGGATCGCGGCGGGGTCGTGGGCGGTGCGGCGGTGGTTCCGGTGGGAGCCGCGCGGGTGAGCGGGGCGCGGGCGGCCGTACGGCCGCCGGGGGGTGGTGGGCGTACGGTACGGCCGTACGCGGCGATCACGCCGAGCGCGGCAGCCGGTGCGGCCACGGCGACCGGGGCCGCCGGAGCAAGCGGAGCATGCGGAGCGGAGGGGACGTACGAGATGACCGAGCCGGACGCGGGCGCGGGCCCCGGCCCGGATCCGGTCCAGGACGCGGACCAGGACCGTGGGCGGGGCGCGGGCGGCGGCGTACGGCGCTGGCTGCACCGCGCCCGGCGCATGAGCGGTCCCGAGCGCTGGCGCCGCTACACGGTCTCCACCATGTACTTCCTCGCGCTCTTCGAGGCCGTGCTGATCGGTGTATGGCTCGACAACACCCGCGACGACATGGGCCCGGTGCCGTTCGCCATCGTCCTCGTGCTGCTCCTCGGGCACCTCACGATGCAGATCAAGCTCTCCCTGAGCGCTGAGTTCCTCGGCGCCGCGGGACCCACCGGGCGGCTCGTCGCCCTGCACCTCGCGGTCGCCTCGGCGCTGCTCGCCGCCGCCCTCGCGCTGCGCGCGGCGGACCGGCTGGATCCGGTGGAGCTGGGGCCGTTCCTGGTGTGGGTGCTGATGTTCGCCGCCGGGCCCCTGGTGCTGGCGCTGCCGCTGCGCCGCGGCGGGGTGGTCGTCGGGGCGCTGTGCGCGACGACGCTGCTGGCCGCGACGGTGGTCGGGCCGCGCGAGGACTGGCTGCTGACCACCGCGATCACCACGGCGCTGGGCGCGCCGTTCATAGGGGCCACGTACCGCGCCTCGGCATGGGGCGTGAAGCTCGTCGACGAACTCGACGCCGCCCGCGGCGTGCAGGCCCGGCTGGCCGTCGCCGAGGAGCGGCTGCGCTTCGGCCGCGACCTGCACGACGTCCTGGGGCGCAACCTCGCCGTCATGGCGCTCAAGAGCGAGCTGGCCGTCCAACTGGCGCAGCGCGGCCGGCCCGAGGCCGCGGACCAGATGGCGGAGGTGCAGCGCGTCGCGCAGGAGTCGCAGCGCGAGATCCGCGCGGTCGTACGGGGCTACCGCGCCGCCGACCTGCACGCCGAGCTGGCCGGCGCCCGCTCGGTGCTGCGCGCGGCCGGGGTCGACTGCGAGGTGGACGACGCGGACCTGACAGCTCCGGGCCGGCGCGGTGAGGTGCCGGAGCGGGTGCAGTCGGCGCTGGCGTGGGTGGTCCGCGAGGGGACGACGAACGTGCTGCGGCACGCGGACGCCCGTATGTGCACGGTGTCGTTGCGGGTCGCGGACGGCGTCGCGGAACTCGTCATGGACAACGACGGCGCCCCCGACGCCGAACCCGGTACCCCCGCCGACGGCGCCGGGCTCACCGGGCTGCGCGAGCGGCTGGCGGCCGTCGGCGGCAGGCTGAGCGCACAGCGCAGGACAGGCGGGCGGTTCCGGCTGGCCGCGCGTATCGATCTGGAGGCGTCGTGATCCGAGTCCTGCTCGCCGACGACGAGCACCTGATCCGCGGCGCGCTGGCCGCGCTGCTGGCGCTGGAGGACGACCTGACCGTCGTCGCCGAGGCGGCGGGCGGCGACGAGGCGCTGGCCATGGCCCGCGCCCACCAGCCGGACGTCGCCGTACTCGACCTGCAGATGCCGGGGCTCGACGGCGTCGCCGTGGCGGCCTCGCTGCGTACGGCGGCACCCGGCACCGCGGCGATGATCGTCACCAGCCACGGCCGCCCGGGCGCGCTGAAGCAGGCGCTGTCCGCGGGGGTGCGGGGCTTCGTACCCAAGACGGTCACGGCGCAGCGGCTGGCGGAGGTGATCCGCACGGTGCACGCGGGCGGCCGGTACGTCGACCCGGAGCTGGCGGCGGACGCCATCGCGGCGGGCGACTCCCCGCTGACGCCGCGGGAGGCGGAGGTCCTGGAGCTGGCGGCGGACGGCGCCCCGGTCTCGGACATCGCCCGCCGCGCGTCGCTGACGCCGGGGACGGTGCGGAACTACCTGTCGTCGGCGATGACGAAGCTCAACGCGGAGAACCGCCATGCGGCGGTGCGCATGGCGAGGGAGCGCGGCTGGCTGTGAGGGGCGCGGCCGGACCGGGTGGTCCGGGTGGCGCGAAGCGGTCCGGCTGGCGCGAGGGGGTCCGGGGGCTCGCGACAGCCGTACGGGCCTCTCCGCGGCTCTGCGGGGGCGCACCGCTCCCCCGCACGCGCGAACGCCGGGCGCTCAAGCCCGCGCACGGGCGGACCACCGCGCGGGCCCATCCGGCTGCCACCACCGGCCGCTCGTACGCATCCCGCCGTTCCGGCCGCCCCGCGCGCTGCCCGCGGCCCCGGATCCCCCCGCTCCGCGGCCGGTCCGCGGCGCTCGGGCGCGGGTATAGTGGGCTGCCGCCCCATCGGCGCGCGGACGTAGCTCAGTTGGTAGAGCACCACCTTGCCAAGGTGGGGGTCGCGAGTTCGAGTCTCGTCGTCCGCTCCACGCACGGCCGCACCGGCCTCGCCGCGCACCGCCGCCTCGGCTTCGCCGCGCCTTCCGGCGGCACAACACGCAAGGCCCCCGGCGCTGCCCGGGGCCCCGCCCCTTTCTGTGCCAGGATCAGGGGTGCCATGACTGCGACCACAGCAAGTACCGCATCCGCGCCCGGCTCCGCCGGCGCCGCGCCCGCGTCTGCGCCCGAGCCCGCGGCGCTGCACGGGCCAGTCCTCCAGTGGTTCCACGAGCACGCCCGCGACCTGCCGTGGCGCCGGCCGGAAGCCGGCCCCTGGGGCGTCATGGTCAGCGAGTTCATGCTGCAGCAGACGCCGGTGAGCCGCGTGCTCCCCGTCTACACGCAGTGGCTGAAGCGCTGGCCCCGCCCCGCCGACCTGGCCGCGGAGGCGCCCGGCGAGGCCGTCCGCGCCTGGGGCCGGCTCGGCTACCCGCGCCGCGCGCTGCGGCTGCACGCCGCCGCCACCGCGATAAAGGAACGGCACAACGGCGACGTACCCAAGCGGCACGCGCAGCTCCTCGCGCTGCCCGGCATCGGCGAGTACACGGCCGCCGCCGTGGCCTCCTTCGCGTACGGGCAGCGGCACGCCGTGCTCGACACCAACGTCCGCCGGGTCTACGCCCGGCTGGTCGGCGGCACCGAGTTCCCGCCCGGCGCGACGACCGCCGTGGAGCGCCGCGTCGCGCGCGAGCTGCTGCCGGACGAGGACGCCGAGGCGGCCCGCTGGGGCGCCGCGACGATGGAGCTGGGCGCGCTCGTCTGCACGGCCCGCAAGCCCGAGTGCGGCAACTGCCCGGTGGCGACGCTCTGCTCCTGGCGGCTCGCCGGCCACCCGGCGCACGCGGGCCCGCCGCGCCGTACGCAGACGTACGCCGGCACGGACCGCCAGGTGCGCGGTCGGCTGCTGGCCGTGCTGCGGGACGCGGACGGGCCGGTGCCGCAGCAGCGGCTGGACGCCGTGTGGCACGAGCCGGTGCAGCGGGCACGGGCGCTGGACAGCCTGGTGTCGGACGGGCTGGTGGAGCCGCTGGCGGACGGGCTGTACCGGCTGCCGCAGGGCTGACGCCCGCCGCCCGCAAGGGCAGCGGGCCACCCGGCCACCCGGCCACCCGGCCACCCGGCCACCCGGCCACCCGGCCACCCGGCCACCCGGCCACCCGGCCAGGATGCCCCGGCAGGCGCCGCCGCCGGGGCCCGGCCCGCACCACGGGACGGCCGTCGGCCCTCTGGTGCGCCAGTCCGCACCGCCGGCGGCCCGTCCCGCCGGCGCGTGCCACCCGCGGCCCGCGCCGGAGGCGACCCCGCGTCAGGCCCAGGGCTTGCTGTGATCGAGCCCGCCCTCCTGGCGCTGCGTCAGCGAGTACCAGTTGCCGCTGTCGTCGCGGAAGATCGCCTCGATCCCGTACGGCCGCTCCTGCGGCTCCTGGACGAAGTCCACGCCCCGGGCGCGCAGCTTCTCGTACGTCGCCCGGCAGTCGTCCGTGTGGAACGCGCCTGCGCCCAGCACGCCCTTGCTGACGAGGGTCGTCAGCGCCTCCGCCGACTCCGGGTCGAGGCCGGGTCCCGTGGTCCGCATGAGGGCCAGCATGACGTCCGGCTGGCCGGGGACCCCGACCGTGATCCAGCGCATGCCCTCGCCCATCTCGATGTCGTCGCGGATCTCGAAGCCGAGCTTGTCGGCGAAGAAGTCGCGGCTGCGCTCCTGGTCGGTGGTCCAGACGGTGGTGATGGCCAGGTTCGTGATCATGGCGTTCTCCCTGGTGGGGTGGTACTTCCCTGCTGCGGCCACCGTAGGCAGGGGCGGCCTCAGCCCGCTTCCTCAGAGTTGCGCTCCCGGATCCGCGGGTCGAACCCACCGGCCCAGAGCAGCGCGAAGCAGCCGGGTATGAGCGCGGTCCCGCGGCCCACGTGGGCGTCGCGGTACGCGGTCGGGGAGAGCCCCGTACGCCGCTTGAAGCTGGCGGAGAACGTGCCGAGGGCGGAGAAGCCGACCAGGTGGCAGACCTCGGTGACGGAGAGGTTGCACGTGCGCAGCAGGTGCTCGGCGCGCTCCAGGCGGCGGCGCGTCAGATACTGCCCTGGAGTCTCGCCGTAGGCGGCCTTGAAGGCGCGGATGAAGTGGAACCGGGAGTAACCGGCGTGCCTCGCCACCGCGTCCAGGTCGAGGGCCGGGTCGGCCCAGTCGCGGTCCATGGCGTCCTTGGCGCTGCGGAGAGCGCGCAGATCGGGGCGAAGCACTCTTCGAGCATGGCACGCCCCACCGACAACCGGCCCGCCGCGCGCACCGCCGCCGGCGTCGGCTCGTGCCCGGCAGCGGGCCGCCCCGTCCGCGTACGGCGCCGGCCTTCCGGCCCGTACGCACACAGAAGGGCCGCGCGCCCCCGGCCCGCTACTGCGGGAGGCGCGCGGCCCGTCAACGGGGCCCCGGGTCCGCTCAGACCTTCGCCGGGGCCTCCGCCTCCGCTTGCGCGGAGTCCGGACCGGCGTCCCCGGCCGATCCGGCGTCATCCTTCGCCGGGCCTGCCCCGCGCAGCGGGACCTCCTTGACGAACCACGAGGCGAGGAACGCGAGTGCCGCGATCGCCGCGCCCCAGAGGAAGACCTGGTGGGTGCCGTTCGAGACGGCGTTGAGGTACGCCTCCTTGATCTGCGCCGGCAGTTGCTCGATCCGCTCCGGGGTCAACTGCCCGCCGCTGCCCGCCGCCTTCTCGCCCGCGGGACCTGCTTCCTCGGCCATCGTGTCGGCGACCCGGCTGCTGAAGATGGCGCCCATCAGCGCGACGCCGAAGGAGCCGCCGATGGTGCGGGTCAGGGTGATGGTGGAGCTGCCGGAGCCCATGTCGCGCATCTCCAGGCTGTTCTGCCCGACGAGCATCGACATCTGGATCATGAAGCCCAGGCCGGCGCCCATCACGGCCATGTAGAGCCCGGAGGTCAGCCGGGAGGTGCCGGTGTCCATCGTGGACAGCAGGTACATCCCGGCGATCAGGGCGGCGCCGCCGACGATCGGGTAGATCCTGTAGCGCCCGGTCTTGGTCGTGGCCCGGCCGACGAAGAGCGAGACGATCATGACAGGCAGCATCATCGGCAGGAGCAGCAGGCCGGAGTTGGTGGCCGAGGCGCCCTGGACGCTCTGCTGGAACAGCGGCAGGAAGGTCACGCCGCCGAACATCACGAAGCCGACGATGAAGCCGATGACGTTCATCAGTGTGAAGTTGGCGTTGCGGAAGATGCGCAGCGGGATGATCGGCTCGGCCGCGCGGGTCTCGGCCCAGCCGAAGGCGGCCAGCGCGGCGACGCCGAGCACGGCCAGGCCGATGATCTGCACCGAGCCCCAGTCGTACTCCGTACCGCCCCAGGAGGTCACCAGCACCAGGGCCGTCAGCCCGATCGAGAGCAGGGCGGCGCCGGTGTAGTCCACGCGCGCCTTGATGCGCTTCTTCGGCAGGTGCAGCACGGCGGAGATGACGAAGAGGGAGACGGCGCCGAGCGGCAGGTTGATGTAGAAGGCCCAGCGCCAGCCGAGGTGGTCGGTGATCGTCCCGCCGACCAGCGGGCCGCCGATGGTGGCGATGCCCATGACGGCGGCCATCATGCCCTGGTACCGGCCGCGTTCGCGGGGCGGCACGAGGTCGCCGATGATCGCCATCACGCCGACGATGAGACCGCCGCCGCCCAGGCCCTGGACCGCGCGGAAGGCGATGAGCTGGCCCATGTCCTGGGCCATGCCGGAGAGGGCGGAGCCGATCAGGAAGAGGACTATCGAGGACATGAAGATGCCCTTGCGGCCATAGAGGTCGCCGAACTTGCCCCACAGCGGCGTGGAGACGGCGATGGCCAGGGTGTACGCGGTGACCACCCAGGCGAGGTGGTTGAGGCCGCCGAGCTCACCGACGATCGTCGGCATCGCGGTGCCGACGATCAGGTTGTCCAGCATCGCGAGCATCATGGTGATCATCAGGCCGAGCATGATCACCCTGATGTTCCGCGGCGGTGCTGGGACCGCCTCCTGATCCTTGTCCGCCATGACCCCTCTCCCTACTTACTTGCCGCCCGGCTAGTGGGTACTATGTGAACGTACGCCGCTACTTGCCGGGCGTCAAGTAAGTATCTGACGGAAGCAGGGATCATGGGCACGACCAGGAGCGACACCCGCCAGCGCATTCAGGACGTGGCGCTGGAGCTCTTCGCCGACAAGGGCTACGACAAGACTTCCCTGCGCGAGATCGCCGAACGGCTCGACGTCACCAAGGCCGCGCTGTACTACCACTTCAGGACCAAGGAAGACATCCTCGTCAGCCTGGTCGAGGACCACTTCGGGCGGGTCGACGAGCTGATCGCCTGGGGGCAGTCCCAGCCGGCCACGCTGGAGACCCGGCTGGAGCTGCTGGCGCGCTACAGCGCGCTGCTCGCCGGCGGCGACACGCTCTTCCGGTTCATGCAGGAGAACCAGGCGAGCATCCGCGAGCTGAGCCTCGGCGAGACCTTCAAGGCGCGGATGGCCGACATCATCGGGATGCTGCGCGACAAGGACGCCGACCTGCGGGACCAGGCCCGCAGCATCGCCGCGATCTTCACCATGCACGCCGGGATGTTCGCCCTGGACGACGCGAAGGGTGACCCGGAGGAGAAGCGGCTCGCCTGCCTGGAGGTCGCGCAGGAGCTGGTGACGTCCGCGTACAGGGGCTGACCCCAGGGACGTCTCGTACGCGCCACTCCCACGCTGCCCCGGCGCACCCCGCACGTACACGCAGAGCCGCCCCGGACCGAGTGGTCCGGGGCGGCTCTGTGTCGTACGGCGGAAGCCGAGCCGCTACGGGCTCACGCCTCCTTGCTCAGGTTCGGGCCCGCGCCGCCTGCGGCGGCGTCGACCGGCGGGGCGTCGGGCAGCGCCGACTTCTCCTCGCCGCGGAAGGTGAACGTCGCGTCGTCACCCTCGCCCTCGGTGTCGACCACCACGATGTGGCCCGGGCGCAGCTCGCCGAAGAGGATCTTCTCCGAGAGCACGTCCTCGATCTCCCGCTGGATCGCGCGGCGCAGCGGCCGGGCGCCCAGCACCGGGTCGAAGCCCCGCTTGGACAGCAGGTCCTTGGCCTCGGTGGAGAGCTCGATGGCCATGTCGCGGTCCTTGAGCCGGTTGTCCAGCTCGGCCAGCCGCAGGTCGACGATCTCGATGATGTCGTCCCTGGTGAGCTGGTGGAAGACCACGATGTCGTCCACACGGTTGAGGAACTCGGGCCGGAAGTGCTGCTTGAGCTCCTCGCTGACCTTGGACTTCATCCGCTCGTAGCCGGTCTTGACGTCGCCCCCGGCGGCGAACCCCAGGCCGAAGCCCTTGGAGATGTCCTTGGTGCCGAGGTTGGTCGTCATGATGATGATCGTGTTCTTGAAGTCCACGACCCGGCCCTGGGAGTCGGTCAGGCGACCGTCCTCCAGGATCTGCAGCAGCGAGTTGAAGATGTCCGGGTGGGCCTTCTCGACCTCGTCGAAGAGGACGACGGAGAACGGCTTCCGGCGCACCTTCTCGGTGAGCTGACCGCCCTCCTCGTACCCGACGTAGCCGGGCGGGGAGCCGAACAGCCGCGAGACGGTGTGCTTCTCGCTGAACTCCGACATGTCGAGCTGGATGAGCGCGTCCTCGTCACCGAAGAGGAACTCCGCCAGCGTTTTCGACAGCTCCGTCTTACCGACGCCGGACGGGCCGGCGAAGATGAACGAACCGCCGGGGCGCTTCGGGTCCTTGAGGCCCGCCCGCGTACGCCGGATGGCCTGGGAGAGCGCCTTGATGGCGTCCTCCTGCCCGATGACGCGCTTGTGCAGCTCGTCCTCCATGCGCAGCAGCCGCGAGGACTCCTCCTCGGTCAGCTTGAAGACCGGGATGCCGGTGGCGGTGGCCAGGACCTCGGCGATGAGCTCCTCGTCCACCTCGGCGACGACGTCCATGTCGCCGGCCTTCCACTCCTTCTCCCGCTGCGCCTTCTGCGCCAGGAGCTGCTTCTCCTTGTCGCGCAGCCCGGCGGCCAGCTCGAAGTCCTGCGAGTCGATCGCGGACTCCTTCTCGCGCCGCACGTCGGCGATCTTCTCGTCGAACTCCCGCAGGTCCGGCGGCGCGGTCATCCGGCGGATACGCATCCGCGAGCCCGCCTCGTCGATCAGGTCGATCGCCTTGTCCGGCAGGAAGCGGTCGGAGATGTACCGGTCGGCGAGCTGGGCCGCGGCGACCAGCGCGGCGTCCGTGATGGACACCCGGTGGTGCGCCTCGTACCGGTCGCGCAGACCCTTGAGGATCTCGATGGTGTGCTGCAGCGACGGCTCCGCGACCTGGATCGGCTGGAAGCGGCGCTCCAGGGCCGCGTCCTTCTCCAGGTGCTTGCGGTACTCGTCGAGCGTGGTGGCGCCGATGGTCTGCAGCTCGCCGCGGGCCAGCATCGGCTTGAGGATGCTCGCCGCGTCGATCGCGCCCTCGGCGGCCCCCGCGCCCACCAGGGTGTGCAGCTCGTCGATGAACAGGATGATGTCGCCGCGGGTGCGGATCTCCTTGAGCACCTTCTTCAGGCGCTCCTCGAAGTCACCGCGGTAGCGGGAGCCCGCGACCAGGGCGCCGAGGTCCAGGGTGTAGAGGTGCTTGTCCTTCAGCGTCTCGGGCACCTCGCCCTTGACGATGGCCTGCGCCAGGCCCTCGACGACGGCGGTCTTGCCCACGCCGGGCTCGCCGATGAGGACGGGGTTGTTCTTCGTCCGGCGGGACAGCACCTGCATGACCCGCTCGATCTCCTTCTCGCGCCCGATGACCGGGTCGAGCTTGGACTCGCGGGCGGCCTGCGTGAGGTTCCGGCCGAACTGGTCGAGCACCAGGGACGTCGACGGCGTGCCCTCGGCGGGGCCGCCGGCCGTGGCGGTCTCCTTGCCGCCCTGGTAGCCGGAGAGCAACTGGATGACCTGCTGCCGCACCCGGTTCAGGTCGGCGCCCAGCTTCACGAGGACCTGGGCGGCGACGCCCTCGCCCTCGCGGATGAGGCCGAGCAGGATGTGCTCCGTACCGATGTAGTTGTGCCCGAGCTGAAGGGCCTCGCGGAGCGACAGCTCCAGGACCTTCTTCGCCCGGGGCGTGAAGGGGATGTGGCCGGACGGGGCCTGCTGGCCCTGGCCGATGATCTCCTCCACCTGCTGGCGGACCGCCTCGAGCGAGATCCCGAGGCTCTCCAGGGCCTTTGCGGCGACACCCTCACCCTCGTGGATCAGGCCCAGGAGGATGTGCTCGGTGCCGATGTAGTTGTGGTTGAGCATCCGGGCTTCTTCCTGAGCCAGGACGACAACCCGCCGCGCGCGGTCGGTGAACCTCTCGAACATCGTTAATCGCTCCTCAGAGCGGTCAGGCAGATCGGGGACGTTCCCCTCCCTGTCCTTCCGCAGCTTAGTCCCGCAAGCGGGGACCGCTCATTCCAACTGCCGACACCCGGACGCTGACTCCCTCAGTCTCCTGCACCGGGCATCCGGCTACTGCTCCAACCCGATGGTGCGAGACGATGTTCCCGCAGGCCAGGCGAATACTCTCAATGCCGCTACGCCCATGGCGAACGCCGCCGCCGGACCCTGCCGAAGCCACCGCTCTCACCAGCACCACTAGCCAAGTCTTACCCGCGCCATGGGCCGTGCCATCAGATTTTCCGGCCTCTTCACTGCGCTGACGGCGAACACGGTGGAACGTCTGTGGACGCTGGTGCGGGGAAGAAGAAGCGCGCTATGCGACCGGGATGACACATGTCGTAACCAACGCGGGTGCGACCCCGTTGCTCACGGTGTGACCGGCCCCGTGATCCCGCGCCAGACCGGCCCGCAGGGCAGGCCCGCCCCGGCGGGCGGAAGCGGCGCGCGCGTCCGGAAAGGACCGGGCGCGGACACGGCCGGAGAAGCGGCCGGAGAAGCGGCCGGAGAGACGGCGGGAGAAGCGGCCGGCGAGGCAGCCGGGCGGGCTCTTTCAGCCGGGGTGGCGCTGCCGGCGGGGGCGCTGCGCTGCGACGTACTGGAGATGCCCGCGGAGGCCGGCTGGGCCGTGCTGCGCCGGCGGCCAGCCACAGGACCCGTGGGGCTGGCCGGCGGCCGGATGCGCTTCCTGATCGCCGAGGGCGGCGCGGCGGAGCTGCCGGGCCTGCTGGACTGGCTGGAGTGGGGCGGTATCCCACTGGATCTGAGCGCGGCGCCGGCGGCGGTACGGAGCTGGCCGCCGACGCTCTGGCTGCGCCCGCCCGGCCGGGCGGCGCTGGCGCGGCTCCCCGCGGTGCGGCTGCCCGTGGGCACGGGGGCCGGCCGCGGGGGCGGAGTCGTGGATGGGGATGGCGTAGGAGATGACGCCGGTGGCGTCGAAGACGCCGGCCGCGAAGCTGCCGAAGGGGATGGGGACAGGGGTTACGCGGACGGCGATGCCGTGCCGGCACGGAACCGGGTTGCGGACCGGCCGGATCTGGTACGGCTGGTGAGCGCGGCGGCGACGGCCTGCCACCGCCTCGCCCTGAACGTCAGCCGTTCGCCTTTTCGTATGCCTCGCGGATGTTCGCCGGAACACGGCCACGCTCGCTGACCTCGTAACCCTGCTCCTTCGCCCACGCGCGGATCTTCGCCGTGTCCTGGCTGCCGGACGCCCCGCCGCGAGAACGCTTCGTGGCGCGGCCACCGGTCCTGCGGCCGCTCTTCACGTACTGCTCCAGAGCGGTGCGCAGCTTTTCCGCGTTGGCAGTCGTGAGGTCGATCTCGTAGGACTTGCCGTCAAGAGCGAACGTCACGGTCTCGTCGGCCTCACCGCCATCGAGATCATCGACGAGAAGGACCTGTACCTTCTGAGCCACCGGGCTTCCCTTTCATCGGAACAATGTGTGCTGGCGAAAGCAAACCGCTTTTCAGCGAAAAACTCAAACCCTGCCGGAGAACTCGCTCAACAATATCTGCGCGATTCGGACATAGCGCCATCACAGATGCAGCAGCATCCTGCTGTTGCCGAGGGTGTTGGGCTTCACCCGCTCCAGGTCGAGGAACTCGGCAACGCCCTCGTCATACGAGCGCAGTAGCTCACTGTAGACGTCCTGGTCCACCGGAGTCTCGCCGATCTCGACGAAGCCGTGCTTGGCGAAGAAGTCGACTTCGAACGTGAGGCAGAAAATGCGGCTGACACCGAGCCAGCGGGCGGTGTGCAGCAACTTGTCGAGGAGTTGGTGGCCGATGCCGGTGCCCTTGCGAGCCGGATCCACGGCCAGCGTACGCACCTCGGCGAGGTCCTCCCACATCACGTGCAGCGCCCCGCAGCCGACCACGGCGGCGTCCGTGTCCCGCTCGGCCACCCAGAACTCCTGGATGTCCTCGTAAAGCGTCACGGTGGCTTTGTCGAGAAGGATGTCGCGGTGCACGTAGGGGTCGAGCAGCCGCCGGATGGCCCGGACATCCGAGGTGCGGGCACGCCGGATCGTGACCCCGTAAGAATCGCTGGGCATGGCATGACGCTATCGTCACGCGCTTGCTTCGCCGCCACCGGCTTCGGTGTCACCGGGTGAGTCCAGCGACACGACGCGTAGCGCATCGCGCAGGGCCTCGACCTGGCCCGGCGACATCATGCCGAAGAACGCGACAAGGGCCGCCGCTGGATTGTCGCTGGCGGCCCACGCCTCGTTCATGAGTGCGGCGGAGTAGGCGGCCCGGGTGGAGACCGCTTCATATCGATAGGCGCGGCCTTCGGGGGCGCGCCGCAGCCAGCCCTTCTGGTGGAGGTTGTCCATTACGGTCATGACGGTGGTGTACGCGAGAGAGCGTTCCTGCTGGAGGTCTTCCAGCACTTCCCTGACCGTGACCGGGCGGTTCCACTCCCACACCCGGGTCATGACCGCGTCTTCGAGCTCTCCCAATGGCCGGACCACGCCAGCACAATACCCGTAGGAGCGTGAACAATGGGGCGATTGGGACGGGGAAGGGAGCGGCGGGCGTGGCGATTCGGGCGGCGCAGGCGTGCCCGCCGCCGACGTTAGGGGGCTGCTCCGCGTTACTCGGCCGACTTCTGCTTCGCCGCTTCCGCCTGCGCGAATGCGGCGTCGACGGCGGCGTCTTCCTTGGCCTTGTTGGGGCCGCCCTGGTTCTTGACGATCGTCACGATCATCACGGTGAAGGCGACGGCCATGACGGTCGACGGAAGCAGCGCGGAGAGGTAATCCATGAGAGCCATCCATCGTTGCGGGCTACTGGGCGCGGGCGCCGCGGAGGTGCCGCGGCCTCCAGCGTAGCCCGGCGGGGTCGGCAGGCCCGCGGGTGGGGTGGAGGTGCGCCGGGGGCCCGGCGTACGAAGGCGGAGGCCGGGCCGTACGGGGAGGCGGGCCGTACGGCCGGAGGTCAGGCCGTACGGGCCGCGTGGGGGCGTAGCAGATGCTCCGGGGGGCGGGCCGGGCGGCGGCGGGGCGGGAAGACCTCGGCGGGGGTGGGCACCGGCCGGTTCGGGGACGCGGGCTGCCGGTCCGGGGGGTTCTCGCGGGGCGGGCGCTTCGGCTGCTCGCCGGGCTTGCGCGGCTGCCGGTCCGGGGCGGGCTCCGACTCCTCCGAGCCCTGCGCCGCCCTGGGGGCCCTGCCGCCGGGCAGGGCGCGCAGCGCGGGGCGCGGGAGGAGCGGGAACGGCACCGGGGGCACCTTCGGCACGGAGGGGGCCGCCGGGGCCGCCGGCGCCGTGGCCGCGGCGGGCGGCACGGTCGCGGCCGTAGCGGTCGGTGCCGTAGCCGTCGGGACCTGAGGGACCGGCTCCTCCGGGCGGCGGCGGAGCGGCACCAGGGCGGCCTTCAGCGCCTCGCAGCGCCGCAGCAGCCGCTGCCGGCGCTGCGCCACGCCCGAGTCCGCCGGCTCGTCGCACAGGGCGCGCAGAGCGGCGATGTCGGCCTGCCCGGGTACGTAGCCGGTGGCCAGCGCGTCGTGCAGCAGCTCCGCGTAGCCGGAGGCGCTGCCGGGGAGCGCGGCGCGGTAGCGGGCGAGGTCGGCGTTACGGAACAGGCGCATCCGGTCCGCCTCGGCCGCCGCCTCGTCCAACGCCGCGGCCAGCTCCGTGCAGTCCCGTACGACGGCACCGCGCGGGACCGCCCGCGCGGCGGCCGGCTCCGCTCCGTCACCCCTGGCGGGCCTGGGCAGGCCCCAACTCGACTCGATGGCGATGGCCAGCGCGTCACGCACGACGCGGAGCTCGTCGGCGCTGAGCGCCACACCGCCTCGGGAACCGTATGGCGTAGGCATAATCCGACTTTAGGCCCTGAATAGGGCTCATGCCGCGAAGGCGCGCGGAACGGGCTATCGCCGCGGGGCGGGCCGCGGCCACGTACCCGTCAGGTGGTCGAGACGTTCCGCTCGTAGACCAGGCGGAGGCCGACCAGCGTCAGCCACGGCTCGTGCTCGTCGATCACCGAGGAGTCGGCGAGCATCATCGGCGCCAGCCCGCCGGTCGCGATGACGGTGACCTCGTCCGGGTCGTCGGCCAGCTCCGCCGCCATCCGGTTGACCACGCCGTCGACCTGTCCCGCGAACCCGTAGAGGATGCCGGACTGCATCGCCTCGACCGTGTTCTTGCCGATCACCGAACGCGGCCGGGCCAGTTCGATCTTGCGCAACTGCGCGCCGCGTACGCCCAGGGCCTCCGTCGAGATCTCGATGCCCGGCGCGATGACCCCGCCGACGTACTCGCCGCGCTCACTGACCGCGTCGAACGTCGTCGCCGTGCCGAAGTCGACGACGATGGCCGGGCCGCCGTACAGCTCTGCCGCCGCCAGGGCATTGATGATGCGGTCGGCGCCGACTTCCTTGGGGTTGTCCATCAGGACGGGGACGCCCGTCTTCACGCCCGGCTCGACGAGCACGGAGGGGACGTCGCCGTAGTAGCGGCGGGTGACCTCGCGCAGCTCGTGCAGCACCGAGGGGACGGTGGAGCAGATGGCGATGCCGTGGATGCCGTCGCCCAGTTCCTCGCCGAGCAGCGGGTGCATCCCCATCAGGCCCTGGAGCAGCACCGCGAGTTCGTCGGCGGTGCGGCGCGCGTCGGTGGAGATGCGCCAGTGCTCGACGATCTCCTCGCCGTCGAAGAGGCCGAGGACGGTGTGGGTGTTCCCGACGTCGATGGTGAGGAGCATCTAGCCGTCGCCCTCCTCGCGCAGGTCCAGGCCGATGTCGAGGATGGGGGTGGAGTGGGTGAGCGCCCCTACGGCCAGGTAGTCGACGCCCGTCTCCGCGTACGCGCGCGCGTTGTCGAGCGTCAGCCGCCCGGAGGACTCCAGCCGGGCGCGGCCGGCGACGAGCGCGACGGCCTCCTCGGTCTCCACGGGCGTGAAGTTGTCCAGCAGGATGAGGTCGGCGCCCGCGTCGACGGCCTCGCGCACCTGGTGCAGGGTGTCCGCCTCCACCTCCACGTCCAGGTCGGGGAACTCGGCCCGTACGAGCCGGAACGCCTCGGCCAGGCCGCCCGCCGCCACGACGTGGTTGTCCTTGACCAGCGCCGCGTCCGACAGGGACATGCGGTGGTTGACGCCGCCGCCGCAGCGCACCGCGTACTTCTCCAGCGCGCGCAGTCCCGGCGTCGTCTTGCGGGTGTCGCGGACCTTCGCCTTGGTGCCCTCCAGGGTGTCGGCCCAGGCGCGGGTGGAGGTGGCGATTCCGGACATGCGGCAAAGGAGGTTGAGCGCGCTGCGTTCGGCAGTAAGGAGGTCGCGCGTGCGGGTGCGTACGGACAGCAGCGGCTGTCCGGCCGCGACCAGGTCGCCGTCCTCCGCGTGCCGTTCGACCTCCATGTCGTCGGTGCAGACGACGGACAGCACCGCCTCGGTGACGCGCAGGCCGGCGACCACGCCGGCCTCGCGGGCGGTGAAGTCGCCCGTGGCCACGGCGTCTTCGGGGACGGTGGCGACGGTCGTCACGTCCACGCCGTGGTCGAGGTCCTCCTCGACGGCGAGGTGGGCGACGTCCTCGACGTAGACGGGGTCGAGGCCCGCGTCGACGAGGAGCTGGGCGAGACCGGGGTCCAGGCCGCACTCCAGGGGGTCGTGGCCGTACGCCGCTTCGGCAGCACCGTCGCCTGCCCCGCAGCCGCAGGCGTCGCCGCAGCCCCCTGCGCCGGCGCCGGTGTCCGGGCCGCCGAGGGGCAGGAGCGTCAGCTCCACGGGCTGGGGTCGGTGGGGCTCTGGGGTGCTGCTCACGGGGTCTCCCGGTGGAAGGCGGTGCCGGCCGTGGTCCGGACGGCGGGTGCGGGGTGTGCGGGGTGTGCGGGGTGCGTCGGGTCTTCGGGGCGTACGGGGTCCGCGGGGCTTTCGGGGCGTACGGGATCGGGGGTGAGGGTGAGGAGGAAGTGGCGGGCCCACCGGGCGTCGTCCCGGTCGGCGTGGTCCTCGCGCCAGTGCGAGCCGCGGGTCTCGGCGCGGCGCCTGGCGCACTCGACGAGGACCTGCGCGACGAGCAGCAGGTTGGTCGCCTCCCAGGTCTCCACGCACGGCGCCGCGGGCGCGGGGCGCGCGGTGTCGCGTATCGCGCGCAGCGCGTCGGCGGCCCCGTCCAGGCTGGCGGCGGAGCGCAGGACGCCGGCGCCCGCGGTCATCACGCGCTGGATGTCCGCGCGCGCCTCCTGCGGCAGGAGCGGGATCTCCCGGGGCGGGCTCTTCTCCTCCGGCGCTGCCGGTTCCGCCCGTACGGGCGCGGCCGCGACGTCCGCCGCGATGCGCTCGGCGAAGACCAGGCCCTCCAGGAGGGAGTTGGACGCCAGCCGGTTCGCGCCGTGCACGCCCGTGCAGGCCACCTCACCGCACGCGTACAGGCCCGGGACGCTCGTGTGGCCCCGGAGGTCCGTGACGACGCCGCCGGAGGCGTAGTGGGCCGCGGGGGCGACCGGGACGAGGTCGTGGACCGGGTCGAAGCCGTGGGCGCGGCAGGCCGCGAAGATCGTCGGGAAGCGTGTCTTCCACATCTCCGCGCCGAAGTGCCGCCCGTCGAGGTACATGTGGTCGGCACCCTGCTCGCGCATGCGCCGCGTGATGCCCTTGGCCACGATGTCGCGCGGCGCCAGCTCCGCCAGCTCGTGCTGACCCACCATGAACCGCACGCCGTCGGCGTCGACGAGGTGGGCGCCCTCGCCCCGTACCGCCTCGGAGACCAGCGGCTGCTGGCCCTCCGCGTCCGGGCCCAGGAACATCACCGTCGGGTGGAACTGCACGAACTCCAGGTCCGACACCTCCGCGCCGGCGCGCAGCGCGAGGGCGACACCGTCGCCGGTGGAGACCGCCGGGTTGGTGGTCGCGGAGAAGACCTGGCCCATGCCGCCGGTGGCGAGCACCACCGCGGGGGCGTGCACGGCGCCCACGCCATCGCGCGCGCCCTCGCCCATGACGTGCAATGTGACCCCGGCGGCACGCCCTTCCGCGTCCTTGATCAGATCGAGTACGAGCGCGTGCTCGACGGTCTCGATGCCCGCCTCGCGCACGGCCGCGACCAGCGCGCGGGAGACCTCCGCGCCGGTCGCGTCGCCGCCCGCGTGAGCGATGCGGCGGCGGTGGTGGCCGCCCTCGCGGGTCAGCTCGATGGCGCCGGTGGCGGGGTCGGTGTCGAAGGTGGCACCGGTGGCGATGAGGCGGCGTACGGCGGCGGGGCCCTCGGTGACGAGGGTGCGTACGGCGTCCTCGTCGCACAGCCCGGCGCCGGCGACGAGGGTGTCGGCGAGGTGCTGCTCGGGGCTGTCGCCGTCGCCGAGGGCGGCCGCGATGCCGCCCTGGGCCCAGCGGGTGGAGCCGTCGTCGAGGTTGGCCTTGGTGACCACGGCGACCCGCAGGCCCGCCTCGGCGCAGCGCAGCGCGGCGGTGAGGCCGGCGACGCCGGAGCCGACCACGACGACGTCGGTGTCCAGTACCCAGCCGGGGGCCGGGGCGCCGAGCCGTATCGCGGTCATCTGGCACCTCCGAAGGTGAGGCGGATGTTGTCGATGAGGCGGGTGGCGCCGACCTTGGCGGCGACGGCCAGGACGGCCTCGCGGGCGGCGCCGTCTTTCCGTGGCGCAGCGGCCCCGTCCTCCGCCGTGGCGTCAGTGACGGGGGTGAAGTCCGCCGGGTCCACCAGGGCGGCGTAGTCCAGCTCCAGCGGGGGTGTCAGTGTGCCCGCGTCGTGCAGCACGGACTGTGCCGCGGCCAGCGCATCCCGCGGGGTGCCCGCCGCGGCGCGCGCCGCGAACAGCGCGCGGGACAGCGCGAGCGCGGTGCGGCGCTCCGGCGCGGAGAGGTACACGTTGCGGCTGGACAGGGCGAGCCCGTCCGGCTCGCGTACGGTCGGCACGCCGAGGATCCGCACCGGGAAGTTCAGGTCGCGCACCATCCGCGTGATCAGGGCGAGTTGCTGGGCGTCCTTCTGCCCGTACAGCGCCACGTCCGGCCGCGTGAGGTGCAGCAGTTTGGCGACGACGGTCAGCATTCCGTCGAAGTGCCCCGGGCGGAACGCGCCTTCCAGCCGCTCCCCCATCGGCCCGGCGCTGATGCGCACGTGCGGTTCGCCGCCCGGATAGACCTCGTCAGCGGACGGGGCGTAGACGATGTCCGCGCCCTCCTTGCCCGCGAGCAGGACGTCGGCGTCGAGGGTGCGGGGGTAGCGGTCGAGGTCCTCGCCGGGGCCGAACTGCAGCGGGTTGACGAAGACGGTGACCACGACCTGCCCGTACGGGCCGACTTCGGTGCGGGCGGCGCGGACGAGGGCGGCGTGGCCCTCATGCAGGGCGCCCATGGTCATCACCACGGCGCGCGCCGGGCGTTCGGGCGCGGCACCGGGCGCTTCCGGGGGCTCATGCGCCCCCGGCGGCTCCGGCAGATCCGCTGCCTGGTGTACGAGTAGAGCGGTCATCGTCGCCGTCCCTCAGCGTCCTCCGTCGGCGAGGACCCCGAGCAGGTCCTCGGCCAGCTCCGGCTTGAGCAGCCCGCCCGCCAGCGCGCGGTCCGCCGTCGCCCGGGCCATCGCGACGTACGCCGGCACCGCCTGGGGGGCGTGCACGCGCAGCTCCGCGATGTGCGCCGCCACGGTGCCCGCGTCGCCGCGCGCCACCGGCCCGGTGAGCGCGGCGTCGCCGCTGCGCAGCGCGTTGTCCAGGGCGGCGCCGAGCAGCGGGCCCAGCATCCGGTCGGGGGCGCCGACGCCGGCCTTGGACAGCAGCTCCATCGACTGCGCGACCAGTGTGACGAGGTGGTTGGCACCGATGGCGAGCGCCGCGTGGTACAGCGGCCTGGCCGCCTCCTCCACCCACTCCGGCTCCCCGCCCATCTCCACGACCAGGGCCTCCGCCGCCATACGCAGCTCGCCCGGCGCGGTGACCCCGAAGGAGCAGCCGGCGAGGCGCTGGACGTCGATCGCGGTGCCGGTGAACGTCATCGCGGGGTGCAGCGCGAGCGGCAGCCCGCCCGCGCGCGTGGCGGGCTCCAGCACCGCGGCCCCGTACCGTCCCGAGGTGTGCACGAGCAGTTGCCCGGGGCGTACGGCACCGGTGCTCGCCAGGCCCTCGACGAGGCCGGGCAGCACGTCGTCGGGCACGGTGAGCAGCACGAGGTCGGCGCGGGCCAGCACCTCGGCGGGCTCGGTGACCGGCACGTCGGGCAGCAGCTCGTCGGCCCGCCTGCGGGCGCCGTCGGAGACGGCGTGCACGGCGACGGGGCGGTGGCCCGCGAGCGCGAGCGCGGCGGCGAGCGGCGGGCCGACCCGGCCGGCGCCGACCACGCCGACGGCGAGCCGGGCGGGCTTCTCCTGCGGCTCGGGGGTGGGGCTGGGGTTCACGTCGCCTTCCGTTCCAGTCCGCTTCGGGTACCGGACGTACGGGTTCATGGTACTTGCGGCCGGGGCGGCCGCCGGTGTGTGCCTGAGCACGGTGTACGGGCACGAGGACGACTGCGTCCTACGCGCGTACGCGCGTAGGACGCGCTCGGCAGGCGGCCCGTGACCCTACGCGCGCGTGCCGCCCCGCACGGATGGCGCGGCCGGTGCGTAAACCCGGTGTGGAGGGGGCACGGCGGCGGGCATGATCTGGGCCCATGACGGACGCGGACGACCTCATGACCCGTAGGCGCGCGACGTGGGCGGCGGCCGAGCACACCCTCTCGGCCTCCCTCCCCACCATCTCCGCACGCCTGGCCCGCCTCACCACCGCCAGGCCCGGCGGCGTCGACCTCGGCCAGCAGGTCGACGTCTACGCCGGCGGGATCGTCGGCGAACTGGAGGAGCGCACCGCGGAGCTGCTCGGCTGCGAGGACGCGGCGTTCTTCCCCACCGGCACCATGGCGCAGCAGGTCGCGCTGCGCTGCTGGGCGGAGCGCACTGGCAGCCGCGTCGTCGCCTCGCACCCGCTGGCCCACCTGGAGGTGCACGAGAGGGCGGCGTACGCGGTGGTCACCGGGCTGCGCACCGTGCACCCCACGCGCGCGCCGCGGGCCGCGACCGCGGCGGAGGTGCGGGCGCTGGGCGAGCCCTTCGGCACGCTGATGCTGGAGCTGCCGATGCGCGAGCCGGGGTTCGTGCTGCCGGAGTGGGAGGAGCTGGCCGAGGTCGTTGCGGCGGCGCGGGAGCGGGAGGCGGTCGTCCACTTCGACGGCGCCCGGCTGTGGGAGTGCACGACGCACTTCGGGCGCGGGCTGGCGGAGATCGCGGGGCTCGCGGACAGCGTGTACGTCTCGTTCTACAAGTCGCTGGGCGGGCTGTCCGGCGCGGCGCTGGCGGGTCCCGCGGGGTTCGTGGAGGAGGCGCGGGCGTGGCGGCACCGGTACGGCGGCCAGGTGTTCCAGCAGTGGCCGGCGGCGCTGACCGCGCTGGAGGGGCTGCAGCGGGAGCTGCCGCGGCTGCCGTCGTACGTGGCGCACGCGCGGGTTGTCGCGGAGGCGCTGCGGGAGGGGTTCGCGGCGGCGGCGGTTCCGTTCTTCCGCGTGCATCCCGGGGTGCCGCACACGCACCAGTTCCAGGTCTGGCTGCCGTACGGGGCGGAGGCGCTGATGGACGCGGGGACGGCGCTGGCGGAGGAGACGGGGACGTGCCTGTTCCGGATGTGGACGGAGCCGGGGGATCCGCCGGGGCTGTCGGTGACGGAGGTCACGGTGACGGAGCCGGGGCTGGCGTGGTCGGCGGAGGACGTGGTGCGGGAGGCGGGGGCGCTGGTGGAGCGGGTGCGGCGGGTGGAGGCTGCAGGGACTGCGGGGACTGCGGGCGCTCCAGGGGCTGCGGGGGTTACGGGGGCTGTGGAGGTCCCGGGGGCTTCGGGGACGGAAGGCGCCGACGCGGAGGCCGCGGGCGCCGGCCCGGAGCCCGCGGGCCCGGCGGTGTCCAACTGACCGCAGGTGGATGTGGGCCCGACGGCCCGGGCTCCGTCCAACTGCGCGGCCGTGGATGAGGGGCCGAGGACCCTGGCGCTGTCAGTCCCGTGCCCGACCATGGATTCATGAGCGTCACCCTCGACATCACCGGCCTCGCCGTCGAGCGCATCGGCTTCACGCCTTCCCCGCTCGCCGAGCTGGGCGCCGCGCTGCACGCGCTCGCCGCCCCTGGGCACCACCCCGGGGCGGCCGAGTGGACGACCGCGACCGCCGCGGCGCTCGACCCCGCGCTCGCGGACCGGCTGAGCGAGGGCGAGTTCCTGTGGAGCGCCGGGCGGGCCGACATCCTGCTGCCCGCCGTGCCGGGAGCGACCCTCGCCGAGGAGCTGGACGCGCTCGACCGGATACCGGACGAGAGGTTCGTCACCGCCGCGTTCGAGATCGTCTGCAACCCCGCGTACCAGTACGGCAGCCCGTCGCCGCTCACCGACCCGGCCACCCGCCGGATCGCCGTCGAGCGCGCGGCGGCCCGCGGCCCGCGGCAGGCGGCGTTCGTCGAGCGGATGCTCGCCGACCCCGACGGGCTGCGGGTGTGGCTGCGGCGGCTGTTCGAGGACTGCGCGCAGGCGTTCTTCGACGAGACGTGGGAGCAGGTGCGCCACTCGCTGGCCGCCGATGCCCGGCACAAGACGGACCTGCTGCGGCGCAAGGGCCTGGCCGTGACGCTGGCGGACGTGTCGAGCGCACTGCGGCTCGACGAGGGCGAGGACGGCTCGGTCCGGATCGTCGCGGACAAGCTGAGCAACGGCGGCGCGGTCGCGAGCGAGAGCGTGACGTTCCTGCCGACGGCGTTCGGCTGGCCGCACGTGCTGGTGGTGTACGCGCCGGGCTGGCAGCCGGTGATCCAGTACCCCATACCCTCGCCGGACCTGCCCCGGGCGCCGACTCTGGAGACGCTGCAACTGCGGCTCGAAGCGCTCGCGCACCCGGTGCGGCTCCGGCTGTGCCGCACGATCTCGCGGACGCCGACGACGACGGGCGAGCTGGCCGCCGTGCATCAGTTGACGGCGCCGGAGGTCTCCCGGCACCTGGCGGTCTTGAAGAAGGCCGGGCTGGTCGTCACGCGGCGCCGCGGGCGCTACGTGCAGTACGAACTGTCGCTGCCGGCGGTCGCCCGCCTGGGCGGGTCGCTGCTGGAGGGCCTGCTGCGCTGAGGAGGGGGACGCCGCCGCGGCGCACACGGTCCGCCGCACGCCGGACGGCTCCGGGACGCGAGTCCCAGTGCCGGCGAGGCGGGCGGTGCCTGCGGCATGCCCGTACGACTGCCGCCGTCGCGCCCGTCGCCCTCGTGTCCGTACGCCCGTCAGCCGACCCGACCCCGCCTGAGCCGGCCCCGGACCCGGGTTCCGGCTCGTCCCGGCCCGGTTCGTATGCCGTCAGCCTCCGGCCCGTACCAGACCCGTCTCGTATGCCAGGACCACCGCCTGCACCCTGTCCCGCAGCTCCAGCTTCGTGAGGATCCGCCCCACATGCGTCTTCACCGTCGCCTCCGACAGCACCAGTTGCGCCGCGATCTCCCCGTTCGACAGCCCCTGCGCGATCAGCAGCAGCACCTCGCGCTCCCGGTCCGTCAGCCGCTTCAGCTCCGGGTGCGCCCGCTCCCCCGCCGGGGCGGGCATCACGGCCGTGAACCGGTCGATGAGCCGCCGCGTCGTGCTCGGCGCGACGACCGCGTCGCCGCTGTGGACGGCCCGGATGGCGCTCAGCAGGTCGCCGGGCGGCACATCCTTGAGCATGAAGCCCGACGCCCCGGCCTGCAGCGCCGAGAAGGCGTACTCGTCCAGGTCGAAGGTGGTCAGGATCAGCACCTTCGGCGGCGCCTCCGCCGGCTTGTCCGCGCAGATGCGCCGCGTCGCCTCGACGCCGTCGAGGCGCGGCATGCGTACGTCCATGAGCACGACGTCCACCTTCGTGACGGCGAGGAGCTGCACCGCCTCGTCGCCGTCCCCGGCCTCCGCGACGACGTCCATGTCGGGCTGGGCCGCCAGCACCATCCGGAAGCCGGTGCGCAGCAGCGCCTGGTCGTCCACGAGCATGACCCGGATCGTCACGTGAGTCCCTTCTCTCTCATCGGGGCGGCGTCGGCCGCCCCGGTTTCCCGCCTCTGTCCGCGTCCGACGGTAAGCCGCCCGCCGGGCAGTCCGTCGCGCGGCCGGTCAGGCGGCCGTCTTCAGCGGCAGCACCGCACGTACCCGGAAGCCGCCGCCGGGCCGCGGCCCCGCGTCCAGCTCGCCGCCGGTCATCCCCACGCGCTCGCGCATGCCGATCAGCCCGTGCCCCTGGCCGTCGGCGCCGCCCTCCTCGTACAGCTCGGGAAGCGAGCCGCGGCCGTCGTCCTCGATCAGCACCTGCAGTTCGCCGTCGGCGTACGTCAGCCGCACCGCGGCGCCCGCCTCGGGGCCGCCGTGCTTGCGGGTGTTGGTCAGCGCCTCCTGCACGATGCGGTACGCCGCGAGCTCGATGCTGCTCGGCAGCTCCCGCGGCGAGCCGGCCACCTCGAACGAGACCGTGAGCCCCGCGCCGCGCACCTGCTCGACCAGCTCCGCCAGTTGCTCCACACCGGGCTGCGGCACGTACTCGCCGCCCGCGCCCGGGTCGCCGGTCCGCAGCACGCCGAGCAGCCGGCGCATCTCCGCCAGCGCCTGCCGGCCGGTGCCGGAGATCGTCGTGAGCGCCTCCTTGGCCTGCTGCGGCGCGCTGTCCAGCACGTACGCGGCGCCGTCGGCCTGCACGACCATGACGGAGACGTTGTGCGCCACCACGTCGTGCAGTTCGCGGGCTATCCGTGCACGCTCGGCCGCGACCGCGATCCGCGACTGCGTCTCCCGCTCCCGCTCCAGGCGGGCGGCCCGTTCCTCGAGCTGCGCGTAGTAGGCGCGGCGGGTGCGCAGCGAGTCGCCGAGCACCCAGGCGAGCAGGAACGGGACGGTCAGGAAGGCGAGGCCGACGGCCTGCTCGAAGACGTTCTCACTGGCGGCCGGCCACCGCAGTTGGTTGACCACGGGCGCGACGGCGGCGCCGATGAGCGCCAGCCGCGACGCCCAGGGCACGTCGCCGGCGGCGACGGTGAAGATGACGACGAGCATGGCGAAGTTCGCCGGGCCGGGACTCGAATCCACCACGACCTGCACGACGCCGAGCGCACCGGCGACGAGCAGCATGCGCTCGGGATAGCGGCGGCGCAGGGCGACGACGGCGGCGTAGCCGATGCCGATGACCAGCGCGATCGTCTTCGCGACGTCGCTGAGGGGGGCGTGCGGGTTGTCGTCGTGATTGGTCGTGTCCACGGCGATCAGCCAGGCACCGGTCATCAGGACGAGGCAGACAGCCCAGAAGCTGTCGACCAGCGTCGGATGACGGCGGAGGAAATCGTAGACACGTTGCACGTCACCCAGCGTAGGCACGCGCGCGTAAGCGGGAGTCAGTCCGCGGGGCGATCCCTGGCTGATGCATCTACTCCGCAGGGTGGAGGATGCGCTTGTGGAGAACGGTGGGACGGGCGGGCAGGACGCGGGCGCGGAGCCGGGCAGGCGGGCTGTGGCGGGCTTCGCCGCGGGCTCGGAGGCGGCTTCCGGCGGTGGCTCCGGGGCGGGCTCGGGCGGGCACTCGGTCGCGGATGGCCGGCTGCGCTGGCGGGAGGCGATGCGGCTGGCGCTGTACGGGCCGGAGGGCTTCTACCGCCGGGGCGGGCCCGGCACCGGAGCGGCGGCGCACTTCCGCACCTCGGTGCACGCCTCGCCGCTGTTCGCGGCGGCGGTGGCGGAGCTGGTGCGGCGGGTGGCGGTCGCGCTGGGGCGGCCGGCGGAGCTGGACGTGGTGGACATCGGCGCGGGGCGCGGGGAGCTGCTGACGGGGGTGCTGTCGGAGTACGAGGGACCGGGGCGGCTGCGGGCGTACGCGGTGGAGGTCGGACCGCGGCCGGAGGGGCTGGACGCGCGGATCACATGGCTGGCGCAGCCGCCGGAGGGTGCGCGGGGGCTGCTGTTCGCCAACGAGTGGCTGGACAACGTGCCCGTGGAGGTCGCGGAGACGGACGAGAGGGGTGTGCCGCGGTACGTGGAGGTCGCGGCGGACGGCACGGAGCGGCTGGGCCCGGAGGTCGGCGGCGCGGACGCGGCGTGGCTGCACCGCTGGTGGCCGCTGGCGGGTGCGCCGCCCGGCAGCCGCGCGGAGATCGGCGCCCCGCGCGACGCGGCGTGGTCGGCGGCGGTCACGACGCTGGCCGCCGGCTTGGCGCTGACCGCGGACTACGCCCACACGCGGGCCACCCGCCCCCCGTACGGCACGCTGACGGCGTTCCGCGACGGCCAGGAGGTGACGCCGGTCCCGGACGGGAGCTGCGACGTCACGGCGCACGTGGCGCTGGACGCGGTGGCCGCCGACCTGACCCGGGAGAGCGGCACGGGGCCGGCGGACGACGGAGTCGCGTCCGGCGTACCGGATACCCCGCGACCGGGAGGGACGGACGGTGGCTCGCCCCAGGACACGCAGTCCCCCGCGGCGCGGGAGCCGGGCAGACCGACGTTGCTGATGTCACAGCGGGAGGCGCTCCGGGGGCTCGGGCTCGACGGGAGCCGGCCGTCGCTGGCCCTGGCGTCGACCGACCCGGCGGGCTACCTGCGGCGGCTCGTCACCGCGGGGCAGGCGGCCGAACTGCTCGACTCCGCGGGTCTCGGGGGCTTCACGTGGCTGGCCCACCACGTGGGCATCGCCCCGGTCCTCCCCTGACACCGCGGGGCCGATACGGGCCGCCTGACGCGCGGGGCCGATACGGGCCGCCTGACGCCGCTCCGCGGCCCCACGCCCGTACGGTACGCACCGCGAGCCCCGCGATGCCCGTACGCGTGCTTCCGCCCCGGCACCCCCACGGTCGCGGTCCCGCATCAGAGCTGCGGCAGCGAGTCCAGCTCCACCTCCGCCCGCGCGACCGCGCGCGCGTCCGCATCGATGGACCGCCGCAGCGCCTCGTGCAGGCTCGCCGGCGTCAGGACGCCCGCGAAGCGCCCCGTCTCCACGTCGTCCACCACCGCGATCCACCCGGCGTCGTACTGCAGCATCGTCGCGAACGCCTTCTTCAGGCTCGCCCCCAGCGGCAGCCAGGCGTCCATCCGCCGCGCGTAGTCGGACACGGCGCCGCCCTTGGCGATCTCGTCGGCCGCGACCCACCCGTGCAGTTCGCCGTCGCCGTCCAGCACGACCGCCCAGCGCGCGCCCCCGTCCCGTAGCGCCGCGGCAGCAGTGCGCGCGTCGTCGTCGAGCCGGACCACCGGCGGCTGCTCCAGGTCGCCGCGTTCTATCTCGGTCACCGACAGCCGCTTCAGGCCCCGGTCGGCGCCGACGAAGTCGGCCACGTACGGGGTCGCGGGCGCGCCCAGGACCGCCGCCGGCGAGTCGAGCTGCTCGATCTTCCCGTTCCCGAAGACCGCGATGCGGTCGCCGAGCCGTACCGCCTCCTCGATGTCGTGTGTGACGAAAAGCACGGTCTTCCGCATCCGCGCCTGCAGCTTGAGGAACTCGTTCTGCAGGTGCTCGCGCACCACCGGGTCCACCGCGCCGAACGGCTCGTCCATCAGCAGCACCGGCGGGTCCGCGGCCAGCGCCCGCGCCACGCCGACACGCTGGCGCTGGCCGCCGGAGAGCTGGTCGGGATAGCGGCGGCCGTGCTCGTGCGGGTCGAGGCCGACCAGCTCCAGCAGCTCGGCCGCCCGCTTCAGCCGCTTGTCGCGCGGCGTGCCCAGCAAATGCGGCACGGTGGCCGTGTTGTCGAGGACGTTCTTGTGCGGGAAAAGGCCGACGTTCTGGATGCAGTAGCCGATGTGGCGGCGCAGCTCGACCGGGTCGGTGGCCGTGACGTCCCGCCCGTCGACCTCGATACGGCCGCTCGTGGGCTCGATGAGCCGGTTGACCATCTTCAGGGTGGTGGTTTTGCCGCAGCCTGAGGGGCCGACAAGCGTCACCAGCTCGCCCTCGGCGACGTCGAACGACAAGTCGTCCACCGCGGTAATCCCATCGGGGTACCGCTTGGTCACGTGCTCGAATCGGATCATGTTTCCTCATTCTGCCCCGCCCTCCCGCTTCCGGTGTCAGTGGCGGGGGGTCTAATAGAGCTGCCTACGGGAAGGAGCGGTGGCGTGAAAGCCTCCGGCTGCCTGGCAGCGAACGAGTGGATCTGCGGTGAATACGTCCGCAGCCGCAGCGACGAGCTCGTCGACGCCACGGTCCAGCACGTCTGGATCACACTGGCGTCAGTGGGCATCGGCCTGCTGGTTTCCTTCCCGCTGGCCCTGATCGCCCGCCGCTGGCGGGTGCTCACGGGCCCCGTGCTCGGCCTGACGACGGTGCTCTACACGATCCCGTCGCTCGCGATGTTCTCCCTGCTGGTCCCGATCATGGGCATCTCGGCGTCCGTGGTCGTCACCGGCCTCGTGCTCTATTCGCTGACGATCCTCATCCGCAATCTGCTGGCCGGCCTCGATTCCGTGCCGGCGGAGACGCGGGAGGCGGCCCGCGGGATGGGGTACGGGCAGACGCGCCTGCTGTTCGCCGTCGAGCTGCCGCTCGCGCTGCCCGCCGTCATGGCCGGCCTGCGGATGGCGACGGTGTCGACGATCGCGATGACGACGGTCGGCGGCATCATCGGCTACGGCGGTCTGGGCAACCTGATCGTCGACGGTATGCGCACCCTGTTCAAGGCGCAGGTGCTGACGGCGTCGGTGCTGTGCGTGCTGCTCGCCGTGCTGGCGGACCTGCTGATCCTGGGCCTGCAGCGGCTGCTGACGCCGTGGACGCGGGCGCAGCGGCGAAGCGTTGGCGGTGGCGGCAGGTTCCGCCTGAGGACCGCCGGGCGGCAGAAGGAGACGGCCTGATGGGCACCATCGCGGACGCCTGGACGTGGCTGACCACGGGGTCGAACTGGTCGGGTCCGACCGGCATCGGCGTGCGGCTGGGCGAGCATCTGTACCTGACGGGCATGTCGCTGGCCATCGCCTGCGCCATCGCGCTGCCGATCGCGTTCTGGCTGGGCCACATCGGCAAGGGCGGCACCCTCGCGATCAACATCTCGAACGTCGGCCGTGCCGTGCCCACGCTCGCGGTGCTCGGCCTGCTCATGCTCACGCCGCTGCGGATGCACGGTGACTGGCCGACGGTCATCGCCCTGGTGCTCTTCGCGGTGCCGCCGCTGCTGACGAACGCGTACGTGGGCATCCGCGAGGCCGACCGGGACGTGGTGGAAGCGGCACGGGGCATGGGCATGTCCGGGCCCCAGTTGCTGGGCCGGGTCGAGCTGCCGCTGGGCTATCCGCTGGTGATGACCGGCCTGCGGTCGGCGACGGTGCAGGTCGTCGCGACCGCCACGCTGGCGGCCATCGCGGGCGGCGGCGGCCTCGGCCGGATCATCACCGCGGGCTTCCGGACGTACAACACCCCGATGGTCGTCGCCGGTGCCTTCCTGGTGGCGGCGCTGGCCCTGGTGCTGGAGGTCGTGCTCGCCCTCGCCGGGCGGCTGCTCGACCCGATGCGCGGCCGCCACGACGGCCGCCGCGGGCGCGGGCGGCGGACGCCGGGGGACGACCTGGCAGCGCCGGGAACGGAAGGGGCGGACGTACCGCCGGGGAAACAGAAGCCCGCGCCGGCCTCGCTGTAAGGTTCGGCGTCACGTCGTGCGCAGCGCAGCGCCGTGTCACGTGACGCCGGCGTGCGGATAACGCCGGCATTCTCCTCCGGAATGAACCAACCGAATCACACGTAATCCAACACCCCTTTCGCCTAGCGATGCCACGAATATCGACACCCAACGGATGGAGAATCCCTTGATCACCAACCGCGTTCGCGCCCGCGCCGCCGCCTCGGTGCTGGCCGCCGCCGCCCTCACGGCGGGCCTCGCGGCCTGCGGCGGCGACAGCCTGGAGGAAAAGGGCGGCACGGACTCCACGGACGACGACAAGTCATCCCTGGTGGTGGGCCAGGCCGGGTTCACGGTCTCGACGGTGACCGCCGAGCTGTACTCGGCGATGCTGAAGGACGCCGGCTACGACGTCTCGATAAAGAAGCTGGAGAACCGCGAGCTCTACGAGCCGGAGCTCGAGAAGGGCAGCATCGACGTCTTCCCGGAGTACGCCGCGACCCTCGCCGAGTTCCTGAACGCGAAGGAGAACGGCGTAGAGGCCCCGGAGAAGAACCCCGTCGCGTCGAACGACGCCGGCGAGACGGTGACCGCCCTGCGCGAGCTCGCCGAGCCCCGCGGCCTCAAGGTGCTCGACGCCGGCGACGCCGTCGACCAGAACGCCTTCGCCGTCTCCAAGGACTTCGCCGCGGAGAACGACCTCAAGACCCTCAGCGACCTCGGCAAGACCGGCGACGGCATCCGCCTCGCGGCGGGCGACGAGTGCCCGGAGCGGCCGTTCTGCGAGCCGGGCCTGGAGAACACGTACGACATCGACATCACCAAGATCGACCCCCTGGGCGTCGGCACCCCGGCGGCCAAGCAGTCGGTCCAGGACGGCACCAACCAGCTCGTCCTGACGACCACCACGGACGCGACCCTGGACGACTTCGACCTGGTGCTCCTGGAGGACGACAAGGGCCTGCAGAACGCGGACAACATCCTCCCGGTCGTCAACGCCAAGGAGGCGGGCACGAAGGAGATCGCCGCGACGCTGGACAAGCTCACGAAGGTACTCACGACGGAGGACCTGATCGAGCTGAACCGCAAGGTGGACGCGGAGCGGATGAAGCCGGCCGACGCGGCGAAGGAGTACCTGGAAGCCAAGAACCTCCTCGGCTCCTGACCGGTGCGAAGCGGCAACCCTGCCCCGTCGGGCCGACGGGGCAGGGAACTGCCTGCTACTCCGGAGGTTCGGTGAAACTGACGGTCCGCATGATGGCGGCCGTCATCTCACAGAACTCACCCCAGTGGTCCAGAGCCGCGGTGTCGAGCGTGAACAAGGCGACGTAGGGGCCGGTGGGAAACGGGACGTGCACCTGGATCTGGCCGGTGTGGAGCTTGGTCTCCGTCCCGTCGGCGGTCAGCTCTGCGGGCACGGTGAACTCCCGCAGCGTGGTGCAGGAAACCCCAGGCCCGCACGGCAGATCCACCCATCGCGCATCGTTCGCCGGGTCCCGGACGAGCACTTCCCGAATCCCGTTGGCCGCGGCCTCCACCGAGGCATGCCCGGATGCGACGCTCGCCACGGTGAACGTGCAGTGCACCACCCCACCGTCGTCCCGGGCGAAGAATCCCATCGCCGAAAACGAAAGCCCGGTGCCGCTCATGAACTGCCCCACGACACCGTAGTAGGGCGCGGAGGCAGCCCACAGCGCGTCGTCGCCGTTGGGGTACAACTCGCGCACGAAGGCGTCTGCCAGGGCGGTGCGTTCCTCGGCGGTGGCGGCGATCGGCAGGGCGTGGAGGCCGTCCGGAACTGTGAACCACATCGGCGGAGTACCGTCCCGCAGGGGCGCGGCGGGGTGGGCAGATGTACTCATGAAGCAGGCCCCCGGCGGTCGGCGGAGGCGAAGTCGCCCGGGTCGTAAACCCGATTGCCGTCTCGATCCATGATCACGCTTGGCCCGACGGCACCGGCCCAGGCAACGGCTCTGTCCGACCACGCCTGGAAGAAGAAGTTCCCACTCGGCCGGAGCGTGACGATCCAGCCGTCGTAGTCGGTGGCGTCCCGCTCGTTGACACGTGCGTGGGAAGCCACGCAATCAGCGATGGTGGCGAGCTGTCCGGGAGTGAGCTGTTCCTCGGGGACCAGTTGCGGCGGTGCCTCCAGGTGACGGACGAATTCCTCCACCGAGTTCTCGTTGTCGGAATGGAGTCGACACCACGAGCCGTCGTCGAAATCGACGCGGATGTCGCGCTGGTCGCTGCTGAACTTCTGCCGCTCCACGCGCGCGACACGAACCCGATCGAACTCGCCGAGCACCTTGTCCTGGGAGGTGTCCTCGTCCGGGAAGCCGACGAAGACCAGTCGTCGGTCGGTCACGATGGCGTGGGTGACGTATCCCTTCGCACGCCGCTTGGGGTCGAGTTGCCACGGCAGCTTGCGGGCAGCCGCACCCGGCGCCGCCCACAGGACGGGGAAGTCCTCAACCTCGTTGTCGGGGTCCTCGGGTCGCCCGCGCAGGCTGGGTCCGAAAGTTCCCAGTGTCACCGCACTCAGGATGAAACCCGACACGAGCTGGAGTCCGACGAACGCCCCCCGGCCCGCCCTGCGCGTGCCCGTGCCGCCCCGGCCGCGTACGGCGTAGCGTGGCCCCTCCGGCCAGCCGGGTAATTCGTGCTGGATGTCCCGGCGCTCCGTGTCGCGGAAGAACCGCATGCCGGAGACCGGCGCCGCCATTCCAGTCGCGAAATCGATCGACCCCCGGTACAAGAACGTCTCGCCCGCTCGGGGATACCAGGCCATGCACTCTCCCTTTCGCTATCCGAACGCGTCCTGCAAACGATCCCCGAGGTTACCTACCGGATCGCCGGGCAACTGCTCGATTATCGGTCCTGCCAGCGCCGGGGCCACCTTGGTGCCCGTGTCAAGCAGCCGCCCGCCCACGGACAACGGGTCGATTGCCACCCGTCCTCCAGTGATGAGGTCGACTCCCCTGCTGCCTACCAGTCGACCAACGCGGGCGGGCTCGCTGATCGCGGCGATCCTGGTGTTCATCCTGCTGAAATCGTCCGCCACCATGAAAACGTCATGGTTCTTCCCCCACAACGCGACGCCCTTGCCCGAAATGGTGAAGCTGAGGCCACCGCGAACCGTACCGGCGAGATCTCCGACAGCAACAATGTTGCGCACGCTCTCGACCTGTCGCATCGTGAAGCGCCCACCCAGTTGAGCAACCCGGGCTTCCGCCACCCCCCGGCCCACAATCTTGATCCCTTTACTGAAGAGTCCCACCCCCGGTAGCACTCCGAGGGCGTCGAGCCCCAGCGTCGCCCAACTGACGTCCGCGCCTGCCGCCTTGGCCACCCCGTGCGTCAGCAGCGTCAGCCCGGCGTAGACCAGCGCGGCCGACGCGAAGGCCGCACCGATCGGCGGGAAGGGCGCGGTGGCGATGGCGAGCACGGTCAGCGCGGCGGTGACGTAGCTGAGGACGTCGCCAATGGCCTTGATGAGGTCCGCGTGGTCCTGGACCCAGTCGAGGGCGTCGCCCAGGACGTCCGACACGCCGCTGGCTATCCGGTCGAACAGCCCCGGCTCGTCCGGGGCTATGTCCCCGGCGCCGTCCAGTTCGCGGGAGATCGACCACGCCTCGGTGAAGTAGCGGTCCTTCAGTTCCTCGGCCCGGCGCCGCACGTCGTCCAGTGCGTCACCGGCCTCCTCGGCGGCCTTCTCGCGCTTGTCCTGCGGCTTCTTCTGCGCGTCGGACGCCTTCTCGTCAGCCGACGCACCGGGGAACGGCGCCGCCTTTCCGGCGTCCAGGAGCCGCTGCGCGTCCCCGACGGCCTCCTGCTTCCGCCGCGCTTCGCGCTCCAGCGCGCGGGCCTCGTCCTGGAACCCGTCCATCTTCTCGGACCAGCGCCGCAGCGCAGTCGCCGCCTTCTCGAAGGAGGAATGCGCCCGCTTGATGTCGGGGGTGACCTTGTCGGCTACGTGGTCGGAGAAGGCGTTCGCGGCCTTGCCCTTCCACACCCCCTGGTCGAGGCGGTCCAGCTCCTTGGCGGTGGTGCCCAACTCGCCGGCGAGCCGGCCGATGGCGCGGGCCAGGTACTTGGTGCTGTGCGCGTCACCGGGCGCCGGGTCGAAGCCGAGGGTGGGGTAGTCCTTGTCGGCCACGTCAGCGTCCCTTGGGCTGGAGAGCGGCTTCCAGTTCCTTTTCCAGCCCGTCGAAGTCTCTGGCGATCTTCGTCAGCATCTTGGCGGCCCCGTCGGCGTGCTCCCCGAGCTGCCCGATCCCGTACTCCCACGACTCGGCGAAGTCCTGCAACTCACGCACGAGCATCCAGGCACCGACGATGTCGGTGTCGCTGCCCTTCATCGAGCGGGCGGCGTAGTCCAGGCGTTTGGCCATGGTCGTGAACGTGTGAAAGAGCCCGTCAAGAACGTCGCCCTTGATCTTTAAGTCTGCCATCAGGTCCTTCCGATGGGTCGACGGTGTAACCGGCCGCGGGAGGAAATTTCGCAGGCTTGACCGGACACGCGGCGATGTGGTGCGCGCGGCGCGGGGGCGGGACCGCTCTGCCGATTCCAGCGGGAAGCGGCCCGTACGTTGTGACGCTAGCGAACAGCGAAGTCGTCGCACCACCCCAAATCTCCGTCAAATATTGCCAATTGAGGCAACGATGAAATTTCACGGCAGGGTCGACTTCAAGCCAGCAGCATTCCGGCCGCTGCACTCGCATGTCCCGTTGGCAGCGGATCCGCTGTACGTTCTGCGCTGGTACCGAAGTACATCCGCTCGGTGTCAGGAATTCGCGACGTTTTACACGCGTTCGGTCAGCGGACGACTGACTGGATCTCCTTGACGGTCACGTCTTGGGTGCTACCGAAGGTGCCGGAGGGCAGTTGCGTGGGGTTGGGGTTGTTGGTGCCGGTCCAGCTCACGTCCCACGTGACTGTGCCTTGGAACGCGTACGGCCCTGTGGCCTCGGAGGACCGGAGGTACTGCACGCCGCACGGCGGTGAAACCTCGGCTCCGGCCAGCCGTTTCTGGCCGACGCTGCCGTCATCGTTGAGGGGGCATTCACCGGACTCGGGGAAGGTGAGGGCATCTTCGGTGCCGGGGTCGATGTGCAGACTGCCGGGTGTGGCGGTGGTGGTGGCCGAGATACCGAGCACATCGACGGACGCGGTGACAGACACTGGCCGGAAAGAAGTGTCGCCCAGGGACACCCAGGTGGGGAGATTCACCACTTGCCTGGACCCATCGGGCTGCAGCGTCGGCGTAGCCTCAGGGATGCGGATCTGCTCGTAGGCGAGCTGAGCGAGAATCTCGGGGTTGATGGTGTTCTCGATCTCGGCGGGCGGCTCATCCCCTCTGTCAACCCAGAAGGGCGTCACAGCGCAGTCGAGCGCATCAGGGCTGTCCGACTGGTTCGGGTCCTTATACACACCCCACCAGTAGCCTTTGTCATTCTTCTCGACGTTGAAGGGACCATGTTTGCCGTCGATGTACTTGTCCTTCATCGCCTTCGCGGTGTCCGGGTCATGCTGGGGGCTCAAGTCGACCATCCCGTCGAAGCGGGTTTGCGCTGCCTCTTCCGCGGTCCACTTCGGCGCATACCAACATGCCGGCGGAGACCAGTCTCCGACAGGGGTCAGCGCCCCGCCGCCATCACCAGCATTTCCCTCGCTGGAGGAGTAAGAGACCTTCACTCCCGCCTGCGCGGAGATCTTTCCGTCATTTGAAGCGCCCTTCTCCGCCGGAGGCGCGAGGAAATTTCCCCCATTCCCCCTTCCGCCGCCCTGAGCTTGGGCTGGCATCACGCCCAAGACGGCGGTCATCGCCAGCGCCCCTAAGAGTGCTGGTAAGCACTTCACGACTCGCACTGTTTGGCACCTCGTTCAGAGACCCCATCGGTCATCTGCCAGACACCGAGTTTGTTCATTTCGTAGCGGGTGTTATAGAGGACGTTGGCGCTGGACCCACCAGAAGAATTCTTGATGGGCTTGCCAGTCTTGGCATCGGTGATGTAGGAGTCGCTCTCATCCGAGCAGTAGATGACCACGGTTGCGCCATCGTCACGTTGACTCACTTCTCTGACGGTGAAACGTGTCGTTCCAGCCCAGGCGTGGCCCTCGTCCAGGTAACCCTTGATGTAATCAGTCGCGTTCTGGCGGGCAGCCCCAACCAAGTAGAAATCCAACGCTTTCGTCTCCGCGGTGCCCCGGAAGATGGCGTCGTCGATGGAGTCGATCATCTGTGCGCTGTCCTGCAGGACGGCGTCCTTCTCGGGGTCGCTGCTCCCCCAGTCCTCGAAGACGTTCTTCGCGTCGTCCGGCAGCTTGATCTCCGGTCTCGCCGCTCCCGTTTCACTCGGCGACGGGGACGGCTTGGCCGAGTTGGCGCCGGTGATCTTCTCGTCCTCGTTCGAATCATCCTCGCTGCCGCCGCAGGCAGCGAGGAGCAAGGCCAGGGCAGCAACGGTCGCTGCGGCGGCGGGGTGGGGGCGGCGTTTCACATCGGCTCCGGGGGGGATCGGGGATCTCTGTGGGACCTGACGCTATCCAAGGTTGATCCAGTTGCACCACCGTCGACTTTGCGTCACATCTTGCCTCTTCCGGCAATGATGGAATTCCATTAGCCACTGGCTTCACGGCAGCCCTCACGCAGTCACGGATCGAGCACGCGATCGGTCAAACGGATGATGACTGAATCTCCCTGCCGGTCGTGCACCGTTGCACCGCTCGACGTGCCCAGGCGCAGTCCTATCGGACCGGAGTTGGGGTGGTGACGTCTCACGGCCCTCTTGCTGCCGTCCGATCTCCGTGCTGCACACTCCACGGCGGAAGGCCCAGGCACCGGCCGATCTCCACGAGTGACGACGCCCCGTCGTTGGAGGACACTCGGTACGGCTTGGGGACATGCAACGTCGACAGCGGCTTCTGAGGTGCTTATTGCGAAGTGGCTCCATCGAAGCATTACCCTGTTCCGACACTGGCCACCTTCTCGGCAATCGTGGAATTCCATTGGCGGCCCTCGCGGGCGGGGTGTGTTGATCGCCGGGCGGGGTCCGCTCCGGGGCCGGACGGGGCGGGACGGTGGGGTGGCTGGGACGTAACCGGCGGGAAACGATTGGTTGGGGGCTGCTCCATTTGGGACATCTCCACGGTAAGTTGCGGCCTATGCCACGTGGACGCCACCGCTTCTCCTCGCCGATGCGCGGGCTCCTGCCGCCCGTGTCGTTCGCCGCGGTCGCGCTGGGTTGCGCGGCCGGGGCCTGGCTGGTTTCCGGGGACGGGTCCGCCGTGCGGTGGCTGGCCGCGGGGGCGGCCGGGGCCGCGGTGGGGGCCTCGGCGCTCATGCGGTTGCGGGATCGGATGACGGCGCTCCAGGTCACCGAGGCGACCGGGGCGCGGGCACGGGCCGAGCGGGAGCATGAGGAGAAGCTCGCCGAGTTGAAGAGCGACCTGGAAGAGGCGCGGCGCGTACGCGGGGAGCTGGAGAAGCGGCTCGGGTCGCGGCACGGCGACCTCGCCCGGTTGCGTACGGATCACGCAGCGCTGCTCGCGCGGTACGCCAACGCCGAGTCCGAGCGCGCCGCCGCGCTCGAAGGGCGGCGGCAGTTGGCCATCGAGGCGGCGACGCCCGTCAAGCAGTTGCCGCCCGCCCGTTCGCAGTCGCAGTTGCCGCCGCCCTCGCTCAGTTCGTACCTGCGCGCCTCCCACGCCCTCGACAACCTCGCGGGCAACGCCGCCCGTCAGGGCCACGGGCAGACCCACGCGCAGGCGCCCTCCGGCGATGCCGCCGGCTTCAGCTACTTCTCCAGGCAGCCGCAGCGGGCTCAGTCCCGGGAGCTGCCTCCCCCGCCGTCCGGCCGCCGGGACGGCGGCGGCCACCGCTCCGGGCCCGGCGAGCCCGGTGACGCGGGCACGGACCTCGCCGATGTCGTCGGGCCGGAAGTTCTCGCCGAGGCCGAGGCGGAAACAGAGGCCGGAGGCAAGGCAGGGGCGGAGGGCGGCTCCGGCGGCGTTCCGGCGTCCGCCGAGGCCGACGCCCCCGACGACGACCCCCACGGGCCCGTCGGCCGCGTCATCGACCTGGAGCAGGCGAGCTGAACGGGGATTCGCCCCCGTTCCTCCTCACTTGTCGATGTCCCCCACCACGAAGAACATCGACCCCAGGATCGCCACCATGTCCGCCACCAGCGTCCCCGGCAGCAGTTCTGTCAGCACCTGGATGTTGTTGTACGACGCGGAGCGCAGCTTCAGCCGGTACGGCGTCTTCTCGCCCTTCGACACCAGGTAGTAGCCGTTGAGCCCCAGCGGGTTCTCCGTCCAGGCGTACGTCTCCCCCTCCGGCGCCTTCAGCACCTTCGGCAGCCGCTGGTTCACCGGCCCCGGCGGCAGCTCCGCCAGCCGGTCCAGGCAGGCGTCTGCCAGGTCGAGGGAGTTGTGCGTCTGCGCCAGCAGCACCTCGAAGCGGGCCAGGCAGTCGCCCTCCTCGCGGGTCACGACGCGCAGCGTGCCGCCCAGTTCCCCGTACGCCAGATACGGCTCGTCGCGCCGCAGGTCGAAGTCCACCCCCGAGCCGCGCCCTATCGGCCCGCTCACGCCGTACGCGTGCACGGTCCGCGGCGGCAGTACGCCCACGCCGCGCGTGCGGCCGCGGAAGATCTCGTTGCCGAGGACGAGGCGGTCGAAGACGTCCATCCGCGCGCGCGTCGTGCGCAGGGCCGCGCGCGCCCGGTCCGTCCAGCCGGCGGGCAGTTCCTCCTTGAGGCCGCCGACGCGGTTGAACATGTAGTGCATCCGCCCGCCGGAGACCTCCTCCATGACGGCCTGCAGATCCTCGCGTTCGCGGAAGGCGTAGAAGATCGGGGTGATACCGCCCAGTTCGAGGGGGTACGAGCCGAGGAACATCAGATGGTTGAGCACCCGGTTCAGCTCGGCGAGCAGCGTACGCAGCCACACCGCCCGCTCCGGCACCTCCATGCCGAGCATGCGCTCGACGGCGAGGACCACGCCGAGTTCGTTGGAGAAGGCCGACAGCCAGTCGTGGCGGTTGGCGAGCACGATGATCTGGCGGTAGTCGCGGGCTTCGAAGAGCTTCTCCGCGCCGCGGTGCATGTAGCCGATGACCGGCTCCGCGGAGACGATGCGCTCGCCGTCCAGGACCATGCGCAGCCGCAGCACGCCGTGGGTCGAGGGGTGCTGCGGGCCGATGTTGAGCACCATGTCGGTCTGCTCGGCCGCGCCCCCGACGCCGACCGTCAGCGGGGCGGTGGTTGCGGCGGGCGCGGCGTCTCCGGTGGGCGCGGCAGTCATGCAGCCGAGCCTAGCGGCCGTACGGAACGTGCCCTAGGGCCGCGGCGGGTGCGGTCCCCGTCGTACGGAACCCGCGGCTAGCGGCGCGGCGGGGTACGGTCGTCCTCGTCCTCGTCGTCCGGCAGCTTCAGGACCCGTTCCAGGAAGAGCGCCGCCCCGACCACGAGCGCCGCCGCGACCACCGACAGCGCCGCGTACACCACCTGGGAGCGGCGCGTGCCGTAGTCCAGCCCGTCCAGGATCAGGAACAGCCCCAGTCCTCCGTACCCCCCCGCCACCAGCGCCGAGACCAGCGCGCTCGCCTGGCCCAGCACCACCGCGCGCGCGGCCATCAGCGGGTCGACGCCCTTCGCGTGCGCTACGCGCTCGCGCTGGGCGGCGAGGCGAGAGCGGATGGACAGCGCGGTCGCCGTCAGGATGGTGGCGATCAGGGCGAGCACCACCGGGGCGGCGACGGGGACGCTCGGCAGCGTCCCCACCGAGTTCCACAGCCGGGATCCCGCCCAGGACAGCACCCCCGCCACCACGAAGATGCCGGCCAACATCCCGACGTGCAGTTGCCTCACCGAACGCGCTCCTCCCAGAACTCCCGGAAATCGTAGCCCCGTAGGGCCGGCAGGATGCCGTCAGTCCGGGAGCCGCAGTTCGAGGTCCGTACGCGGGCGCACGCCCTGCCGGCCGACCTGCGCCAGCAACTCCGCCACCGGCCCGCGCCCCGGCAGCTCGGCCGCGGGGTCCACGTCGTGCCACGGGACGAGGACGAAGGCGCGCTCGTGCGCGCGGGGGTGCGGGAGGGTGAGCGCGGGGTCGTCGGAGAGGACGCCCTGGTACGCCACGATGTCGACGTCCAGCGTCCGCGGACCCCACTGCTCGTCCCGTACGCGCGCGAACGCCTCCTCCACGGCGTGCGCCCGCTCCATGAGCGACGCGGGCGGGAGGGTGGTCCGTACGATCAGGACGGCGTTGAAGAACGTCGGCTGGCTGCCCGGCTCGACGCCCCAGGGGTCGGTCTCGTAGACCGGCGAGACGGCTTTGACGCGGAGGCCGGGGGTGTCCTCAAGGGCGTCGACGGAGCCCTGGAGGGTCTCCAGCCGGTTGCCGAGGTTGCTGCCGATGGAGAGCACGGCGCGCTTCGGGTTCTGCAGGGTCGAGTCGGCCGCGTCGACCTGCTCGACCACGGAACGCGGCACAGGCTGCACGGTCGGGTCGCTGCGATTCAATGGTCAACCTCTGCTTCGGGTGATGGTGATGGTCACGTCGTCGAACGGAACGGTGATCGGCGCGTCCGGCTTGTGCACCGTCACCTCCACCTGCTGTACGGGCGCGTGGGTCAGGCACTGCGCGGCGATCCGCTCGGCGAGCGTCTCGATCAGGTCCACCGGCTCGCCCTCGACGAGGGCGACGGTCTCCTCCGCCACGATGCCGTAGTGCACGGTCCGCGCGAGGTCGTCGCCGGCGGCTGCGGGGCGGGTGTCGAGGTGGAGGACGAGGTCGACGACGAACGGCTGGCCTTCGGCGCGCTCGTGCGCGAAGACGCCGTGGTGGCCGCGGGCCCTGAGGCCGTGCAGCGCGACTCGGTCGGCTTGGGTCATGGCTCGCTCTCGCCTCGCCTTCTGCGTCGTGGCGCCGCTGTGGGGTGGTGCCTTTGAACGTTCCTTCTTGCGCCTTGCGTCGGTTGTTTGTGCGCTTGTGTCTTCGGCTGCTCGTTTCGGTCGATGTGCGGTGCCGGTGGGCTCGCGGAGGTCGATGCGGTGGTGGTCTGATGCCCGGCCCTGCCCCCGGACCCTCGATCGAATGTACCTGCGCCTGCTGACACGCCGAACGACCGGGGCTGCTCGCGGCCCTGCCGTGGGGTGTGGCCGCGTCTACGGGGAGGGTCGACGGGACAGCGGTATGGGGGGTGACGGCGACTCGAACGGGGTGTGAACGCGACCCGGGTCTTGTGCGACGGACCGGTGGGCCGTACGCCCTCTACGCCCCCTCCAGCGCCGACGCGACCCGTACCGCGTCCGCCGTCGGCCGGACCTCGTGGACCCGTACCGCCCACGCGCCCTCGCGCGCCACTATCGCCGACACCGCCGCAGTGGCGGCGTCCCGTTCCCGGGCCGGCGGCGGCGCCCCGTCGGGACCGGCCAGGACCCGCCCGAGGAACCGCTTGCGCGACGCCGCGACCAGCAGCGGACGGCCCAGTTCCGCGCGGAGGCGGGCGAGGCTGTTCAGCAGCACCAGGTCGTGCGGCGCCGCCTTCGCGAAGCCCAGGCCCGGGTCGGCGATGATCCGGTCGAGGTCGATCCCGCCCGCCACGGCCCGGTCGAGGCTGCGGCGGAGTTCGTCGGTGACCTCGGTGACGGTGTCCTCGTAGACCGCGCGGTTGTTCATGTCGATGGACTGCCCGCGCCAGTGCATGACCACGAACGGCACGCCGGTCGCGGCGACCGCCGGGACCATCGCGGGGTCTGCCTGGCCGCCGCTGACGTCGTTGACGAGGCGGGCGCCTGCGGCGACGGCCTGTTCGGCGACGGTGGCGCGCATGGTGTCGACGGAGACGAGTACGCCCTCGGCCGCGAGGCCCCGTACGACGGGGAGAACGCGGCGAAGCTCCTCGTCCTCGTCCACCCGGGGCGCGCCGGGGCGGGTGGACTCGCCGCCGACGTCGACGATGTCCGCGCCGGTGGCGACGAGGTCGATGCCGTGCTTGATCGCGGCCGCGGAGTCGAACCAGAGGCCGCCGTCGGAGAAGGAGTCGGGGGTGACGTTGACGACGCCCATGACGGCGCAGCGGCCGAAGTCCGGCAGCCCCGCCACCTGCCCCCTGCGCGCATCCGTCATACCTCCAGCGTAGGCGCCACCGGCCCGCCCGGTCCCGGCAGGGCGCCGGAGCCTTGTCCGAGGGGGTGGGGCAGTGGCCGGGCGGCGAGGAGGGGCGCATGGACCAGCGGGCCGCGGCGGTGCGTGCGTGCCGGGGCGATGTCAGAGGGCGCGCCTACCCTTGGGCGGGAGTGCGGGGCAGGTGGGCGGCGGCCGTGGAGCGGGGCCGACGGGCCCCGGGGCAGGGTTCAGAGACTCCGGATCGCCCTGAAGCCCGTGTTGCCGCTCGAGCTGTCCGGTGTGTTCCCCATCCTCGCCGACGTCCGGTATCGCAAGCAGTACGACTCATGGCACATGTGCGACCCCCCCTTCAGCACCCGCGTCTGCCCCACTCGCGGCCCTCGCGGGTTGTCCCGCGAAGCCTTCCGGTGGTGCCGGGTGTGGAACCAGTCCGCGCACCACTCCCACACGTTCCCCGTCGTGTTGTACAGCCCGTGTCCGTTCGGCTCGAAGGCGTCCACCGGGCACGTCCCCCGGTGGCCGTCCGCCGCCGTGTTGCGGTCCGGGAAGCTGCCGCGCCAGATGTTCATCCGGTACGCGCCCTCCGGCTCCCGTTCCGCCCCCCAGGGGTACGGCTCCCCCTCCAGCCCGCCGCGCGCCGCGTACTCCCACTCCGCCTCCGTCGGCAGCCGGCCGCCCGCCCAGTCGCAGAAGGCCAGGGCGTCCGTGTGCGAGACGTGCACCACCGGGTGGTCCCACCGGCCGCGCAGGCCCGAGCCCGGGCCCTCAGGGTGCCGCCAGTCCGCCTGGTGGACCTGCCGCCACCACGGCGTCTGCGGCGGCGAGGCGGTGGCCGGGAAGTTCTTGGGCAGGAAGCCCGCGAAGACGAAGGACCAGCCGAAGCGCTCGGCGTCCGTGACATACGACGTGGCGTCGGCGAAGGCCGCGAACTCCTCGTTCGTCACCGCCGTCGCCGCGACCGCGAAGCCGTCGACCGTCACCTCGCGTGCCGGGCCCTCCCCGTCCGCCGGGTACGGGCCGTCGTCGTAGCCCATCAGGAAGGCCCCGCCGGGCAGCTTCCGCCAGCCCCCGCGCGGTTCGTACGCTGCCGATTCCGGCGCCGCTACGGCATCGAGGGGCTCCGGGACGGCCCCGCCGCCCCCCGGCACCGCCGCGCCCTCCGACCCGCGTGCCGGCGCGCAGCACGCCCCGCGCTCCGTACCCCCGTCCCCCATCAGCGTGACCTGATCAAGCTCATCGCCTCGGCCCGCGTCGCCGGGTGCCGGAGCTGTCCGCGCACTGCCGACGTCAGCGTCTTCGCCCCCGGCTTCCGCACCCCCCGCATCGTCATGCACAAGTGCTCGCACTCGATGACGACGATCACGCCCCGCGGCTCCAGTATCTCCATCAGCGAGTCCGCGATCTGCGTGGTCAACCGTTCCTGCACCTGCGGCCTGCGCGCATACACGTCCACCAGCCGCGCCAGCTTCGACAGCCCCGTGATCTTCCCGTCGTGCGACGGGATGTACCCCACGTGCGCGGAGCCCACGAACGGCACCAGGTGGTGCTCGCACGTGCTCAGCACCTCGATGTCCTTGACCAGCACCATCTCGTCGTGGCCCAGGTCGAACGTCGTCGTCAGCACGTCCTCGGGGCGCTGCCGCAGGCCCGCGAAGATCTCCTTGTACGCGCGCGCCACCCGCGCCGGCGTCTCCAGCAGACCTTCCCGGTCCGGGTCCTCGCCGACGGCGATGAGCAGTTCACGCACGGCGTCCTCGGCGCGCTTCTCGTCGAAGTCGCCGTACTTCTCGTCGCCGTGCTCCGGGCCGTGTCCTGTCCTGACAGCCTCATCCGTCATCGTGGTGCCTCTCGTACCTGCGCCAATGGCCAGCGCCCCCAAGGCTAGAACCTCGGGGGCGCTGCACACATTCCAGCGGTATCCGCTAGGGCTGACCGCCCTCGGTCGGCGACGGCTGGTGCTGCGGGCCCTCGCCCGGCAGCGTGCCGCCCTGGAGGCCGCCCGGCAGCCCGCCGCCGGCGGGCGGCGTCTCGGCCTTGTCGAGCATCCTCGGGCCGGAGCCGTTCGTCTCCCGCGGGGAGGTGACCGGCGGCCGGGTGGAGGGGGTACGCCGCGAGGAACCGGTCCACGCCGGCCGCAGCGGGCGCTTGACCAGAGGGCGGAAGATCTCGGCGATCTCCTCCTTGCCCAGGGTCTCCTTCTCCAGCAGCTCCAGCACCAGGTTGTCGAGCACGTCGCGGTTCTCGACGAGCATCTCCCACGCCTCGTTGTGCGCGGTCTCGATCAGCTTCTTGACCTCCTCGTCGACCAGCGCGGCGACCTCCTCGGAGTAGTCGCGCTGGTGCGAGAGCTCCCGGCCCAGGAAGGGCTCGGACTGGTCGGAGCCGAACTTGATCGCGCCCAGCCGCTCGGTCATGCCGTACTGCGTGACCATCTTGCGGGCGAGCCCGGTGGCCTTCTCGATGTCGTTGGCGGCGCCGGTCGTCGGGTCGTGGAAGACCAGTTCCTCGGCCGCGCGACCGCCCATCATGTACGCGAGCTGGTCCAGCATCTCGTTGCGCGTGGTGGAGTACTTGTCCTCGTCGGGCAGCACCATCGTGTAGCCGAGGGCGCGGCCGCGGGAGAGGATCGTCACCTTGTGCACCGGGTCGCCGCTGGGAGAGGCCGCCGCGACCAGGGCGTGCCCGCCCTCGTGGTACGCGGTGATCTTCTTCTCCTTCTCCGACATGATCCGGGAGCGCTTCTGCGGGCCGGCGACCACGCGGTCGATGGCCTCGTCCAGCATCTCGTTGTCGATCAGCTTCCGGTTGCTGCGCGCGGTGAGCAGCGCGGCCTCGTTCAGCACGTTGCTGAGGTCGGCGCCGGTGAAGCCGGGGGTGCGCCGGGCGACGGCCGACAGGTCCACGTCGGGGGCGACGGGCTTGCCCTTCTGGTGGACCTTGAGGATCTCCAGCCGGCCCTGCATGTCGGGGCTCTCCACGCCGATCTGCCGGTCGAACCGGCCGGGGCGCAGCAGGGCGGGGTCGAGGATGTCGGGCCGGTTGGTGGCCGCGATGAGGATGACGCCGCCCTTGACGTCGAAGCCGTCCATCTCCACCAGGAGCTGGTTCAGCGTCTGCTCGCGCTCGTCGTGACCGCCGCCCATGCCGGCGCCGCGGTGGCGGCCGACCGCGTCGATCTCGTCGACGAAGACGATCGCCGGTGCGTTCGCCTTGGCCTGCTCGAAGAGGTCGCGGACGCGGGAGGCGCCGACGCCGACGAACATCTCGACGAAGTCGGAGCCGGAGATGGAGTAGAAGGGCACGCCGGCCTCGCCGGCGACGGCGCGGGCCAGCAGGGTCTTGCCGGTGCCGGGCGGGCCGTAGAGCAGCACGCCCTTGGGGATCTTGGCGCCGACGGCCTGGAACTTGGCGGGCTCCTGCAGGAACTCCTTGATCTCGTGGAGCTCCTCCACGGCCTCGTCGGCCCCGGCCACGTCGGAGAAGGTCGTCTTCGGGGTGTCCTTCGTGATGAGCTTGGCCTTGGACTTCCCGAAGTTCATGACCCGGGAGCCGCCGCCCTGCATCTGGTTCATCAGGAAGAGGAAGACGAGCACGATCAGGACGAACGGCAGCAGCGAGAGCAGGATGCTGACGAACGGGTTGTCCTTCGTCGGCTTGACCGAGTAGCCGTCGGGGATCTCGCCCTTGTCGAACCTGTCCTGCAGCTTGTCAGCGAGGTCGGCGCCCTGCGTGTCGATGTAGTTCGCCTGGACCTTGTCGCTGCCGTCGATCTTGTTGTCGCCCTTGAGCTGGACCTTGATGGTCTCGCTGTTGCCGGTGGTCAGCTCAGCGGAGCTGACCTTCTTGTCGTTGATCGCGGCGACGACCTTGGCGGTGTCAACGGACTTGTAGCCCTCGGAGGAGCCGACCAGTTGCATCAACAGGACCACGGCGAGGACGGCCAGCACGATCCACATGACCGGCCCACGGAAGTAGCGCTTCACGTCCATCCACACGGGGCGGCGTACGCCCCGTCCCTCCTGCCCAGTGAGGCACGGCTGGCTCCTGACCGAGCCCGTGGCCGTGCGTATGCCTGTTATGGGTCCAAACTGAAACGACTGTCGTTCGGACGGTACCCCAGAATTGTCACCCGTCCCCGCCGGGGACGGCTAACAAACCGGCTTTCCCATGCTCCAACGGCGGGAAACCCCCCGGTGTTCCCCGGGCAGGGACCCGCCGGCCCGCGTCCGGCCACCCGGGGGGCGGCGGCGGAATCTCCCCTCAGTCCGCGCACGCGGAGCCGCGGACTGCGTCAGCCACCGTACACGTGCGGTGCGAGGGTGCCGACGAAGGGCAGGTTCCGGTACTTCTCCGCGTAGTCGAGGCCGTAGCCGACGACGAACTCGTTGGGAATGTCGAAGCCGACCCAGTCCACGTCGATGGGGACCTTCGCCGCCTCCGGCTTGCGCAGCAGGGTGAAGACCCGCAGCGAGGCCGGCTGCCGGGAGCCGAGGTTGGAGAGCAGCCAGGAGAGCGTCAGGCCGGAGTCGATGATGTCCTCGACGATCATCACGTGCCGGTCCTGGATATCGGTGTCCAGATCCTTCAGGATCCGTACGACACCGGAGGACTGGGTGCCCGCACCGTACGAGGACACGGCCATCCAGTCCATCGTGACCGGCGTGGAGAGCGTGCGGGCGAGATCCGCCATGACCATCACGGCGCCCTTGAGCACCCCGACGATCAGAAGGTCCTTGCCGGCGTACTCCGCGTCGATCTTCGCGGCCATCTCGGCGAGCTTGGCGTCGATCTCTTCCTTGGTGATGAGCACTTTCTCAAGGTCCGCGCCCATGTCCTTCACATCCACCCGGGGTCACTCTCGTTCGGTCGACGACCACTGCCGAACGAACAGTCTGCCATCCGTTCTCCCGCCGGTCAGGAGCGCGTAGGACACGTTTTCCGGACGTTCCGCCCCCTGACCGGGGCAGCCGGCGCCTGTACGGTCCCGCCGGCCGGCCTGCCCACCGGCGGGATCCGCTGCGTACGGGCCCTCAGTCCGCCCCGAAGCCGTCCCGGCGATCGTCCCGCCGGTCCTCCCGCCGGACGACCAGCCGGCCCTGTTCGCGGCGGGCGGACACCCGCCCCGGGAGATTGAGGGCGCTCTGCCCCCGCCAGCCGGTGATGAGCTTGTCCATCTCCTCGATGTGCCGGCTGAAGAGGGACCCGGCCGGGGAGCCGGCCGCCAGGGCGGCGCGGCGCAGGACGCGGCGCCGCACGGCGGGCGGCAGCGCGTACAGCCCCGGGACGTCGAGGCCGCCGTCCGCGTCCCGCACGCCGCGCTCGGCGTCGGCCGCCCAGGCGTCGAGGGCGTCGGCGTCGTCCCGGGAGAGCCGTGCGGTACGGGCCAGGGAGGCGACGACGCCGCGGCCCAGCGCCTTCTCCAGCACGGGCAGTGCCTCGTGGCGGACGCGGGAGCGGGTGTAGGCGGGATCGACGTTGTGCGGGTCGTCCCAGACGGGCAGCGACTGGACCATGCACGCCTTGCGGGCGACCTGGCGGTCGATCTGCAGGAACGGGCGCCGGTACCGGCCGCCGGGCCCGGAGGCCGCGGCCATGCCGGACAGGGAGCGCACGCCGGAGCCGCGGGCGAGCGCCAGCAGCACCGTTTCGGCTTGGTCGTCCCGCGTATGGCCGAGGAGCACCGCGGCGGCGCCGAGGCGCTGCGCGGCCTCGTCCAGCGCCGCGTACCGGGCGTCGCGGGCGGCGGCCTCGGGGCCGCCGCCGCGGCCCACGTCGACGCGCACGGACTCGACGGGGTCCAGGCCGAGGGCGCGCAGCCGGCCGACGACTTCCCGCGCGCGCAGGTCGGAGCCGTCCTGGAGGCCGTGGTCGATGGTGATGCCGCCGGCGCGGGCGCCCTGGCGGGGGGCTTCGAAGGAGAGCGCGGAGGCCAGCGCCATGGAGTCGGCGCCGCCAGAACAGGCGACGAGGATCAGCGGGGCGGCTGCGGGGGCAGTGGGGCCGGCCGGGCGGGGGGTGCCCGCGAAGCGGGCGCGCGAGGCCGGTGCGGGGACCGCGGCCGTGGAGGCCGTGGGGGCGGCGGGAGACGCCTGGGGGGCGGCCGGGGAGGCCGCGGGGGTGGGGGGTACGTGCGCCGTCGCGTACTCGGTGAGCACGTCGTGCAGAACGTGGCGTACGGCCAGACGTATCGCGGCGACCGCTGGATGGGGACCCATGGCTTTCACTTCACTTTCGCTGGCGGCGGAAGAGCTCGCTCGGGCTCACCTCCGCGACCGTCACTGTAAGTGTGTCGATGGTGACAGAGGAGAGCGGCCAACCGAGCATTGCACGCGGGCAACGCCGGGTTCGCTCCCTCGGACGGGTGAAAGTCACTCGAATATCGCCGCCATGGGAACCGCTGGGAGCAGTCGTCAGCTCTCGGCGCGGCTGTGCACCCGCGCGATCCAGTCCGCCGGTTTGGCGATCTCCGACTTGGTGGGCAGCGTGTTCGGCGAGGTCCACACCCGGTTGAAGCCGTCCATGCCGACCTGGTCGACGACGTGGCGCACGAAGCGCTCGCCGTCGCGGTACTGGCGGAGCTTGGCGTCCAGGCCCAGCAGCTTGCGCAGCGCCTGGTCCAGCCGGCCCGCGCCGGCCTGGCGGCGCTTGGTGAACTTCTCCCGGATCTCCGAGACCGACGGCACCACCTGCGGTCCCACGCCGTCCATCACGTAGTCGGCGTGCCCCTCCAGCAGGGACATCACCGCGGTCAGCCGGCCCAGGATCTCCCGCTGCGCCGGGGTCTGGACGACCTCGACGATGCTGCGCTCCTCGGCGCCCTCCTCCCGGCTGCCGCTGAGGCTCTGCAGCGCCTCCCGTACGCGGTCCAGCAGGGTGGCCGGGTCGATCTCGGTCTCGCCCAGGAACGACTGGATCTCGCCCTGGAGGTGGTCGCGCAGCCAGGGCACGGCGGTGAACTGGGTGCGGTGGGTCTCCTCGTGGATGCAGACCCACAGCCGGAAGTCGTGCGGGGAGACCTCAAGCTCGCGCTCGACGTGGACGATGTTCGGCGCGACGAGCAGCAGCCGGCCCTGGCCGGCGCCGCCGCTGCCGGAGCCGGCGTGGGGGGCGGGACCGCCGGGCAGGTCGCGGGTGGCGGGGGCGAAGGTCTCGTACTGGCCGAGGACGCGGGAGGACAGGAACGACAGCAGCATCCCCAGCTCGACGCCGGTGATCTTGCCGCCGACGGCGCCCAGGACGGCCCCGCCGGGGAGGCCGGTGCGGCGCTTGTCCATCTTCTCCAGCAGCGGGGCGAGGACGGCCCGGAAGCCCGCGACGTTCGCCTTGATCCAGCCGGGGCGGTCGACCACGAGGATCGGGGTGTCGTGCCGCGGGTCGGCGCCCTCGGGATACATCCGGGAGAACTCGCGTACGTGCTCCTCGGCCGACCGGGCGTGCGCCCGCAGCTCGCCGACGATGGCGCGCGCCTCGTCCCGGCTCACCTCGGGGCCCGGCCGCACGAGCCGGGTCGCGGTCGCAACCGCGAGATTCCAGTCGACCATCTCCGCACCACCGATGCTCGTCATCTCTTCACCGTACGTGCCCACGCGGCCGAGCGGGAGCGCGCAGCCCCCGGAACCGGCTGCGGGAGGGCCCGTAGGGGACCCGCCGGGCCGGGCGGGGAGCGGGGCGCGGGCGGGGGCGGCGGGGAGGTCGCCCGAACGAGGGAGGAGATTCACTTCTCGTTCACTTCCGACAGCGGAACGATTCACCTGTTTTGCCTAAATTCGACGGGAAAGGTGAACCAGCGCAGGCGAGACGGATGGGAACGCGCATATCTGAGGGAGAGGTCTGTCTCCAGTCCGCATGAACCGCAAAGGACCCCCACCGTGAAGTTTCCCCGCACCACCCGGCTGCGTGCCGCGGCCGCCGGCGCCCTCGCCGGCGCCCTCGTCCTCGGCGCCTGCGGGTCGGACGACAACACCGGCCGCTCCGGCCAGGCCGGTGGCGGCGCCCAGGCCGCGGCCGACGACGTGAAGTGCGCCGGCTCCGGCGAGCTGCTGGCGTCGGGCTCCTCGGCGCAGAAGAACGCCATGGACCAGTGGGTCAGCGACTTCCAGGGCGTCTGCCCGGACATCACGGTCAACTACAAGGCCACCGGCTCGGGCGCCGGCATCCAGGAGTTCCTCCAGGGCAAGACCGGCTTCGCCGGTTCCGACTCGGTGCTGAAGCCCGAGGAGGTGCAGGCGTCGAAGAAGGTCTGCAAGAACGGCGAGGCCATCAACATCCCGATGGTCGGCGGCCCCATCGCCATCGGCTACCACGTCGAGGGCGTGGACGACCTCGTCCTGAACGCGGACGTACTCGGCCGGATCTTCTCCGGCGCGATCACCACCTGGAACGACCCGGCCATCGCCGACCTCAACCCCGACGCGGACCTGCCGGACACCAAGATCCAGCCGGTGCACCGCTCGGACGAGTCCGGCACCACCGACAACTTCACCCAGTACCTCGCCGCCGCCGCCCAGAACACCTGGCCGCACCAGCCCGGCAAGAAGTGGCCCGTCCAGGGCGGCCAGGCCGCGGACGGCTCCTCCGGGGTCTCCTCGCAGGTGAAGCAGACCGACGGTGCCATCTCGTACTTCGAGCTGTCCTTCGCCACCGCGAGCGACATCAACACCGTCAAGCTCGACACCGGCGCCAAGGAGCCCGTCGAGGCCACCAGCCAGAACGCCTCCAAGGCCATCGCCGCCGCGAAGGTCACCGGCTCCGGCAAGGACCTGGCGATGCAGCTCGACTTCACCACCGACACCGAGGGCGCGTACCCGCTGACCCTCCTCACCTACGAGATCGCCTGCGACCAGGGCAACCACAAGGACAACCTCGGCAAGGTCAAGTCCTTCCTCGGCTTCACCGCGAGCGACGCCGGCCAGTCGAAGCTGAGCCAGCTCGGCTACGCCCCGCTGCCCACGGAGGTCGTCGGGAAGGTCCGTACGACAGTGGAGTCACTCTCCTGACCGCCGACCCGGACCCCCGCAGCCCCCGCGCCGACCTGAGCGGGGGCCCGGAGGGCGCGGGTCCCGCAGCCGGTCCACCGCCGCCGGGGCTGACGGCGCCCACCCCCGCCGCGCCGCCGCCCCACCCCGAGGGGAGGCCGCCCGTGAGTACCGACACCGACATACGCACCTCCGCCCCGCCACCGCCGGAGGCACCACCGGAGAAGGGCCGCCGCAAGCGCGCGACCCGCCTCGGCGACAAGGTCTTCGCCGGCCTGTCGAAGGGCTCCGGGATCACCCTGCTGGTGATCATGGGCGCGATCGCGGCCTTCCTCGCCTACCGCGCCTCGCTCGCCCTCGCCAAGAACGAGGGCAACTTCCTCACCACCTTCCAGTGGGACGCCAACGCCGACCCGCCGGTCTTCGGCATCGCGGTGCTGGCCTTCGGCACGATCGTCTCGTCGGTCATCGCCATGGTCATCGCGGTGCCGATCGCGGTGGGCATCGCGCTGTTCATCACCCACTACGCGCCGCGCAGGGTGGCCGCGCCCCTCGCGTACGTCATCGACCTGCTGGCCGCCGTGCCCTCGATCGTCTACGGCCTGTGGGGCGCCCTGTTCCTGGTGCCGCACCTCGTCGGCCCGTACGAGTGGCTGGACGACCTCCTGGGCTGGACCGCCGTCTTCTCGTTCGACGGCAGCGCCCCGCGCTCCCTGATGACCGCCGGCATCCTGCTGGCGATCATGATCCTGCCGATCATCACCAACGTCAGCCGCGAGGTCTTCCGGCAGGCGCCGCAGACGCACCAGGAGGCGGCGCTGGCGCTGGGTGCCACGCGCTGGGAGCTCATCCGGATGTCGGTGCTCCCCTTCGGCCGCTCCGGCGTCATCTCGGCCTCGATGCTGGGCCTCGGCCGGGCGCTCGGCGAGACGATGGCGGTGGCCACCGTGCTGTCGCCGTCGGCGATCCTGTCGGCGAAGATCCTGGAGCCCGGGGGCGGGACGTTCGCGCAGAACATCGCCTCGGCGTTCAAGGAGGCCGGCGAGTTCGGGCGGGACGCGCTGATCGCCTCCGGCCTGGTGCTGTTCGTCATCACACTGCTGGTCAACGGCGCCGCCCGGCTGATCATCGCGCGCCGCAAGGAGTACTCGGGAGCGAACGCATGAGCGACGCACGCGCGGCTGCCCAGCCGCACCCGACGACGCCGGCCGCACCTCCCGCCGCGCGGGCGGAGAAGCGAATGATCGAGGGGGAGGCATGAGCGCGCCCGGGACCGTGATGGACCGGGCCGACGCCTTCGCCATCCACCAGCCGCGCCTGCCCCGCTGGGCGCCGGTGGCCGTCGCGGCCGCCGCGGTGGCGGCGGGGGTGGCGGTCGGGCTGGGCGCGGGGCTGGACAGCCGGGTGCAGTGGGGGCTGATCGCCGCGCTGCTCTTCGTCGCCGGGCTGTACGCCGTCTCGGCGCGTACGGAGGGCGTCCGCAAGGCGAGGGACCGGCTGGCCACGTCGCTCGTGTGGGGCGCCTTCCTGCTGGCCGTCATCCCGCTGGCGTCGCTGGTCTGGGAGACCGTACGACAGGGCGTCAAGGTCCTCGACGGCTACTTCCTGACGCACTCCATGAACGGCGTCGTCGCCATCGCGCCCGGCGGGGGCATCTACCACGCCCTCCTCGGCACCATCCAGCAGGTCGCGCTGGCCACCGCGATCGCCACCCCGATCGGGCTGCTGACGGCCGTGTACCTGGTGGAGTACGGGGGCGGGCGGCTGGCGAAGGCGGTCACCTTCTTCGTCGACGTCATGACCGGCATCCCGTCGATCGTCGCCGGCCTGTTCATCCTCAGCGTCTGGATCATGGGGCTGGGCTTCGGCTACTCCGGCCTCGCCGGATCCTTCGCACTGGCCATCCTGATGATGCCGATCGTCGTGCGCTCCACCGAGGAGATGCTGAAGCTCGTGCCGAACGAGCTGCGCGAGGCGTCGTACGCCCTGGGCGTACCGAAGTGGAAGACGATCTTGCAGGTCGTGCTGCCCACCTCCCTCGGCGGCATCACCACCGGCGTGATGCTCGCCGTGGCCCGTATCACCGGCGAGACGGCTCCTCTGTTGCTGCTCGTCTTCGGCAACCCCGCCATCAACTCCGACCCCTTCAAGGGCGCCCAGGCGTCGCTCCCGCTCTACATCTACGAGCAGTGGGCCAACGGCAACAGCGCCTCCTACGACCGCGCCTGGGCCGCCGCCCTGGTGCTCATCGTCTTCGTCATGCTCCTCAACCTGTTCGCCCGCCTCATCGCCCGTTTCAAGGCTCCGAAGACCGGCCGCTGACGGCCACGTACGAAAGAGATCCCAGTCCCATGGCCAAACGCATCGACATCGGCGACCTGACCGCCTACTACGGCGACTTCAAGGCGATCGACGGCATCTCGATGTCCGTCGAGCCCAAGTCCGTGACCGCCTTCATCGGCCCGTCCGGCTGCGGCAAGTCCACCTTCCTGCGCACCATCAACCGCATGCACGAGGTCACCCCCGGCGCGCGCGTCGAGGGCGAGGTCCGCCTCGACGGCGACGACCTGTACGGACCGGGCGTCGACCCGGTCGGGGTGCGCCGGGTGGTCGGCATGGTCTTCCAGCGGCCGAACCCCTTCCCGACGATGAGCGTGTACGAGAACGTGGCCGCAGGGCTGAAGCTCAACGGCTCGTACAAGAAGCGCGAGCTCGACGAGGTGGTGGAGAAGTCGCTGCGCGGCGCGAACCTGTGGAACGAGGTCAAGGACCGCCTCAACCGCCCGGGTTCCGGGCTGTCCGGCGGCCAGCAGCAGCGCCTGTGCATCGCCCGCGCCATCGCCGTCGAGCCGCAGGTGCTCCTCATGGACGAGCCCTGCTCGGCCCTCGACCCGGTCTCCACGCTGGCCATCGAGGACCTGATGGCCGACCTGAAGGAGCGGTTCACGATCGTGATCGTCACGCACAACATGCAGCAGGCGGCGCGGGTCTCGGACCGTACCGCGTTCTTCAACCTGTCGGAGGTCGGGGAGCCCGGCCGGCTCATCGAGGTGGGCGACACCGACAAGATCTTCTCCAACCCCGAGAAGAAGGCGACGGAGGACTACATCTCGGGCCGCTTCGGCTGAGGGCCGGCCCCCGGGGCGCGGAAGCCGCGCAGAAACGCTTCAGCGCTACTCGAAGGCCAGGTGCACGAGCCAGTACACCGCCGCCGCCACCCCCGCCGCGGCCGGCATCGTGACGAACCACCCCATCACGATGTTCTTCGCCACCCCCCACCGCACGGCCTTGACCCGCTTCGTCGCGCCGACGCCCATGATCGCCGAAGTGATCACGTGGGTCGTCGAGATCGGCGCGTTGAACATGAACGACGCCGAGTACATGATCCCCGCCGCCGTCGTCTCGGCGGCGAACCCCTGCGGCGGCTGGAGGTCGATGATCCGCCGCCCCAGCGTCCGCATGATGCGCCAGCCGCCCGCATACGTACCGAGGGAGAGCATCAGCGCGCACATCACCTTCACCCACCACGGGATGGCGTCGCCCTCGTCCTCCACGTCCGCGATGACCAGCGCCAGCACCACGATGCCCATCGTCTTCTGCGCGTCCTGGAGCCCGTGCCCCAGCGCCATCGCCGCCGCCGAGACGGTCTGCGCCACCCGGAACCCGCGCTGCGCGCGGCGCGGGGTGGAGCGGCGGAACATCCACATGATCGCGCACATCACCAGATAGCCGACGCACAGGCCGACGATCGGCGAGACGAACATCGGGATGACGACCTTCTCCAGCACCCCGGACCAGAACACCTTCGACGACGCCGCCAGCGCCGCGCCGACCATGCCGCCGAAGAGCGCGTGCGAGGACGACGACGGCAGCCCGAAGTACCACGTGACCATGTTCCACGTGATCGCCCCGACCAGGGCGGCGAACAGGATCCACATCCCGTGCGAGCCGTGCGGGGTCTCGATCAGCCCTTCGCTCACCGTCTTGGCGACGCCGCTGCCGAGGAAGGCGCCGGCGAAGTTCATCACCGCGGCCATGAGCAGCGCGGCGCGCGGCGTCAGGGCGCGGGTGGAGACGGAGGTCGCGATCGCGTTGGCGGAGTCGTGGAAGCCGTTGGTGTACGTGAAGAAGAGCGCGACCCCGATCGTGACGACAAGCGCGAAGGTGTCCACCGGGCTCAGGACTCCTTGACCGCGATCGTTTCCACGGTGTTCGCGACCTTCTCGAAGGCGTCGGCGGCCTCTTCCAGTACATCGACGATCTGCTTGAGCTTGAGCACCTCGATGGCGTCGTACTTGCCGTTGAAGAGGTGCGCGAGAAGCTTGCGGTGGATCTGGTCGGCCTGGTTCTCCAGCCGGTTGACCTCGATCCAGAACTCCGGCAGGTGGTTGAGCGTACGGAGGTTGGGCATCGCCTCCGCGGTCAGCTCCGCGGCCCGGGCGAGCACCTCGATCTGCTGCTCCACGCCCCGCGGCAGCTCCTCGATCTGGTAGAGGACGACGAGGTCGACGGCCTCCTCCATGAAGTCCATGATGTCGTCCAGCGAGCTGGCGAGACGGTAGATGTCCTCGCGGTCGAAGGGCGTGATGAACGAGGCGTTGAGCTGGTGCAGGATGGCGTGGGTGGCGTCGTCGCCGGCGTGCTCCGCAGCGCGCATCCGCTCGGCGATCTCGGCCCGGGCGGAGGAATCCGCCCCGAGCAGTTCCATCAGGAGCTTCGAGCCCGTCACGATGTTGTCGGCCGAGGCGGCGAACATATCGTAGAAGCTCGTCTCCCTGGGGGTCAGACGAAATCGCACGTGATGATCCTCAGTGCTGCGAATATCGGCGAATAGGTCCTGATGATGCTAGGCGAGCCGCACCTGCGGAGCGAACCGGCTCTGCGGAACAGCCGCAGGACAGAATGCCACGAAGGCGGTATCATATACCCCCTGAGGGTATATCGCGCACGGTTCGCATACGGTGGTACGCATACAGCGATACGCGCCGGGCGGATCGAGGGATGGGAAACGGAAGGACGGGCACGTGACCGACACCACGGCAACGACGACCGCCGCCGAGACGGCGCCGGGCTCCGGCCCGCACGGGTACAGCAAGGACAAAGAGGCCCACCTCAAACGACTCCGCCGGATCGAGGGCCAGGTCCGCGGGCTGCAGCGGATGGTCGAGGAAGACGTCTACTGCATCGACATACTCACGCAGGTCTCGGCGAGCACGAAGGCGCTGCAGTCCTTCGCCCTCCAGCTTCTGGAGGAGCACCTGCGGCACTGCGTCGCCGACGCCGCCGCCCGGGGCGGCGACGAGATCGACGCGAAGGTCGAGGAGGCCACCGCCGCGATCGCCCGGATGCTGCGGGCGTAACGCCGGGCGGCCGGCCGCTGCTGCTGCTGCTGCTGCTGCGCGCGTACGAGCCGCGCGCAGCGCCCGCGGCCGCTCCGCCGCACACCCCTGCGCTCCGTGCCCTTCGTTACGTGTCCCGCGCTCCGCGTCCCGAGCGCCGCCCCGACCCGCACCCCTGCGCCGCGTACCCCGGCGCCCGTGCCCCGTCGCTAGGGCGTGATCTCCTGCCGGCCGCGCCTGCGCTCCAGCTCGGAGCCGCGCCGCTCGGCTTCCACTCTCAGGACTTCGTCGATGCGGTCGTCGCTCAGCCGCTCTTCCGGTGCGCTCGTCGCCGCGATGATCAATTCACCGCACAACTCGATTTCGGCGAGAGCCACATGGTCCTGGACGGCCGACCCCCGACCCACGTGCAATCACCCCACTTCCCCATGCACACCCGCCGGCAGCCGGGCTCACCGCTCAGAGTAGGTAGGGCGGCACAGTCCGCGCATGACACGTCTGGACCATTTACGGCCCCGGCTTTCCCGGGCGAATCCCGACGCCCCCGCGCAAACGACCGGAATCAACTCCCGCTAGGACGCGGGCTGTTGGCCGCTCTGGCGAACCGTTCCGGCATAGATGTCGCGATCCGCGGGCAAGGCCACCTCGGCCGGCGCCCCGAAGTCGTAGGTTTCGACGGTCGACGCCACCCGCACCGGTGAGTCGCCGGACAGCGCGAACTCGTGCCGCACCCGGCGCGGCCGGCCGTCCTCGTCCAGATACGCGTCGAAGACCACCGCGTCCTGGACGAACCCCTCGGCCGCGGCAGCCAGCGCCCCGCGCGCGTACGGGGACGCCGCGCGGGCGGCGCGGCCGAGGTCGGCCGTGCCCTCGTAGTGCCGTACGACGCTGTCGCCGACGCGCTCCTCGCCCACGTACCGCACCTCGCGGGCGCCGCGCAGCAGTTCCGCGGCGGTCAGCGGGTCGGTGGCGCCGTTGGTGACGAGGTTGCCGTCGGAGAGCCGGGTCGTGTCGAGCCGGAGCCACTTGTCGGCAGGGACACCGGCGCCGCGGTTCTTCATGTACAGCTCGCCGACCGCGTACAGCTCCGTGATCGGTTCCTCCTCCCCCTGCGGCAGCACCACACGCAGCAGGCCGCGGCGGCCCGCGTAGTCGAAGGTGCCGTCGCCGCTGACGGTGACGCGGGTGCCGCCGCTGATCATCTCCATCGCCGTACGGGCACGGGAACTGCCCGCGCCCGCCAGTGCGTCGGCGGCGCGCTGCACGGCGGTGAGCGGGTCGCCGCCCGGGTGTTCGTCGGCCGCGGCGCCGCGCTCGGAGCAGCCGGCGGTGGCGGACAGGGCCGCGGCGGCGAGGGCGCCGAGGAGCGCGAGCGCGGCCGCGGGGCGGGCCGCGGGGGCGGCGCCCGGCCTGGTCGCGCGGGCGGCGCCGGGGCGTGCGGGCGTGGTGCCGCCGCCTTCGGTCCGCCGCTGCTCCGCCGCCATCTCTCGCTACCCCCGGCCGGTGTTTCCTCCGGTTCGCTTAACGATGTGGAGGGGGCACCGTCACGGTCTTTCCCACCGCGGTACCGTGACCGCGTGCTCAGCGACGGACCCGGCGACGGGCCGGGTGACCCCCAGTGCGGCGCGGGTTCCGGCGGCCCGTACGGCGGCGGCGCGCACCGCACGTCGACCGCCGAGCAGGGCGCGTTCGCCTTCGCCCGCTGCACCTGCGGCTGGACGGGACCGGCCCGCCGCGCCCGCTCCCGCGCCCGTACGGACGCCGCGGACCACCTGCCGGACGGCATCGGCTGAGGGGTCCGTAGCGCGAGGCTTTGCTACTTGGGGGTAGCGAAGGGGGGACAGGATGCGCTGTGCTGTCCCGATGGACAGGCGCACAGTGCTCCGTACCGCCCTCGCCACCGCCGCAGGCATGGGCGCCGCCGGCGTCGCCGGCTGCTCGGGCGACGACGACGGCGGAAAGCCCGACCCCAAGCCCGGCGGCTCCGGTTCCGGCGGCGGCGCGGCCACCGGACCGCCGGACTGGCCCGCGCTCGCGGAGTCGCTCGCCGGCCGCCTCGTCCTCCCCGGGCACGACGACTACCGCGTCGCCGCCCAGCAGTACAACACCCGCTTCGACGACCTGCGTCCCGCCGCCGTCGCGTACGTCGACCACGCCGACGACGCCGCCGAGTGCCTGCGCTTCGCCCGCGCCGCCGGCGTCCCCGTCGCCGTCCGCAGCGGCGGCCACTCCTACGCCGGCTTCTCCAGCGGCAACGGCCGCCTCGTCGTCGACGTCTCCGCCCTCTCCGGGATCGACGCCGACTCCGACACCGCCACCGTCGGCGCCGGGGCGCGCACCATCGACGTCTACGAAGTCCTCGCCGCCCGGGGCCGGACCATACCCGCCGGCTCCTGCGCGACGGTCGGCATGGCCGGCCTCACCCTCGGCGGCGGCCACGGGGTCGTCTCGCGCGCGTACGGGCTCACCTGCGACCACCTCCGCGGCGCCACCGTCGTGACCGCCGACGGCAAGACCTTCGAGTGCTCGGCGGACGAGAACGAGGACCTGTTCTGGGCGCTGCGCGGCGCCGGCGGCGGCAACTTCGGGATCGTCACCGAGCTGCGCTACGACACCCGCGAAGCCTCGGACGTCGTCGCCGCGAACATGGTGTGGCCCTGGTCGAAGGCCGAGGCGCTGCTCACCACCTGGCAGCAGTGGGGCCCGGACCAGCCCGACGAGCTGTGGTCCGCCGTCCACTTCGGCAACACCCGAGGCGGCGAGCCGACGATCTCCGTGGCCGCGATGTCGCTGGGCACCGAGGACGACATGCACACCGCCGTCGACTTCCTCGCCGACCAGGCCGGCGGCCCCGGGCCCGCCGAGGACGTCTCCATCGGCCCGCAGTCGTACATCCACGCCATGCGCTCGTACGCGGGCTGCGCCCAGGCCGACCGCGAGCAGTGCCGGCTCCAGGGCGGCGTCCCCGGCCGCAACGCGCGCGGCATCCTGCAGCGCGACACGTTCGCGGCGCGCTCCGACTTCTACGACGAGCCGCTGGGCGCCGGCGGCATCGGCACGCTGCTGGACCGGGCGGAGAAGGCGTCGCGGTCGGCGGACGCGCTGTTCATCCTCACCGCGCTGGGCGGGGCGGTGAACCGGGTGCCGGTGGCGGAGACGGCGTTCGTGCACCGCGAGTCGCGGGTGCTGGCGCAGTACATCTCGTCGTGGGACGAGGGCGAGGACGGCGGTCCCGGCGAGCGGTGGCTGGCGGACACGCACGCGGCGATGCGGGAGCACGCCTCGGGGGCGGCGTACCAGAACTACACGGATCCGGAGCTGCGGAAGTGGCGGGGCGCGTACTACGGTCCGGCGGCGGAGCGGCTGGCGAAGGTGAAGGAGCGGTACGACCCGGAGCGGCTGTTCGACTTCGACCAGGCGGTGTAGGCGCCCGGGGTGTCGGGCACCGGGGCGGTCCGGGCACCGGACGGTGCGGGCGTCGGGCGAGCCCGGGTGTCACGCGGTGTAGCGTCCGGGCGCGGAGAAATTCGGGGGGCGCATTGGCGCGCGTACCCGGCGCGGAGCGCTTCCGTACGCTCCGGGCCCCGGCCTCCCCCACCCGCCGGTCGGCCCGCTCCCGTACCCGCTACGCCGCCAACTCGTCGCCGTCCCGGCCGCCTCCGCCGCGCTCCAGCGACTCCGTCCGCGGCGTGGGGACCGCGCCGGGGCCCGTCGCCGGCTCCCGGTCCGGGTCGGCGTCCGCCGCCTCCGGGTCGCCGACGAGCCACGCGGGCGCCCGTCTGACCAGCGGCATCAACCCGGCCGTCGCCGCGGGCGCGAGCAGCAGCGCCACCGACGTGCCGAGCGCGATGCCGCCGACGACGTCCGAGGGGTAGTGCACGCCCAGGTAGACCCGGCTCAGCGCCTCCAGCAGCGCCAGCGCCAGCGCGGCGAGCCCGTACCGCCTGCTCGCCATGAAGATGCCGACCGCCAGTGCCATGGCCACCGACGTGTGGTCGCTGACGAACGAGTACCCGGTCGTGCCGGGCAGCAGGACCTCCAGGCCCTCGTGCTCCCGGAACGGCCGCGGGCGCTCCACGATCGCGCGGATCGGCATGTTCGCGAGCAGGGCGAGCGCCGCCGCCAGCGGGCCCCAGAGCAGCGCGGTCACGACCGGCACCGCTCCCGTACGCCCGCGCGCGCGCCACCAGCACACGACCAGCAGCACGCCGAGCAGCCCGATCAGCCCGTACTCGCCGAGGAACGCCGCCCCGCGGTCGAACCAGGGCGGCGTGGAGTCCGCAACGCCGTTGATGTCGAACAGCACGGAAACGTCGGCGTTCGACCCGCTCGGGGGTGCCCCCGCCAGGTGCAGCGAACGCATGTCCACTCGGCTCCTCTCCCCACCCGTTTCCCGCTGATCGGCGAATGCCGTCTTCCCTATTGCAACGGTGCCGCTCGCCCTTTGCAACGGCGCCACGACGGTCTGCGTTCCGTCTGCGACCGAAAGATCACCGGGAGGTTATCGAAGAGTGACCCTCCGTGCGGCCCGTACGGCGACCACGCGGGGCGGCCCGTCGCACGTCAGCGCTTCGGCAGCGCCTCGGCGCCGGCCTCCGTGACCCGGGTCGCGCCGAAGTAGTCGGGCGAGTCGATCGGATCGAAGCGGATCACGGCGCCGGTGTAAGGGGCGTCGATCATGTAGCCGCCCCCTACATACAGGCCGACGTGGTGGATGGAGCGCGAGTCGTTCATGTCGTACGCGAAGAACACCAGGTCCCCGGGCAGCAGTTCGTCCCTGCCGGGGTGCGGCCCCGCGTTCCACTGGTCGTTCGCCACCCGCGGCAGCTCGATGTCCACCGAGGCGTACGCCGCCTTCGTCAGCCCCGAGCAGTCGAACCGGCCGCCCTCCTCCGGCGTGCCGTCACCGCCCCACAGATAGGGCGTGCCGAGCTTGTCCTGCGCGTAGTGGATGGCGCCCGCGGCCTGCTTCGACGGCGACAGGCGGGAGGTGGGGGCGGCGAAGCTCTCCTCCAGGGCCTGGATGATCTGCACGTAGTTCTGCGTCTCGCGGTACGGGGGCACGCCGTTGTACTTGATGACGGCGTACGGTCCCGCGTTGTACGCGGCGAGCATGTTCTCGGTCGGGTCGCCGGGCACGTCCTCGACGTAGCCCGCGAGCTTGCAGTCGTACGTGGCCGCCGACGGGATGGCGTCCTCGGGGTCGTTGATGTTGCGCTCGCCGTCGCCGTTGGCGTCGATGCCGTGGGTGGCCCAGGTGCCGGGCATGAACTGCGCGATGCCGCGCGCGTCCGCGGGGCTGACGGCGTTGGGGTCCCAGCCGCTCTCCTGGTACAACTGCGCGGCGAGCAGGGCGGGGTTGAGGGCCGGGCAGAGGTTGCCCCACTCCTGCACCAGCGACTGGTACGTGGCGGGCACGGCGCCCTTCGCCAGGCCGACGCCGCGTCCGGCGAGACCGGACGCGGCGGTGTACGTGCCGACGACGAGCAGGGCCAGGAACGACAGGAGCATCCCCGACCCCAGCGCCACGAACAGCCAGAGCTTGCGCACCCCTCAACCATCCCTCATCGGACCCCGGCTGTCTGCCCGTTCCCTGCTCAACGTCCCTTGCCCGTACGGCCCTTCGCGCACAGCGCCGCGTCGGCCGCCCCCTGGAGGCCCGCCAGCCGGTCGCCCTCGGCGGCCCACGTGGTCGTGTAGACGGTGACCGTCCCGCGCCCCCGGCCGGCCCGCCCGCCGGCGACGGAGTCGCCCGGCAGGTCGCCGCCGTGGCCCCAGTACACGCCGCCGCAGCTCAGCGGGAAGGACGCGACGCCGTAGCCGTACCTGCTGCCCTCGGGGTAGGTGTCCTGGCCGCCGACGTCGGTGGTGTCGTGGGTCATCGCCCGCAGCGCCCAGCCGGGCAGCAGCCTGCCGCCGAAGAGGGCGTCCCAGAAGGCGTTCTGGTCCTTCGGCGTGGTCACGAGGCCGCCGGAGGCGCCGAACTCGTAGCCGGGCAGCTCGGTCACGTCGGTGACGCCGGCGTCGGGGTCGGTCGGATCGACGCCGTAGTTGCGGGCGTGCGGGCCGCGTAGCGTCAGCTCGCCCTTCGCGGGCCAGTACGTGTCCTCCAGGTGCAGGGGCTCGATGAGGGTGCGCTCGATGTACGTGCGGTAGTCCTCGCCGGTGACATGATTTATCAACAGGCCGAGCGCGAGGTGGTTCGTGTTGGAGTAGCCCCAGCGGGCGCCCGGTTCGAAGTCGGCGGGGTGGCCGAGGGCGAGCGCGAGGTACTCCTCGTCGGTCGCGGCGCTGCTCCAGTCGACGAACCGCAGGTACTCCGGCAGCCCGCTGGTCTGCTTGAGCAGGTGCCGCACGGTGACGCCGGTGCCGGCGAGCTGCGGCACGTACCGCGCGGCCGGCGCGTCCAGCCGCACCTCGCCCGCGGCGACCAGCCGCATCACGGCCGTGGCGGTGAACGCCTTGGTGTTGCTGGCCATCCGGTAGCGGCCCTCGGCGCCGACCATGGGCCGCCCGGTGGCGGTGTCGGCGACGCCGGCGGTACGGGTCGTGCGGCCGTCGTACGCGAGGGCGCCGGGGACGCCGTCGCGCTCGACGAGGGCGTCGAGGCGGCGCTGTACGGGGTCGGGGGCGCCCCCGGCGCCGTGGGCGGCGGCGACGGGCGCGGCGGCACCGGCGACGACGGCGGCGAGGAGGGCGGCGGCCCCGGCGCGGCGGGCGGCGGTGCGGGTGCGGGTGCGGTTCACGGCGGTCTCCCTGGGTCGTGGTGTGGCGGGCTCCACCCTCGTCCGCATACGCCCTGTGATCACTGGTGCCGACCGCCGGACCCCAGGTGGCGCCAGCACCACCGCCGCCCGTGCCGTACGGCCACCTCCGCCCGGCCTCACCAGGGGTGTTGACATAGAGAACACTCCAAGTGGTGCACTCGCCGCGTCCGACCAGAACGGCACCCGGAGGCCCGTACCCATGACCCACGACTCGCCCGTCACCCTCGTCACCGGCGGCGGCAGCGGCATCGGCGCCGCCGCGGCCCGCCAGCTCCTCGCCCGCGGCGGCCGCGTCGCCGTCACCGGCCGCGGCGCCGAGCGGCTGCGCCGGTTCGCCAAGGACGCCGGCGACCCGCCGGAGCTGCTGACGCTGCCGGGCGACGCCTCCGACCACGAGGCGGTGGCCGAGGCGGTGCAGGCCACGCTCGCGGCGTTCGGCCGGCTCGACGCGGTCGTCGCCAACGCCGGCTTCGCCAGCCACGACGACCTCGGCACCGGCGACCCGGCCGGCTGGCGCGACATGGTGCTCACCAACGTCCTGGGCCCCGCCCTGCTCATCCGCAGCTCGCTGGAGGCGCTGCGCGAGACCCGCGGCCGGATCGTCATCGTCGGCAGCGTCGCGGGCTTCGTCCACACCCCGGGCAACATCTACGGCATCACCAAGTGGGCGATGACGGGGCTGGCCGAGAACACCCGCCGCATGGTCACCGGCGACGGCATCGGCGTCACGCTCGTCGCCCCCGGCCGCACCGACACGCTCTTCTGGGACGGCATGGGCGGGGCGCCGGAGGGGATGGAGATGATGACGTCCGACCAGGTCGCCGAGTCGATCGTCTGGGCGCTGAACCAGCCGGAGGGCGTCGACGTCAACACGGTCGTCATGCGCCCCATCGGCCAGCCCGTGTAAAGCACTTGGACGCGCCGCCCGCGCGCCCCCGCGTACGACCCGCCCGCCGCCGCACCCCGGCGGCGGGCGCGCCGCGTCAGACCACGGCCGGCACGGGCGATCCGCCCTCCGCACCCTCGCCCGCGGAAACCACGCCGGCCACCTCCACCACCTCCGACGCCGGCGACGTCAACACCCCCGGCCCGGCGCCCTGCTGCAAGGACGCGCCAACGCCGCTGACCGCGCCGACGAGCACCACGGCCCCCGAGACGACCGTCATCCCTTCGAACACATCCGCCGCCTTCCCTGGGGCCTGTTTGAGTCAATTCCACCAACGAGGCCCGCCCGGCACCCGTCACCGCGGCCCCCACTCTTCACATACTCCGATTCGGCGCAGGTCGGACAAGCCGATCGCCTCCCCGACCCCGCAGGCACGCAGCGTTGCCAATAGTCACCTAACGTGATACACACAGGAAAGTCGGCGGAGAGCGCCGAACACCCTTGTGAAATCCCCGCGGTTGACGCCAAATCGACTCTCACGAGGGCATCATCAGGGAGGATGGACAATGACTCCTGCCGTCCACCCCGGACGGCAACACAGCGCATGGGGCGGTGAGTTACGACATGTTCCTGGCAGCCGACAAGGGCGACATCAACACCATCATCGGCGGTATCGCCCCTGACTGGGGCCCCTTCGGAAGCCTGGGCCAAGAAGCGCGCGTGATGATCGAAGTGGTCATGGCGGTCGCGATCCTGCTGTGCCTGGGCATCGCGATCTGGGGCGCGGCCAAGCAGCGCATCGGCGCGACCGCGCTGCGCGACACGTTCAGCGCGGAGCAGGGCAAGGGGCTGATCGTGGCCGGTCTGACGGGAGTGTTCATCATCGGCTCCCTCGGCACCGTGTTCACGATCGTGTACGGAATGGCGGTGTAGGCCGGGCCGTGACTTCTGGGCCAGGCGTACGGCGAACGGCGGTGCGGCACACGGCGACGGGACGTCGCCCGAGCCCGCGACCCGGGAGGCGACCACCCCCCGGCCGCGGCCCGGGGACCCCCGTAAGACGTCAGACGGCGCACCGCTACCTTCTTGTGCCTACGGCACGCCGGTGCAACGCGGCACCGGCGCACGGAGGGGGGGACCCGGCATGAGCCACGACGACGACTACGTCGACTACGCCACCCCCGAACCCGGCACCCGCACCCGCTTCGCCGAAGGCGACAACGACGCCCGCTACGGCACCCGCCGCGGCGGCCGCGTCTCGCCCTCCCGCGCGATGGTCACGGTCGTGGGCGTCGTGGTCCTCCTCATCGCCGCGATCGCCTTCGCGAACCGCGGCGGCAACACCGAGGACGACCCCGAGTCCCCCGCCAACCCCGACACCAAGGCCCAACCCACCTCCCCCACAGGCGACACCCCGGTAAATACCCCCGCCAACGGCATCCCCACAGGCTTCCCCCAATCCGCAGAGGGCGCCCAGTCGGCAGCGGCGAACTACACCGTGCCGCTGGCCGGCGCCGGGATGTTCGACGAAGAAGAGCGCGCCGACATCGTCCGCTCGCTCTACGTCCCCGGAGTCGCCGAGGCCCGTCTCTCCGCTCTCGACGAGGTCTACGACGACCCGGCGTTCCTCCAGCGCATCGGCCTGGAGGAGGACGGGACGGCACCCACCGGGACGACGTTCGTCTCCCGGATCAACCCGGTCGGCGCCAGCGTGAAGGCGTACACCGACGACACCGCGAAGATCGCCGTCTGGTACTCGGCGCTCTTCGGCCTCGCCGGCGAGGACTCCGAGAACCCCGTCACCGAGAGCTGGTACACCACGACGTACGAGCTCCAGTGGGCCGACGGCGACTGGAAGGTGTCCGACTACACGCAGAAGGACGGCCCGGTGCCCGTCGGGCGCGACCAGACCGCCTCCTCCGCCGAGGACATGGCCAAGGCCATCGAGGAGTTCGGAGGGTTCACCTATGCCCGCTGACCGCCGCCGCGCCCTCCGCCTGGGCGCACTCCTCGGGGGCGCGCAGTTCGTCGCCGTCCTCGCCGCCGGCCGCGCCGCCGCCCAGGACGGCGACTCCTGCGACCTCATCCGCGGCCCCGCCCGCGACTACTGCGAAGGCGAAGGCGACCGCCAGGGCTCCGCCCCCGACGCGCCCAGCGATCCGACCGAATCCGTCGATCCGCTGTCCTCGTTGGCGAAGGGGTGTGCCGAAGCCGCCGCCTGGACCATCGACAAGCTCTCCGACGCCGTCAACTCCACCACCACCGTCGACTTCACCAACGCCACCTTCCTGCGCCAGTACGCCGTCGTCTTCGCCGCCTCCACCATCCTCACCCTCACCCTCTGGCTCCTGGCCGTCGCCAAGCGCGCCATCCGCGGCGTCCCCCTCGGCGAAGCCCTCGGCGAGGCCATCGGCTTCCTCTGGCTCACCGTCCTCGCCTCCGCCTTCACCCCCCTCGTCCTCTACACCCTGGTCACCGCCACCGACTCCGTCACGGAAGCCATCGCTTCCGGTACGTCGTCCAACACCGACACCTTCTTCGGCGGCTTCTCGGAAGCGCTCAAGAAGGGCGAGGACATCGGCGGCGGCCCGATCATGCTCATCGTCGTCTCCCTCGTCTCCGTGCTCGCCGCAGGCGTGCTCTGGCTGGAGCTCGTCATCCGCGCCGCGCTCCTCTACGTCGGCGCCCTCCTCGGCACCGCCGTCTACGCCGGGCTCGTCGACAAGAACATGTGGCACCACGTCCGCCGCTGGGCCGGGATCATGATCGCCGTGATCCTCGTCAAGCCGGTCATCGTCATCGTCCTGGGCCTCGCCGGCGCCCTCTCCGCCGAGGAAGGACCCGACGCCTTCTCCGCCGTCGTCTCCGGCCTCGCCATCATCCTGCTCGCCATCTTCGCCAGCGCGATGATCTACCGCTTCGTGCCCGGCTTCGGCGACGAGATCATGACCGCCAAGCAGGGCCGCCGCGCCACCTCCGCCAACCCGGCCTCCGCCGTCATGGCCACCCCCGCCGCCCTCGTCACCGCCGGCATGAAGACCCACGGCTCCCGCACCTCGTCGTCGGGACCCGCCGGCGGCGCCACCGGCGAGTCCCGCTCCGCGGCCAAGCCCGCCAACCCCGTCGCCGGTGGCGTCTCCGCCCACAGCAGCCGCCCGCAGCAGTCCGCCCCGCCCAAGCCGAGCACCGCCAACCACAGCACCGGCGGCTCCGGTCCCGGCTCGCAGGGCGGCCGCAGCGTGCCCCCGCAGTCCCCCCAGCAGCCCGGAAACAGGAGGTGACCTGCGGTGACCACGCACGACACACCACCGATCACCCCCCGTCGCACGTACCTCATCGGCAAGGCCCGCCCCAACGCCATCGTCGGCCGCAACCGCGAGACCGGCGAGATCGGCATGATCATCGGCGGCGCCTTCCTCGGGATGATGTGCGGCCTCCTCGTCCCCGTGCTGACGCTGCGCATCGTGCTGCTGATGGGCTTCCCGCTGCTCGCCCTCGCCGCCGTCTACGTCCCGTACCGCGGGCGCACCTTCTACCGCTGGTTCGAGATCAGCCGCAGCCACCGCCGCCTCCTGCGCAGCGGCGCCGCCGTCTACCGCTCCGGCGCCCAGGAAGCCGGCACCCGCCTCAGCGGCGAGGAGGTCGCCGTCGGCACCCCGCCCGGCATCGGCCGTATCAACTGGATGGTCGCCCCCTTCGGCCCCGACGAGATCGCCGTCCTGCTGCACGCGGACCGCCGCACCGTCACCGCCGTCATAGAGATCGAGGGCCCGGGCGTCGGCCTGCGCGACAGCGAGGACCAGGAAGCCCTCGTCGACCGCTTCGGCACGCTGCTCAAGCACGCCGCCAACGGCGACGGCTTCGTACGCCGTCTGCAGATGCTCGCCCGTACGCTCCCCGCCGACCCCGACGCGCACGCCAAGGACGTCTCGCAGCGCGGCGACCCGCGCGCGCCGCAGTGGATAAAGGGCTCGTACGACCAGCTCCAGTCGATGGTGTCCACCTCCTCCGAGCAGCACCGCGCGTACCTCGTCGCCTGCATGCCCTACACCCGCGACCTCGGCCAGGAGGCCACGGTCATGGGCCGCGCGACCAAGCAGAGCCGCGACGAGTGCATCGCCGTCATCATGGCCCGCGAGCTGGGCGACATCTGCGCCCGTCTCGCCGAGGCCGACATCCGGGTACGGCAGCCGCTCGGCATCGCGCGGCTCTCGGCCCTCGTGCACTCCATGTACGACCCGGACCACCCCATCGACCACATCCAGGCCATGACCCAGCGCAACGCCTGGCCGGCCGAACTGGACGCCGTAGACCCGCAGTACCTGCGCGCCAAGACCCGCGAGTCGGCGACCCGCGACCCCTGGTGCCACTCCACGGCGTGGGTGAAGGAATGGCCGATGACCCCGGTCGGCGTCAACTTCCTCGCCCCGCTCCTCGTCCACACCCCGGACGTCATCCGCACGGTCGCCGTATGCATGGACCTGGAGCCCACAGAAGTGGCCATCGAGCGGATGCTGACGGAGAAGACGAACGACGACGCCGAGGCGTCCAGGCAGGCGAAGATGAACCGCGTCGTCGACCCCCGGGACATCGCCCACCACGAGCGCATCGACCAGCGCGGCGAGGACCTCGCCTCCGGCGCCGCCGGCGTCAACATCGTCGGCTACCTCACGGTCTCCGCCCGCTCCCCCGAGGCTCTCGCCCGCGACAAGCGCACGATCCGCGCCTCGGCGGGGAAGTCATACCTGAAACTGGAATGGTGCGACAGAGAGCACCACCGCGCCTTCGTGAACACCCTGCCTTTCGCGACCGGGATCAGGTGACCCCCATGGCCCAGCGGTTGATGCTCCCCCACGACAGGGAACGCGCGGCGCACCGCGCCCCCTCGCCCCACGCCCCGGTCCACGCCCGGAAGGGCACCCCGTACGAGCGCGGGCACCGCCGCGCGCTCGTCAACACCCCGCCCTCCGCGACCGGGATCAGGTGACCCCCCATGGCCGACCTCCTCGATCTGGCGACGCGTGCCTTCGCGGGCTTCGTCTTCGGCAAGACGGAGACCCAGCGGCTGCCCGTGCGCACCTCCTCCGCGCAGGCACAGGCCGTCTATCTGCCCACCGCCGCGCCCGGCCTGGGCGACTCCGGCGTCATCATCGGCCGCGAGGTCTACAGCGGCAAGGGCTACATCTACGACCCTTTCCAGCTCTACGGCCAGCAGCTCCCCGCGCCGCACTGGCTGGTGCTCGGCGAGTCGGGTAACGGCAAGTCCGCGCTGGAGAAGACCTACGTCCTGCGCCAACTGCGCTTCCGCGACCGCCAGGTCGTCGTGCTCGACGCCCAGGGCGAGGACGGCGTCGGCGAGTGGGCGCTGATCGCGCAGGAGCTCGGCATCACCCCGATCCGCCTCGACCCCCTGGCGGCCCTCGACAGCGGCATCCGCCTCAACCCGCTCGACCCGGCGATCACCACCACCGGCCAGCTCGCCCTGCTCCGTACGATCATCGAAGTCGCCACCGGCAGCGGCCTGGACGAGCGCTCCGGCTTCGCCCTCAAGGTCGCCCACGGTCACGTCACCGGGACCGTCACCGACCGCCAGCCGGTGCTCACCGACATCGTCGAGCAGCTCCGCCACCCGGCGCCGACCGCCGCCGAGGCCATGAACGTCGACGTCGAGGACGTCCGCAACTGGGGCCTGGACGTCGCCCTCGTCCTCGACCGCCTGGTCGACGGCGACCTGCGCGGCATGTTCGACGGCCCGACGACCGTCGGCATCGACCTCGACTCGCCGCTCATCATCTTCGACCTCTCCCACATCGACCGGAACTCGATCGCCATGCCGATCCTCATGGCCATCGTCGGCGTGTGGCTGGAGCACACCTGGATCCGCCCCGACCGCAAGAAGCGCATCTTCCTGGTCGAAGAGGCATGGCACATCATCAACTCCCCCTTCGTCGCCCAGCTCTTCCAGCGGCTGCTGAAGTTCGGCCGCCGGCTCGGCCTCTCCTTCGTCGCCGTCGTGCACCACTTGTCGGACGTCGTGGACGGAGCCGCGGCGCGGGAGGCGGCGGCGATCCTGAAGATGGCGTCGACACGTACGATCTACGCGCAGAAAGCCGACGAGGCCCGCGCGACGGGAAAAGTCCTCGGACTGCCGCGCTGGGCCGTCGAGATCATCCCGACCCTGACGCCCGGCATCGCCGTCTGGGACGTCAACGGCAACGTGCAGGTGGTCAAGCACCTGGTGACCGAGGCCGAACGGCCGCTGGTCTTCACCGACCGGGCGATGACGGAGTCCGCCCCGGTACCGGCCCTGGAGGCGGCGGACGACACCGGCCCGGTGGTGATGGCGAAGGAATCGACGGTGGCCTGAGATGGCGCAGGGTCGCGGTGGACGTAACCGGGGCGGCGGGCAGCAGGACGGCCCGGAGCGGGGCATCCCCGACGCCCTGCTCCTCGGCATTCTGGCGTTCCTGCTCGGCCTGACCATTCTGGCGTGGACGGCGACGGGTCTGTCCGGGCTGCTGGCGCACGGCGCGTGGCCGGACGGCGTCACCTTCACACGCACGCCGCTGGCGATGCGCGAGCTGGTCTCCGAGCCGCACGACCTGCCGGCCGCCTGGCCGGACACGCCGCGGGAGTCCCTGTCGGGGTGGGGGCTGTTCTGGGGCGTGTTCATCAGCCAGTTGATGGTGCTCGGCACGTTCACGCTCGTGGGGATGACGACGATGGCGAGCTGGCGGGCCCGGCGGGCGGCGGCACGCAAGGCGGCCGCGGGAGACGAGGCGCTGGCAGGCGGCCTGGAGGGCCGGTACGAGGAGCAGGACCGGTACGAGGACACGCAGCCCCCGGCACAGCCCACGCCCCAGCGCAGAGCGCCCGTACGACCCACGCAGGAGCCACGCCCGCAGCCCGCGCAGTCCCTCCCCACCGTCCCGCGGCAGGGCCGAGCCCGGCCCCCGGCCGGACTGCCGCCGACGCACGCCGGCCCGCTGGTGTTCCGCAAGGGCAGCCCGACGGCGATGGCGGTCACCCGGGAGACGCTGCTGGGAGCAGAGGGGCCGGCGCTCGTCATCACCTCGGACGCCACCCTGTGGGCGGACACCAAGGACGCCCGCGGCAAGCTCGGCCCCGTCCTCGTCTACGACCCGGGCCAGCTCTGCGACACCCCGGACCGACTCCGCTGGTCCCCGGCCGCCGGCTGCACGGAACGCGGCACGGCGTCCGGGCGAGCGGCAGCTCTCCTACGCCCGGTACGGCCCCAGCACCGTACGGACACCACGGTGGCGGACACCGCGGAGACGATGCTGGCGTGCTGGCTGCACGCCGCCGCCGTAGCGGACCGCCCCTTCGCCCAGGTCCACCGCTGGGCCCAGGGCACGGGCGCCCACGAACCGGTGGGCATCCTGCGCTCGGCGCCGGAAGCGGCGTCGGGCGCGGCCGGCGAGCTGGAGTCGGCGCTGACCGGGCATCCGGAGCGGCGGGACGCGGCGGCGGAGCTCGTGGCGACGGCGCTGGAGGGCATGTCATCGATCCACATGCGCAACGCTTCCAAACCGACCCGAGCAGATTCGCTCGTATTGGAGTCATTCATCGACGAAGGGGGAACGCTCTATCTGGTGGGTGAAGCCATCGAGGGTCCCCGGTCCCGCCCGGGTGCGATGCCACTGCTCACCGCCCTCGCCACAGACGTGGTCGAGCACGGCCGCCGCATGGCCGCAGGGTCATCCACCGGCCGGCTCGACCCACCACTCACCCTTGTCCTCGACGACGTAGCCGCAGTCGCCCCCCTCGCCCAGCTCCCCGCCCTCCTCACCGAAGGCGACCGCGAGGGACTGCCCACGCTGGCCACGATGCGCTCGCCGGAGCAGGCGCGCAGCCGCTGGCCGGGGCTGTCGCTGGGGGTGTGAGGGGTGCGGAAATGACTCAACCCCCGGACGGTGTCCGGGGGTTGAGTACTGAAGTTTGTTCGGCGGTGACCTACTCTCCCACACGGTCCCCCATGCAGTACCATCGGCGCGGACGGGCTTAGCTTCCGGGTTCGGAATGAGACCGGGCGT